>JADGPR010000057.1 GCA_017882335.1 Bacteroidales bacterium | reverse complement strand
CTATTTATGAAGATTCTGAAAGAAAAAACGAAAGAAACAAACAGTTTTTTGAAAAAGGAGTTGAGCAACAAAAAGAATGGCTTGAAGAAAAGAAAAAGAACTACGAGAACATAATTCAATCTTTGAAACAAAAACTATCAAATTCAGAGATTGAAGATTGGATTTTTAGTTACAAACCAAGAACAAATAGTCGTCAATTCAGACCAAACGACATTTACAATTCGGAAATAAAATTATTAACAGAAACATACAAGGAAAAATCTGTTGAACTTTTGAGTTCAGAATTGCAATCGTTCAACTTACAAAAGTTCAATTTCTATGTAGAAGTTATCAGAGATAAAAAGGATAAAAAAATTGCTTCAACTTTGCTTGAAGCAATGACAAATTATGTTTCTTCTGACAAATTCTTTTGGGACAGAACATATGCTGAACCTTATTGGTCTGCCCTAAAAGGCTTAGGTTTCATACTAAGCCAACAAGACAAACCTATTGAAAGGGCAAAAGAGTTAATCAATAAATTCAAAACTATTCATCAAGGTTGGAATCCTTCAAAAATTGATTTTTCACCATTAGAAAAGGAATCTTTCATTTGTTCGGGTGTTGCATTGCTGTTTGAAAACGAATCCGCATTCAAAAATAAAACCCAGAAAGAATTATTTTTCAAAGAATTACTGAATCATATTTTAACACAGGACAGATATTCTCATATTGACAACTCTGAATATTATCAAATGCCGTTGCATTTGTTATTTTTAGTTGCCAATCAAATTTTCTCAGATGTCAAAGAATACTACGAGCAAGCACTAATAGACAATTACGATAACTTGTATTCGTTGTTGGCTATACTATCAAACGACAAACTTCCTCTTTCTGACAATTCAAAAAAGCCAATTAAAGAGCGACTTGACAAAGAATTTTTATTGGAAAAACGACAGTTTAGTAACCGTAGTCAAAAAGACAAAGTTCAAGAGTTGGAGAAAATGATAGAAACATTAAACCTTGAAAATAAAAACAGCCGCTAACAACGGCTCATAAGCAATGGCGGGGTTTGTAGCGTGTTCAACGTCTCGTCTCGCAGCAAGTTCGGCACGTAGGATACAGACGCAGCTCCGTAATCCGCCACTGCTCATAGCCGCGACCGTTGTGCGAAATGCTTGAGAGATAAATAAATTAAAGGAGATGCTTTATGAATACCAAAAAAATACTTCAAAATGAAAAGGTTAATGTAAAGATAATACTGTCAGCTTTATGGATTGCAGTAATGTTTATCTATGTTTATGCTGACATTAAAACACTGTTTCAACCTGAAATTCCCGAACAGATTATTTCAGGTATCGTAGCTGGAATGACAATTAATCAAAGTTTTTTATTTGCAGCTGCAATATTAATGTCTATTCCAGCAATTATGATTTTACTCTCGCTTATTTTAAAGCCTAGCATAAACCGAAGGGTAAACATTATTGTTAGTTTTCTACATATAGCACTTATAATCATTATACGTTTTGTGCCAGGCAAAATATGGTACTACTATATCTATTATCAATCAATTGAAGCAATTTTTCATTTACTAATTATTTGGTATGCGTGGAGATGGCCAATACAAGAAAAACCAATAGAATAGAAATCCCCAGCTGAGCGGTATTTGCAATGCCGCTCGGAACATCGCAGAATTTGCAATTCTGCAGAAGCGACTAAACATGAAAACGAAAATTCAAACTTAAAGCGGGACTTTTATCACAAAATCATGGACGATCTCATCCACCTCGATGCTTTCAACTGGTTGAAGGATTAAGTATAGATCCAGGGAGAAGTCTTATAAAATTTTGCTATTTTTACAAAAAAAATTGTTATGAGTGCATTAGTAATAAAAGCAGATCATCAAAGTAATAAAATTCTTAAGGAATTGGCAAAAAAGCTGGGAGCAAATGTCCTTAATATCAATGATGATCAATATGAGGATTTATCATTGGGTTATCTTATGGATAAAACAAAAACCGGAAAAACAGTAAGCCGGGCCTCAATTATTAAAAAACTTCATAAAAAATGAATATTGAATTCGATAGGTCGTTTGAAAAATCTTTGGATCGAATAAAAAATCCAATAATCCTAAAACGCCTTGAAGGAATTATTATTCAAATTGAAACCGCAAAATCTCTCACTGAGCTATCGAACATTAAAAAGCTTACTGGTTTCCCAAAATATTTCAGAATAAGAATTGGGGACTATAGACTAGGCTTTGAATCCATTGATAGAAGTACAATAAGATTTATTATAATAGCACACAGGAAAGATATCTACAAAATCTTCCCTTAAAAATGTTATAGCCCTAATAAACCGGTAGCCTGCAAGGTGGGCAAGTTAATTTGGATAGATGGTCAGTGCAAAAAAAAATTAATTTGTATTCTATGATACACAAACTGAAAGAGCTCGAAATTATTTCGCGTCAGCTTGAGCCCACAGCGCGACAAAGAAAAGCAACACGAAAAAAAGTAATTTCATACAGCGAAGATTTTTTAAAACAAATTGAAAAATTAAAAGCTTACGAAACCAAAGCCGACAAAGGAATTGCATTACTTAACTCTCCTATTTCCGAACATCCTATCAATATTGTCGAAGCACTAAACTTAATAAAACAAAATGTTGATTCGCAAGGTTTGAATCCTGCTTCTGGTGGGCATTTAGGATATATTCCGGGAGGAGGAATTTATTATTCGGCGCTTGGCGATTATCTGGCAGATATAACCAACCGGTTTGCGGGAATATTTTTTGCTTCGCCCGGTGCTGTGCGTATGGAAAATATGTTAATTGCCTGGATGTTAAAAATTTTAGGCTATCCTAGAAATGCCGCTGGAAATCTTACTTCCGGAGGAAGTATTGCAAACCTTATTGCTATAGTAACAGCAAGGGATGCTAAAGAAATCAACTCTAAAAACATTACTAAATCGGTAATTTATCTTTCGCAACAGGCACATCATTCTGTGCAAAAAGCCATCCGTATTGCCGGTTTGAATGAATGTATTTTAAGATATATTAAGCTGGATTCGGCATATAGAATTGTTGCCAGCGAATTGGAAAACTTAATTAAGAAAGATAAAAAGAACGGATTAAACCCTTGTCTGATCATAGCTTCGGCAGGGACAACAGATGTTGGAGCCATTGACCCTTTAAATGAAATCGCGAACATTGCCATACGACATAAGCTTTGGTTTCATGTGGATGCAGCTTATGGGGGATTTTTTATTTTGACAAATGAAGGAAAGAAAAAATTGACCGGCATTGAGAAATCTGATTCCATCAGTATTGATCCGCACAAAGGATTGTTTTTACCCTATGGCTCGGGAGCAGTATTGATAAAGGATATCAGCCAAATGAAAAAATCGCATTCCTACCTTGCCAACTACATGCAAGATGCATTAAGCTCTACGGATGAGTATTCGCCTGCTGATTTATCTCCTGAATTGACAAAACACTTTAGGGGCTTACGGCTTTGGTTGCCTTTAAAATTACATGGAACAAAACCTTTTGTAGCTTGTTTGGAGGAAAAATTATTATTGACAAAATACTTTTATCAGAAAATACAAAAACTTGGTTTTGAAATTGAATGCGAACCCGAATTATCTGTGGTTACTTACCGCTATATTCCTAAAAAAGGAGACCCTGATTTGTTTAACAAAAGATTGGTAGAAGAAGTGCAGAAAGATGGAAGGGTATTTATTACCTCAACAATGTTGAACGGAAAATTCACTTTACGTCTTGCTATCCTTGCTTTCCGAACTCACCTGAAAACAATTAATTTAACTTTAAAAATATTGAAAGAAAAAGTGAAGTTGCTAGAAAAATAACTTAACATTGAGAAAAACTTATAGCACCATGAAAACAAACCATTTGTCAAGGTTTTTCCTCCTCACCCTGGTCATTCTGACAGCATGTCAAAAAAAGCAGGAGGAAAAGAAGTACTGGGCCGAAGAGATCACCATCACGCAGTTACAGCAGGGTTACCGAGAAGGCCGGTTCACGATCACTGAGGTGGTAAAGGGTTATCTTGCCCGGATCGACTCGATCGATCGCCACGGCCCACAACTCAATTCGGTGATCACGGTCAACCCCGATGCCCTGAAGATTGCCGCTGAACTCGACCGTGAACTGGCTTCCGGGAAAATACGTGGCCCACTCCATGGAATTCCGGTTATCCTGAAAGACAATATCGATACCCACGACAAAATGCCCACTACAGCCGGATCCCGCGCACTCAGGAATTCATTTCCGGCGACCGATAGTTATGTTGCACATAAACTGCGCGAAGCCGGTGCTGTGATCATCGGTAAATCAAACCTGAGTGAATGGGCTAATTTCAGGTCTAAGATATCATCGAGCGGATGGAGCGGGGCAGGAGGCCAAACCAAAAATCCCTATATCCTCGACCGAAACCCATGCGGATCAAGTTCCGGCTCAGGAGTTGCCGTTTCAGCGAACCTCTGTGTGATGGCTATCGGCACTGAAACCAATGGATCCATCGTTTGTCCCTCAAACAATAATGGCATTGTTGGAATTAAACCTACCGTTGGACTGATAAGCCGTTCGGGGATCATTCCCATCTCATTTACGCAGGATACTCCCGGACCCATGGCACGTACGGTGACCGATGCAGCCATCTGCCTGGGAGCCCTTGCAGGCATTGATCCTGCCGACAGTAAAACCATGCAGGCTACCGGCCATTTTCAAACCGATTATACCCGTTTTTTATTGAAGAATGGACTTAGAGGTAAGCGCATCGGTTTGGTCAGAAGCGCGATGGGATTCCATCCCAGGGTCGATGCAGTGATGGACAAGACCATTGCCTGGATGAGGAGCCAGGGTGCGGAGGTGGTTGAATTGAAGGAACAATTTGACACCAAACTGGAGAAAAGCTCCCTCGAGGTGATGCTGTATGAATTCAAAGATGGGCTCAACGCCTATTTAACATTACTGGGGAAAGATGCCACGGTGAAGAGCCTGCACGAACTGATTGCCTTTAACAAAGCCGATTCGGTGGAATTGGGGTACTTTGATCAGCAATTGCTCGAGGAAGCTGATGCGAAAGGCAACCTCGCTTCGGCTGAGTACAAGTCGGAACTGGCAAAGATGCTGAAAGGAGCCAGGGAGGATGGCATTGACCTGCTGATGAATCGATACCAACTGGATGCAATGATGGCGCCAACAGGCGCACCAGCCTGGAAGACCGATTTGATCAATGGCGACTTTTACCTCGGAGGAAGCTCTTCCTGGGCCGCCATTGCCGGGTATCCGACCATTACGGTACCTATGGGGTTTATCGATGAGCTGCCGGTGGACATCTCCTTTTTCGGACGGGCATGGAGCGAACCGGTATTGATTGAAATTGCCTATGCATACGAACAGGGGACAAAATGCAGGCGACCGCCGCGGTTCCTGAAAAATCCGTGAGACAATACTGACGCCCGTCTTCCACTATTGAGAATAATTTTATAAGGAACAACAATCGACCGCTACCAATATTCCGCAATCAGTTGGTAAAATATTAAAATCAAATTATGCAAAATAAATTAATAGATCTTACTCATATTCTGAACGAGAAAATGACGGTTTACCCTGATACTGTTGGTCCTAAATTTGAAGTTCTCAATACTGTTGAGAAACATGGATTTACTGAACTTAAAATGACAGTGGTTACTCATACAGGAACTCATATTGATGCCCCATGTCATATCTTGAGAAACGCAAAATCGATTGATCAGTTTTCACTAGACAAATTTATTGGTAACGCAATTGTAATCCCTTGTCAGGACAAACATGAAATAAGCCTGAAATACCTTCAAACATTTGAAGACAAAATAACTCAAATTGATTTCATCCTCTTTTTTACCGGCTGGCAGTATAAATGGAACACCAAAGACTATTTTGACGACTGTCCTGTTCCAACCAGAGAAGCGGCACAGTGGTTAACAAAATTCAAACTTAAAGGTATTGGGTTTGATGCTTTCTCGGTAGACAAAGTTATCTCAGCAAAAAAAGTCACCTCAGAAACCTTACCAAACCATTTTATTCTATTAGAGAAAGAGATATTATTAATTGAGAACCTGACTAATTTAGATAAACTTCCAGACTGTGCTTTTTCGTTTCAATGTTTACCTTTGAATGTTGAAAATGCAGATGGATCACCAGTCAGAGCAATTGCAATGATGAACGAATAAAAGACTGACTAGAAAAATTTACTACGCCTAACGAACCGCCGTTAGTTACGAGGCAGTATCAGACAAAAAGTCGGGAATGTGTATTAAAAAACATTATAATTTTACTATTTCGATTTTCTCTTCATATATCTGCACGATTGGACAGGATATCAAAAAACAGACAAAACCATCTTTCATTCTAGCATGTTCAAAATATGTCATTACATAATTTCCTGATCCTTGTCTTCACAATATTGTTGGAATTACAGCTCCACTCCCAGAACTCGCAGGATGATGTTGTTTACCTGAATAACGGGACTTTTTTCCGGGGGAAGATCGTTGAACTGATTCCCGGGAAATCACTTAAAATTTCTTTTATTGGTAAGGATACTTTGGAGATACAAATGATAGATGTTAAATTGATCAGAAAGGAGAATACCCCCGAAGGAATATTTAAAAATTATGAGAATGGAGTTAAAACATCGGGGTACACATTTATAGGAGAGTTTAACTTTGGATTGGGGTTATTGGAAGGGCTTGACAGGTATAAGGATACTGCACAGGGTCAATATTCGGTAATGCTGTCCGTCTTTAATGGCATTACCATCACCCCGACTATTCAATTGGGGATCGGGGCTGGACTGGATGTCTGGAATTACAGAATTTTTTTACCCATTTATCTGGACTTAAGAGTCAACATTATCAAAAAAGTTAATTCTCCGTTTTTATATTTTAACACAGGTTATTCCCTTGGCTGGATGAATGGTACTCCGGGGGTTGGTCTCGGTGGCGCCATGGCCGCGATCGGGGCAGGTGCAAAATTCAGGATCAGTACAAAGCAAATAATGGTTTTATCTTTAGGATACCACTTTCAGCAAACCAGGCAATGGCAGGTAAACAATGGTGTGGAAAGCAAGGCAACCCGTGACGCCCACTTTATCAACCTTAAGGTGGGGCTTATCTTCTGATTTTCAACCCAACCTAATGAAAATTATTTGTAATAAATAATACGATAAGGCAACATATTCAACGACTCATCAACCCACCAATTCACTAATCCGCCAGTTCATTTCCCCCTAGATTTCACATTCTCCCAAGTAAAAACACTTTTCTCTTTGTAAATTCAAATATTTTTCCGAATTTTGCACTCCATTTTAAAAAGAGCATCATAAATCACATACCATGTCAAGAGTTTGCCAGATAACAGGTAAAGCAGTAATGGGAGGAAACAGTGTTTCCCATTCCAACATTAAAACCAAGCGGAAATTTTATCCTAACCTGCAAACAAAGAAATTTTACATCCCAGAAGAAGATAAATACATCACTATAAAAGTTTCTGCTCAGGGAATCCGCACGATTAACAAGAAAGGAATTTCGGCCTGCCTGAAAGAAGCACGTAAAAAAGGCTTTCTTACGAAATAACCGGATCATTCACGATATAAAATGCTGTTACGCCTTGTAACAGCATTTTTTTTATCCTTTGGAGAAGAAATAAAAACTGCGTATTTTCGTTTTTTATGCGTTATTTCAAAGAGTTATCCTCAGAAATTTTTATGGAATGAAGAAACCGGCTGCCGAAATCCTGACCTTTATCCTCTTACTGGTTCTGTCCAACCTTCTTAATGCACAGGTAAACAATGAAAACCTGGTCCAGTTTTCAGGCGTTACCATCACCTCCGACAGCCTCACCGCCGTTCCCTATACCAAGATCATCATTAAAAACACGAACCGGGGAACCAACAGCGATATTTTGGGATACTTTTCTTTCGTTGCACATAAACAAGATACCATCCTGTTTAATGCCCTTGGATTTAAACCGGCTTCCTTCATCATACCCGACACAATCACAAAATCGAGGTACTCCCTCATCCAGCTGATGACCGGCGACACCCTTACGCTCCCTGTAGCATATATTTTCCCCTGGCCGACATTGGAAGATTTTAAGCGCGCTTTTATCAATGCCAAAGTGCCGGATGACGACCTTGAACGGGCCCGGAAAAACCTGGATGCCGACCAGATCATGGTCCGGGTGAGGGATTACCCGATGGATGCAAGTATGAACTACAACAACTACATTGAGAACCAGACCAGCAAATTGTATTACTTCGGCCAACAGCAACCGTTCAATTTTTTGAACCCATTTGCCTGGGCAAAATTCATCAAAGCCTGGAAGGATGGTGATTTCAAAAGGAAAAAACCCAAACCAACCTCCAACGAGTGAGCCGTCCTTTGAGAAAGATTGTTGTTCATACTTTCCTATGCCTATTATGGCTCACCGCAAGGAGCGTGTCTGCCCAGCAAACGGCCGTGGTCTTTGGACGGGTCACCGATACCGACCAGCAGGGGATCGTGAATGCAAACATCACCCTTGCCGGCCTACCGGGAGGCACCACATCCGATAAAAAAGGAAATTTCGAGCTTCAGGCTCCTTCCGGGAAGAAGATCACCGTCACTTTTACCTTTATCGGCTTTGAAACGGAAACCGTTGAACTTGTCCTGAAACCCGGCGAACGGAAAGAGATCCGGCAAACCCTTACCCAAACCTCTACCTCGCTTCCTTCAATCGAAGTGAAAGATCAGCAGCTGCGCACCAATACTTTCAACCGGATCGATCCCAAGACCATTACCCTCATCCCTTCCGCCAATGCCGGCATCGAGGACCTGATCAAGACCATGCCCGGAGTTTCTTCGCGGAATGAGCTCAGTTCGACCTATTCGGTCAGAGGTGGGAACTATGATGAAAACCTGGTATTTGTCAACGATATCGAGATCTACCGCCCATTCCTGGTCCGTTCGGGGCAACAGGAAGGACTGAGTTTCCTCAATCCCGATCTTGTCTCATCCATTTCGTTTTCGGCCGGAGGATTTGATGCCCGGTTCGGGGACAAGATGTCGTCGGTGCTGGATATCAAGTACAAACGACCTACTTCCTTTGCAGGATCATTTGACATCAGCCTGCTGGGCGCAAATGCTCACCTGGAAGGTACGATCACAAAAAAATTCTCTTACCTCCTGGGAGCACGGTATAAATCCAATTCCTATTTCCTGAAAGGGCTCGATACCAAAGGCGATTACAAACCCAAGTATTTCGATTTCCAGGCTCTACTTAATTATGAGATCAGCAAAAAATGGGAAATCTCCGCCCTGGGAACCTATTCAAACAACTCCTTCAAACTGATCCCTCAAACCCGGGAAACCAGCTTCGGGACTATCGGAGAAGCATATAAACTCACCATCTTCTTCGACGGGCAGGAGGTTGACAGTTACCAAAACTGGCTCGGTGCGCTGACCGCAACCTATAAGCCGACCCCGGAGTTACGGTTGAAATTCACCGCCTCCGGCTACCAGACTTTCGAATATGAAACCTATGATATTTCTGCCGAATACTGGCTCGGGAAGCTCGAGGTCAACCAGGGCAGCAACAATATCGGGCAGGTAACCGAAGCGCTGGGAGTAGGTGCCTTCCTGAACCATGCGCGGAATTCACTGGAAGGAACTGTTTTCAACCTTGAACACCGGGGCACTTATGAGAAGAAGAACAACCTGACGCTATGGGGCGTCAAATACCAACATGAGTTTTTCAATTATGTTGTCAATGAATGGGAGATGCAGGATTCGGCCGGATATTCCTTGCCGCGGCCGCTTGATTCGCTCGGTTCACAAACTCCGCCCCATGATTCCCTTCTGCTGTTTGATGCCATTAAAACCAAGAACCGGGAAGAGTCGAACCGCTATTCGGCATTTCTTCAGAATACATGGACCTTTAACAATGAAAAGAATGATGTAGCCCTTACGGCCGGGTTGCGTTCAATGTACTGGGATTATAACCACCAGTTCCTGCTGGATCCGAGGGTCAATATTTCCTTCCAGCCACATTGGAAGAAGGATGTCGTTTTTCGCGTTTCGGGAGGATATTATTCACAGCCGCCATCTTTCCGTGAACTTACAGACTTGAGGGGTAACATCGTTGCAGGGCTGAAAGCGCAGCGGGCGATGCAGGTGGTGGCAGGCAGCGATCTTTATTTCAATGCCTGGGGGCGTCCTTTCAAATTTGTGGGAGAAGCATATTACAAATACATCAATAACCTTATCCCCTATTCCATCGATAACCTGAAGATCCGTTATTATGGTACAAACGATGCCTTCGGATATGCCACCGGCGTCGACTTCAGGGTGAACGGGGAATTTGTGAAAGGGATCGAAAGCTGGGCCAGCCTGTCGATCATGAAGACCGAAGAAAACATCAACGGCGACTGGATTCCCCGCCCTACCGACCAGCGCGTAAACCTCAGCATCTTCTTCCAGGATTATATTCCGCATTATCCTTCCTGGCGGATGAACCTGACACTGTTTTATGGGACCGGCCTGCCATTCGGCCCTCCAAACGCACCAAAGAACCAGCAAACTCTGCGCATACCGCCTTACCGTCGTGTGGATATCGGATTATCAAAACAGATAATCGGGGGAAACACAACATTTTCGAAAAAGAATCCTTTCCGGGTTTTTCATTCCATGTGGATCTCACTGGAAGTATTCAACCTGCTGCAGATCAGTAATACGGTTTCGTACCTGTGGATCACCGATATCAACAACCGTCAGTATGCCGTTCCGAATTATCTTACCCCGAGGCAATTCAACCTGAAGTTACAGGCAACCTTTTAAAAGACGTAACGCGTTACGCGTTACGCGAAGTGGGGGTTTGGGTTATGTGTGAGGAATAACCTTATTCGAATGATTTCAGCGAAACGCGGATGATCTCAACAGCTTCCCTTACCTGTGCTTCGTTGATGACCAGCGGCGGTGCAAAGCGGATGATGTGATCGTGGGTGGGTTTTGCCAGCAGTCCGTTGTCGCGCATTTTGAGACATACATCCCATGCGGTTTTTTCTTTCATCGGTCTGATAACTGCTGCGTTGAGCAATCCCTTACCCCTGACAAGTTCGACCATTGGTGAATTGATTTTCTCCAGTTCTCCCCTGAAAATCACGCCCATTTTGTAGGCATTTTCTGCAAGTTTTTCATCCCGGATCACTTCCAGCGCTGCAATGGCAACTCGGCTGGCAACCGGGTTTCCTCCGAAGGTGGATCCATGTTCGCCGGGCTTGATCACCAGCATAATGGCGTCATCGGCCAGCACGGCAGATATCGGGTAAATTCCTCCTGACAAAGCTTTTCCGAGGATCAGCACATCGGGACGAACACTTTCCCAGTCGCAGGCAAGCAGTTTACCTGTACGTGCAATCCCGGTTTGTACTTCATCGGCAATGAATAAAACATTCTTTGCCTTACACATTTCATACGCCTTTTTCAGGTAACCTTCATCCGGAACAAACACGCCTGCTTCCCCCTGGATTGGTTCCACAAGAAATCCGGCAACGGTATGATCTTCCAGCGCTTTTTCCAGCGCTTTCAGGTCATTGTAGGGAATGGTGACAAACCCAGGCGTAAACGGACCGAAGTCGTTCCTGGCCTGGGGATCGGTTGACATGGATACAACAGAGATGGTTCGGCCATGAAAATTGTTTTCGCAACAGATAATTTTGGCCTGATTTTCCGGAACACCTTTAATTTTGTAGGCCCATTTACGGGTCAGTTTCAGCGCAGTTTCATCACCTTCGGCTCCCGTATTCATCGGGAGGACCCGCTGGTAGCCGAAATATTCGGTAACAAACTTCTCATAGACGCCGAGCACATTGTTATAAAAGGCCCGCGAGGTCAGTTCCAGGGTGTTTGCCTGGTCGATCATCGCCTGGATGATTTTCGGGTGGCAATGGCCCTGGTTGACGGCAGAGTAAGCGGATAAGAAATCAAAATATTTCTTGCCTTCAACATCCCACATGAAGATTCCCTGTCCTTTGGCAAGAACAACCGGCAATGGATGATAATTGTGTGCACCATACCTGTCTTCCAGGTCCATTGCCATCTGAGAGGTTTTAATTTCGTTCATAAAAAGTTCTGATAGTTTTATCTTGCAACAATGAATGTTCCCGAGTTAAGTAGTTTCTTGTTTTCGGTCAATTTATAATAATATGTTCCCGCACTGAGATCGCTCACACTGATCTGGCCTGAGTTTCCATTAATGGAATGCTGCCGGATGAATTTTGCCTGGGTATCATACACCTCAAAATATCCATTTGCGATGTTGCTGCCGAGTTCAATTTTCAGGTATTGGGAGGTAGGGTTTGGCGAAAGCTTCACTTTTACCGAAGGGATAATCTGGAGGGGCAATCCGTTTACGCCGGTAAGGTTAACATTATCAAACATTGCCATCGTTCCTACCCGTCCGACGCTGCCATACAGACTGCTGGCATTAAACCCGGCGCAGGATAAGAGCAGGAGGGTGAGGGTATCGGGTATTGTGGAAAGAACATGGTAGGTAACAGCCGTATCAAATGCCGTCCAGTTGGTGACGGTTCCATGAAATGCCAGGCGGTTGTATGCAATGGTGTCGCGGTGAGGATTGACAGCTGTTGAATTCCATTTTGACAGCATAACTACAGCTGCTGTAGAGTCGCCGGAGACAGGATACGATTTATACCAGCCTGAAAACCTTATTGGTAAAGTAGTGCCATAAGGATAAGGAATTCCGAGAATGGCCGTCCCGCTAGCCATGAGAAGCTTAAGTGTTCCTATAACACCGGGGATTGTTACGGGTATAGAGGAAATCTCCCTTGTAACCAGTCTGACTGAACGGGCTCCGGCATAGGCCGTATCACAAGGGTAAGCTGAGACTCCTGGAGGAATTGGTATCGTATCAACTTTGTTCAGGGTTGAAAACATACTGCTATCCGGTTCATAATAATTCCAGGTTGGATCAAATTTCCAGGATTCAAAATCACCACCGTAAACAGTTTGTTGTCCGTATCCATATGCACAAAGGCATAATACAAAGACTGCCAGTGTAATAATTTTTTTCATAATGCACATTTTTAAAATGAATAATAAATCTGTTAAATATGTAAAAGAACTTGCAAAGAAGTTGTCCTTGGCGATTCAATGGTAATTGGTCTCAGCGAATATTCCGTATTGAAGAAATTATTCACCAGGAGTGAAAATTTAAAATCCCGGATGTTATAGCTTACCCGGATATCAACAATAAAATTACCGTCTTTATTCTGGTCCCTGTATTCCTTGATTCCCGAATGCATAGCCTTAGGTGCATCCAGCTGGTAAAGAAAAATATCAATGTTTTTCATATTCCCGTAATATTTTCCTGAAAACCCGATGGAGAATCTTTTTTTATAGGTAAGCTGTAGGTCGGATTTGAAGAGACTCTGGATGCGATATTTCAGGATATTTCCACTGGTATCAGTGGAAGTATTTGCAAAAGTATAATTACGGATTCTCTGGGTGGCTGTTTGAAAATGACTGTAGTATACCTCATCCGGGTAAAGTGCAATGGGAATGGAATAGGTATAACCCAGGAGCATGGACAATTCTATATTGCGTACAATCTTCCCTTCTCCGCCAAATGTAAAATCATATCCATAGATCCTTGCAGGACCAATATTCAGGAACTTGAAACCGAGATCTTTTGCGATATTCGTATTATTTCCCCAGGACCCGAAATTGAATTCGATGTAATTCTTATAATTTTCAAGGAAGCCCGAAATATCCACCATGCATACAACTTTGCCAACCTTAAATAATTGTTTTACACCAACCTCATACGAAAGGCAGGTTTCAGATTTAAGATCGGGATTCGGGTAAAAGCCAAATCCGCCGGAATTGGTGGTGATGTATCGTTCACCAATACTGGGTGCCCGGTAGCCCTGCCCAACAGAAGCCCTGAAAAATGTAGCTTTGGCAACCCGCATGTTCAACCCGCCCCTGAAAATAGGTCTGTTTTCTGCCGTTCCGGCGATCTGGTAATATTCCCAGCGGCCACCCACAAGCAGGGTGAGCCGGTCCCAGAATTTTTTCTCAACCTGGGCATAAACAGAAAGGTTCTCAGCACTATATTCCCCGTTCTCATTGGCAGCAGTGGTTCCCTGGGAATCGAGCTTACCTGAGAAAACCTTGCCATACGAATGTGAATAAGTATTGGTTATCCCAAGTACCAGTACCAGTTCCTTCACCAACTGAAATCTGTGGGTATGCTGATAGTCGTTGTAAACCGTAAGATAACGGTTCGACTGGTTGTTGTTTGCATCCGTATTTCCGTAATAGATACGGTTTCTCAGGCTATGGCTGTTCCCGTTTTTATTAAAATATTTTATAAAGGGATCGACGAAAAAAGTGAATTGCTTAAAATGCGATAAAGCACCAGGGTAGGCACGATACTGATTGGTGTCGGCATCATACCAGAAGTAGGTTTCCGCATTTTCGTTGTACATGAAATTCCCGTTAATGCCATAGGTCAACCCTTCAATCTTTTTGTTCCGGACCCGGGTGTTAAAGAACACTTTCCCTCTTTTGGTGAAAACGCCTCTGTTGAATACCGAATCAGGTACCGCATCAAAAACCTTGTTAGGAGTGCCGCCAATGTATCCCTGGTCGCTATAAAGATTGATGCCAAATCCAACGTCGAGATTATCCATTTTCTGCAAATGAGTTAACGATAACCCAAAGATAAGTGGGTTCATACCCGTCCATGGCGCAGCATAGCTCCGGTCGGGTCTGCTGTATACCCCGATGAAAGAATTAACTTTGGTTTCGGGTTTGTCTGTAGGGTAGGCCGTGCGGATGTTGACGACCCCGGTGATGGCGGAAGAACCGTAGACAACCGATGAGGCACCTTTAACCACCTCAATCTGCTCAACACCATCCACGGGAAGAAAACCCCAGTCGGGACGGCCTGCATCACCTCTGAGGACAGGGATATCATCCACCATTATCATGACACGGCTACCAAGACCGGAGCTGAATCCGCTTCCACCGCGGATCTGGGGTTCATTGTTAACGATGGTAATTCCGGGGATCTTGTCGATCGCTTTATCAATACTGCTGGGATTGGATGCTAAAATGGATTGTGATTTCAACACTTCGATCGTGGAAATGGAATTCTCTACTTTCTGTTCATATTTTGACCCGGAAACCACAAATGTGCTCAGCTCCTGTGAGACCGGCGTCATCTGGATGTCTAGAAAAAATTTCTTCCTGTTGTCAACGATAAGATGCTTTTCCTGTTTATCATAACCCACGCAGGAAAAGATCAGTACAACATCACTGCTGGTAATTTCAAGCTCGTATAATCCTCTGCTGTCGCTGAAGGTACCAGTAGGTAAACCTTTGATCCCGATATTGACAAAAGGCAGAGGTTCATTGGTCTGCTCGTCAGTTACCTTTCCCTGCACAACACACGTCTGTGCCTGGATTCCCGTCGAGGAAAGAAAGACAAAGATAATGGCAATGAGGAGGAGGTAGCGATGTTTCATACCTGAATGTTTATAGAACAAATATAGATAGATTTATCAAAAATATTTCAAAAACCTTCTTGCACCATTGCCCCATCATTGAGTAACAATGATCTGTATTTTCGGGATGGGGATGGTACCAGGGTACCCAATCCGTATTTTTCCCAGCTTTCATCCACCTTGAGGATAGTAGGTTCATCCATCACGATGATGTTGGGCCAGTCACGCTTAAACCCGTCAAATCCGGTGGTTTTACGGGTACCATCCAATACCAGTATCGGGAATGGTATTCCCTCATCAGAAACCGGATGAAAACAGTCCCTCATCGGGTCGATATTGTTTGCTGCGATCCATGCGATATCGCCAGGGGAATGAATGTCGACTCCGGAATCCAGGAAAATCAGGAATTTAATATCACGTACAAATCCCTGTTTCAGGAATTCAGCGCTGATCTCACGGACATGACTGACACGGTCCTTTTTCACCGACAGTATCACAAGGGAAATCCCTTCCAGGAGAAAAGTATCGTTAACAGCAACCACTTCCGGGAATTTTTCCTGGAGGAGAAAGGTATCAATGAAAGGTTGAACAGCATCGGGAGTAGATTCCTCTGATTCTTCAGGCCATTTTATGGTTGCATCGATCCCCATTTTGCTTCCAAATGAAAAATGGCGGCTGGAGTGATCCAGGATGTCGACCGGGCCTTTGATGAAGTGAATATCCTGAAGCGGATCGGTTCTTTGCGTAACTTCCTTTGCTACGGCTTTGTAATCTGTCAGATCCACATCATTATTTATAACCACCATGATCTTGTTGAACATCATCTGCCCGGCACCCCAGAGGGAAGTCATGACTTTCATTCCCTGGCCGGGAAATGATTTTTCGATCTTTGTGATTACGATATTGTGGAAAACCCCGGCCACAGGCATGTTAATGTCTTTCATCTCCGGAACGGTAACCAGTTTTATCGGGAAAAGAAAGAGGCGTTCGGTTGCTTTTCCCATCCAGCCATCTTCCATGGGAGGGATTCCCACTACCGTTGCTGGATAAATGGCATTTTTCCGGTGCGTGATGCAGGTTACATGAAACCGAGGATAGCGGTCGGCAAGGGAATAAAAACCGGTATGGTCGCCAAAAGGGCCTTCCATGATGAATTCTTCTTCAGGGTCGACATAACCTTCGATGACAAAGTCAACATCCGACGGAACATCCAAGTCGTTTGTCAGACACCTTACCAGTTCGACTCTCTTTTTCCGAAGAAATCCCGAAAGCAGGTATTCGTCGAGGTTTTCAGGTAAAGGGGCCGATGCGGCATAAGTATAGGACGGATCGCCACCGAGGGTAACCGAAACCGGCATTTTTTTCCCGAGTTCCTTGTATTTCAAAAAATGATGTGCAGATCCTTTGTGCCGGTGCCAGTGCATGCCGGTGAGTGCAGGACCGAATACCTGCATGCGGTACATGCCCTGGTTCCGGATGCCGGTAACAGGATCTTTGGTATGAACGACTGGTAGGGTGATGAAGGGACCGCCGTCGGCAGGCCAGCAGGTGAGTACCGGAAGCTTTGTAAGGTCGGGCGTTTCCATGATCACCTCCTGACAACCACCTTTTCTTTTAACAGACCTGGGAAGCCAGGACGAAATCTCTTTTAATGCTGGGAGAATCTTCAGTTTCTCAAGAAAACTTTCTTTTGGGCCGAGAAACTCCTTCAGTATATTCCCCAACTCCTCCCCTGCTGCATCCAGGTTGTCCACTCCCAATGCCATGCACATTCTTTTCTCCGAACCGAAAGCATTGATCAGAACAGGAAACCTGGTACCATTGTTTTCAAAAAGAAGCGCCTTGCCATTGTTTTTACTTACCCTGTCGGTGATCTCGGTTATCTCCAGATGAGGAGATACAAACGCTTGGATCCTCACAAGTTCCCCGGCAGATTCAAGGGCGTCTATGAAGTGAGAAAGGGTCTTGTAGGCCATTAAGTAGTTGAATTTAGAATTCAGAATGCAGGAATGCAGAATACAAAATCAATTGTAAATAATGAATTTTGAACTAATACCCAATAACTCATGCTCAAATTCAGAATTTTGAATTCCTGCATTCTGCATTCCTGCATTCACTTCGCTTTGTACGTTTTTGTGTCGAATTTTTCCGGTTTGTTGGCATTATATTTCGACGGGCATTTGAGCAACAGGCTTTTGGCAAGAAACTCATCGTTTTTCATTGAACCAACGATGACCACTTTTTCTGATTTCTCAAAATCCTGTGGCTTTGGATTGTTGTACACTACCTTTTTCTCCAATCCTTTATCATCGATCAGGAAGAATGTAAACCGGTTGACATTCTTCGTGGCATCATAGTCGATGGGTTTACTTCTATCAAGGCTCCCGATGATATGAAATTCTTTCCCAGGCTTGGCAGCGGCTTCTGAAAAATTTGAATATGTGCTTGAATCCGTTAATGTTGTAACTACGACGGCAACTGCAATCACAAGTACAAGGAGGATGACAATATGGATGGTCTTCATTTTTCCGGTTCAGAAATTTTTTCTACTTCTTTTTCCAGCTTCGTTACTTTCCTGTCGATGGTAAAAAGGTACACAAAAATGCCGACAAGGATAAGGGCCAACACAACAACTACAACAAAGATCTTTCCGTTTTCTAACATGGGTTTTTATTTATTATCGATGGTCAGTTTTATTCTTCTTAACCGCACCCTGAGTTTGTAGATCCAGACACCCAATAGTATCCATCCCAGCATGGCGGGATAGAATATAAGGCGCATGGAAGGTGGCAGGTGCATCGGCATTATTGTATTGGCATTGCCTCCCCCGGCCGGATGAATGCTTTCGCCGGCAAGGCGCGGCAGGATAATGACCAGCACGATCCAGAGGAAGAAGGCAAAAACGTTATAAATCGCTGCTACCTTGGCCCTTTTGTGCGTATCGTCAATCGATCCGCGAAGAATGGCATAGGCAAGATAGATCAGCAGTCCAACTGCGGCACCGTTCAGTTTCGGGTCTTTAACCCAGGGTGAACCCCAGGTAAAGTTGGCCCAGATCATTCCCGTGAAGATACCCAGGAAGCCAAACATCAAACCTACATTCACTGCTTCCACTGCTTTGATATCCTCCAGCTCATCAAATTTCCGCAGGTACCGCAAACTATAAACAAACCCCGTGATCAGCATGGTAAGCATGCCGAACCACATCCCGACATGATAAAACAGATTCCTCATGGATTCTGCAGCCACTTCCATCCCTTCAAAAGAGATCTTAATAATAAACCCGCCGACAACGGCATAGAGCAGCAGAATACCTGCTAAAATCTTCCACCAGTAATTTCTAATAACAGTTCCCAAATAACAAAGAATTACGAATTACGATTTTAGATTTTCGATTGAATTTCAGATTTTCGATTTACGATTTTTCTATCTTCCATTCCCCATCTTCTGACCTCTGACTTCCGACCTCTGACTTCTGATTAGTCTCGCCAAAGATACGGAAATAATAAATAAGCCAGGATGATGACGGCTACATTGATGGTGAGCAGGATAATGATAAAGCCGTAGTTTCCCGACCATTGAGCGGCCGAGAGGGCGCTCTTCGAAACTTTCATCAGGGTCCCGAGCAGGGGGAGAACGATTGGAAAACTCAGGATCGCCATGAGCGAAAAATTGTTGCTTGCCCTCGAGGCAATGGCAGCAACCATTGTCAGGATAGATGCAAGTCCAAGACTGCCAAGAACCAGCGTGGTTAGAAAAAGTGGGATGTTGACGACCAGGTTCCCCATCAGAAGGAGGAAGAAGACGAAAGAGAGCACCGAGAGGATGGTCATCAGCAGAAGGTTGTAGATGACCTTTGAAAGCAATACGGCCTGGGGACTGGCGATAGTGTAATAGTAGAGGTGGCGTGCCGGGCTTTCCTGGATAAAGCTTTTGGAGATCCCGTTAACGGCAACGAAAAGGAGGATGATCCAGAACAGCGAATTCCAGGTATCCGGTTCGATGATCCTGTCGAAGGCAAGATAGGTCACAAAAATGGTGGAAACCAGGTAAAGAAGGATCCCGTTCAGAACATATTTCTGTTTTAATTCAAGACGGATCTCTTTACCGATCAGGTGCCTGATTTCGTTCCCTAACATGTTGCTTGTCGAAATTGGATTGCAAATGTAAAGAATTTCCGTATTTGCCCGTTAATTAGTTGGCGAGTTGGCGAACTGGTGAGCTGGCGAGTTTTTTATTTTTAATTCTTAATTCTTCATTGTATAATCATCTTCTTCGTAATACTCTGATTCCCCTGCTTTACTGTATAGAAGTAGATTCCGGATGAAAGCTTGGTTCCATCAATCACAAACTTGCTGACTCCCGGGCGAACATTGGTCTTTTCCATGGTCATTACTGGTTGCCCGGTGATATTTGTAACTTCCAGGGAAATATCACCGGAATTCTGATGGTAAATATTGAACTCAGTCAATCCAGTAAAAGGATTTGGTACATTCTGGCTGACGGATAATGTTGGCGTTTCCTGTTTTTCAGGAATACTGATTAAGCAATTATAGCACCCCCACCATGAATATGGCATCCACCTGATAAGTGTCATGAAGTTATCATCAGGTGTTGACTGACCCTGCCAGGTTCCGGTAGCCAATGTGCTCAATACATAGGACCCGGCATAATCGTCCTTTTGAAACAGGATATAAACATAATTCGGTTCTGTAGTCGGTGAAACAGATGGATACATGCATTCGGAAAAATTATACTGGATCCAGTCGCCGGTAATGTCTACCAGTGTGTCATTATGCCAAAATACCTCTCCTGATGAAATGCATCCATCCCTGCCATAGATATGACGAAGGTTGAAATCGTTCGCATCGACAAGTGAACAAGCACCCGCGAAAATCAGGAATATTTTACAGTTATTATCGATCACCAGAGCCGGGAAGGATGTCATAGATTTGCCCCAATAAGTGATCTGGGTGGCGGGCAAGCTGAATACATTTGTATCTTTTACCCATCCAGCAAGATTCCCGTTGGCAAGAAGCGAATCCGGATCAAGGTCCTGCCTGAGTTCGGGTTGATATTCATTCCAGTAGACGATCCCCTGAGCGAAAATATTGTAATACCATGAGGTATTGGTTCCGCTGTCACAAGTCAATCCGAAAACAACATGTGCCATACCCTGGTTATCAAGGGCAATGGCACTGCTACCATCCGGAGCATTGAAGTAAGTTGGGGAGCTTCCGCCCAGGTTATACAGGGAGTGCCAGATGACGGTCTTTGTCCAGGTTGATCCGTTGTCTGTTGATTTCACGAGCAGCTGATCATAAAAGCCACTGCCTATGGTAAACGCCAGTACATTCCAGCGAGGTTCAGCCCAGCAATAGGTGTCACTGTTAAATTGGGCATAATTGGCGGAGTTCAGGCCGGCAGGCTGTATCCAGTCCGACCAGGTGACACCTCCGTCGAGAGAATGGCAGTATACGAGAGCCCCGTTCATGCCGTTGTACACCGTCCCGTTGCTTCCCGTAGGCGTAGTCAAGGCGATAATATGGATGTTAGTATGATTTATTCCGTTCGTCACCACCCTCGGCCATAGGGTTCCATACATACCAACAGGCAGAACCGGTAAAGTGGTTTGTGTCCATAAACCGGTTCCTTTAACGGGGCGGGTATTCATAATCAGGGGACCGGCTGCCTGGTGAGAGATGATAAGTTCGCCGGTCGGTCCGAAAGGGCGATATTCCGGCCATCCGGTCCTGGTGGTTTCTACCCTGGAAGTGGGTTGGGGACCCCATGCAGTACCGTCAAAATAGTTGTACCCTGCACCCCGGTCCGTCCAGTTGAGATCCTGTTCTGACCATGTGGCAGCAGTTCCCATAGATCCATCCGGATAGAGGTAACATCTGTGTGTGGCAGAACCGTTGGATTGTACGTCATATCTTGTCGTTGCAGTGACAGGGTCATCCATGACGCTTTTGTTCGAAACAAGAGTTCGGGCGGGTTGCTGTCCAACAATCGGAAGATCGACGTTTATAAAGTTGTTGACTGTCATTGGAGCGACAGCTTTCGCATTTTTTTTCATCAAAGCCTTGAATTGTGCAAAAGAGCTTATCGCTATGCACAAGGCCACTGTTAAAAGTAGAATTTTTTTCATGGGCTTAGGTATTGGGTTTTTTCGCTGTTGCCTATTCGCCGTTCGCTATTCGCTATTCGCTTTTCGGTCTACTGCCGACTGCCGACTCCACTCACCATGTCACCACTTCACCATGTTACTGAACAACCATCTTCTTCGTAATACTCTGATTCCCCTGCTTTACCGTATAGAAATAAATGCCGGAAGAAAGCTGGCTTCCATCAATAACAAACTCATTCACACCTGCATGTATATTTGTTTTTTCCATGCTCATCAAGGTCTGGCCTGTCAGGTTAGTGACCTTCAATGACAAATCATCGGAATTTTGCATGTATACGTTAACTTTAGTCAATCCTGCAGCCGGATTCGGATAGTTCTGGCCGATAGAGAATGTGGGTTTTTCGTGTTTGTCATCTATACTCACATTAATCGGTTTCTGCCATTTGAGAAGCGTAATGGAGTTATCAGTCGGCGCTGTTTGTCCTGGTGAAAGATTTGTCACCCATTCTCCTGCATAGTCGTCTTTCTGGAAAAGAATATAAACATAATTCGGTTCTGTAGTCGGTGAAACAGAAGGATAAACACATTCTGAAAAACTATACT
>JADGPR010000056.1 GCA_017882335.1 Bacteroidales bacterium | reverse complement strand
TTATTCGCCACGATCAATACTGTGCATGGCCGCGGCTTGTTGGAAAAAATGGGGGCGGATTATTGGCGCGTAGTGATTGTCGATGAAGCGCATCACCTCCCAGCAAATACCTTCGATCAATTTGTCAGTTCAGTGCGCCCGCAAATATTACTGGGATTGACTGCTACGCCAGAACGCGTTGATGGGAAAAATTTGAATGTCTATTTTGACGCGCGTCCTGACGGATCGCCGGCGGTGTCACTCAGACTTTGGGATGCACTCGATCAACAGCTGTTAGCGCCATTCGAGTATTACGCAACGGCTGACGAGACCGACCTATCCCAAATCAAGTGGAATCGTTCAGAGGAAACTGCGCAACTCGATGCATTGATATCGAGCAATGAAGTACGCAGTCGAATGATTATCAATACGCTTCAACAGTATGTGGCGGATTTGAATCAGCTTAAAGGTATTGCGTTTTGCGTCAGTGTTCGGCATGCACAATTTATGGCGAACTGGTTTGAAAAAGCCGGTTTGCCTGATACAGCTCGCGGATCTGCCTGTAATTATAAATCGTTTTCAGCACTCCCTTCGGTGGCTGACCTGCGAGATTACCCGGCTGGCAGGCAGGACACAGGTAAATTATTTTGTTCCCGGGATATTCGGCCCCGCAATCGACACATTGGTAATGAAATTTATCAGTCATCTTGCTGATATTCATTTTTCTTCTAAAGATAGAACATTATTTCAAAAGTCCGGTCCGGTCGTTAAATTCGTTGATCAGTTCATCCCATCGGGCGGGTTGTCTGAAGATCTTCGGCCATATCTGCCGGTCATCCCAAAGCTGGCGGAGGTCCTCTACATCCTTTCCCTGCTGCTCGATCCAGGTAAAGTATTTCAGGTTGTGAATGGCTTTCTGGTCTTCGTACGTGAGATCCTTCATATGGTCGGTGGTGGTACCGAACATGCATTTCTCATGATCCTTTGCGGCCTGCAGAAAGGAATATGCTCCGCGTTCAGCGGTTAATTCTTCCAGCCGCGATCCGTACATTTCAGCCGAATCAGTGGCGATCGTCACCAGGACATCATCGCCTTTCAGATCAAAATATTTTGCTGTTTTGATTGCAGAAAGGATGTTTGCAATTCCGGAGATCCCGATCATTCCAAGTTGATCAACGAGTTCCTTTCTGACTCCATTGCCGGTAAGATAATCATGACCTTCCTTCTCATTGAAGACACGAAGGAGCCGCATGCAGTCTTCATCGTCTATTGCTGTGACCACATTGGTGTTTTTTACGTTGTGGATCCAGGGAACATGTTTATCGCCGATACCTTCAATACGGTGGCCGCCAAACCCGTTGCGCAACAATGTCGGGCATTGTAATGCCTCAGATGCGACGACTTTCAAAAATGGAAATTTTGTACGCAGGTAATCGCCGGCTGCAATGGTACCCGCCGATCCGGTTGCTGAAATATAAGCAGCCAGCCGGAGATTTTCACCTGAAATCTTACTAAAAACCTCTTCAATGGCATGGCCGGTGACTTCATAATGCCAGCAGGAATTCCCGAATTCCTCGAACTGGTTAAAGATCATGCAATCCTCACGGGTGCGGCGGATCTCCCAGCATTTGTCGTAGATCTCCTTTACGTTCGATTCACAACCGGGTGTAGCGATGACCTCTGCCCCGATCTCTTTCAGCCAGGAAAACCGTTCCCGGCTCATCTCTTCCGGAAGGATGGCAACTGCCGTTACGTCCATGAGATAGGAATCGAAGGCGCCACCCCGGCAATAGTTTCCGGTCGAAGGCCAGACCGCTTTATGATAGGTCGGATCAAATTGTCCTGTGATAATGCGTGGTGCAAGACATCCATAAGCAGCACCGACCTTGTGTGCACCGGTCGGGAACCATTTTCCAAGCATCACAACGATCCGGGCCTCAATGCCTGTGAGGGCCCTGGGAAGTTCCATGAAATTCGGACTGTCATACAAGCCACCCTTTTGCCGGGGTTCGTTTTTCCAGGTGATGCGGAAAAGATTCAATGGATGAAGATCCCATAAACCAATGTTCTTCAGCTTGTCTTTGATCAGGTTCGGAATCAGGTCCGGGTTCTGCATCTGGGCGAATGTCGGAAGTATGATACCTTTCTCACGGTATCGGTCGACTGCTTTTTGCAGGACTTTCTCATCAACGATCTTATCAGTAATTGGAATCATAGATATTATTTTTCGGGGATTATCGAATGGATTTTATCATGAGGATAAACCGGGGTATAACGCCAGTTGCATCGCTCCTTTCATCACAATGCTCATTTCTGCGGCAAAAGTAAAATGATATTCCTTTGTGCAGGGCGTTAAAAATTCCACACTGACCAAATTGAAATCAGACGAACCAATGAGGGCTTTCACATGTTCAGTTTCGTAAAGGTACTGGTTATCTGATAATGTGAGCGTTTTGATGCTCTCCTTTTGTTTATAGATGAGGATATCACGGCCGGGAAGACGGCTCAGGTAATATCCTACGCCCTCAGCATTCAGGGATGGGATTGAAAGGCAAAGTCCGGGTTTATCGGCGAAAGGCCTTCCGCTGCTTGGGCAGAAAGTGGTACAGTTTCCGCATTCGTTGCACAAGTCGCGGAGATTCAATATCTGCCAAGATTGGTCTACTGTGAACTTGTTGTCGGGTTCAAATCCAATGCTGCCATCCTCTTCTCTTATTGCTTTCTGGAGTTGATATTCTACCGGGTCTATGCGGTAACTGAAATTGGCCAGGTTCGGACAAACACTGACACAAACATTGCAGATCTCATCACAATACAGGCAGCGGGAGGCTTCTTTCCGGGCCTCTTCCGGCGAAAGTGATCCCGTTACAAGGTTGAAGTTCCGGCGGTCGGATAAAGGGGTTTCTCCGGGGGAAATTCCGAATTCCCTGACTGCCTTCCGGTGGAACAATTTCGGGTAGTCAATATTCTTCTCTGCTGATTTTCCGGTTTCCGGGCATGGAAGCAAAAAGTCAGCCATGATTTCCGCAGCAGCCTTGCGGCCATCGGCTATGGCGTTGATCGCTGTTGAAGCACCCCGAAGGGAATCACCTCCGATATACAAACCGTCAATAACGGTTTTATACTTTCCTTCTGTTGTTTTCAGATCTTCGGATGCAGCAAAGTCGATGGCCAGTTTTTGTCCGATGGCAGGAATGATGATATCACAAGGAATTTCAAATTCCGAACCCGGGACTTTGATCGGCGCAGGTCTTCCGTCTTTATCCTTCAAAGCAAGTATATTCCGTGAACACACCACTGAACTTACCCTCCCGTCGGTCGTAACTACGCGCTCAGGATTGGTCAGTTCCATGATCCGGATACCCTCTTCAAGAACTGCTGCGATCTCGCCTCTATCGGCAGGCATCTCCCTGACCGACCGGCGATAAATAATGGTGACGGTTCCTTCATTCCCTGTCAGACGGTAAGCCGTGCGGGCTGCGTCCATGGCTGTGTTACCGCCACCGATGATAACTACATTTTTACCTGCTTGCATGGCTGGGTTTTTCCGGACATTATACAGGAACTCCAAGGGGTCTAGAATGCCTTCAGATTCAATTCCTTTAATTTCCAGCTGGACCGATTGTTGTGCTCCCGCTGCCAGGAATACTACATTATGGGCCTTTCGGATTTCGTCAAAATTCGCTGTATTGATGCGATAACTGTGATGAAGGTTGACTCCGGATGCCAGGATGCGGCGGATATCGCTGTCGATTGCTTCATCTGTAAGCCGAAAGGAAGGGATGGCTGCTGAGACCATGCCTCCTGCCAGGTTCTTCTGTTCAAAAACATGCACTTCAAATCCTGCCCTCCTGAGAAACCAGGCACAGGATAAGCCGGCCGGGCCGGCGCCGATGATGGCCGCTTTTTTTCCGTTGGGTTTTATGTTATCTCCCGGAAGATCTCCGGAATAATTTTCGGCAACAAACCGCTTGATCTCGCGAATTTGCAATGCTTCATCGTAATTTATCCGGGTGCATTTCAACTGGCAGAGGTGATCGCAAACCATACCAGTTACGGAAGGAAACGGGTTGGTATCGAAAATGATTTTGAAAGCAGCAGCCATGTCATCCCGGGAAGTTGCAAACATATAACCAGGAATATGCTGGTTCGTTGGACAGATATCAATGCAGGGCGCGTGGATGCAATCGAAATAACCCAGCGGCCTTTGGGTTTTAATATCCGGGTCGTTAAGCAGCAATTTTTTGTATGCGGATTCACCGGCCACACTATCAGCATAACTGTTCAGGTTTATCAGAGCAGCTTCGGGCAGATCCCGCTCAGGCTTTCCGGAACAGATGAGGATATGATCATCGATGCCCGCGGCTTTTTCTTTTTTAAATTCTTTGCGGATATTCTCAAGATATTGACACAACCTGCCATAACCGCCGGGTTTCAGTAAATCACTGCAAATGGTCACCGGCTTCATCCCACAGGCAAGCACAGGAATGATATTAAAACAATCTGCCCCCGCGGAGAAAGATATATCAAGCTTTCCGTCAAAGTCATTTTGTAGTTTCCGTGCCAGGTTGATACTGATCGGATGAAGTGCCCTTCCGCTCATGTATTGCATGTTTTCTTTTTCATTGAAAACCTTCCGGGTATTGAGGCATTCCAGCGTATTAGTAAGTTTGATGCTGAATTGCAGCCCATTGCGGGAAGAGGACGAAGAAAGGGATTCGATGATCCCAATTGCGTCAGGATATTTCAGGTCGTGCTCAAAAGCCAGATCGGGAACTTCAGTAGAGAATCCGTTTTTTTGATTCAGCAGGCTGCGCAATGATTCGGCTCCAAGCAAGGTGGGGTTCAGTTTGATAGTCGTGTGTAATTTTTTTTCCCGGATCAGATACTGCCCGATCTTCCCGATTTCTTCGGGCGGACATCCATGCATTGTGCTCAGCGTGATGCTTTTGGATATGCAGGTGGGGACGTTCAGCTCATCGATCGCAGGATAGATCGCACGGATCGCGGTTTTCACATCCTCAAGTTCCTTGCTGCAATCCTGCATCCGATCCAGAAATCCCTGCACATTTGGTTTCAGGATTCCTTCGAGGTTATATCCCACACTCATATTAAAGAGGGTTCCGGGAACTCCTTCAAAACCGAGTTCCTTGTTGAGAATATGTATGAGGATCCATGCATTCAGGTATTCGGTGAATGATTGATCAATTTTAAGCTCCTGCGACCATTCACAGTTGTATCCTTCATCCTGCATATCGATACAGGGTTTGGAAACATGAAGATCGTCGAGCGTCTGAATGGTTTTCAACTCAATATAACGTGCCCCGCAAAGCCAGGCAGCAATAATATTCATGGCCAGTTGCGAATGTGGGCCTGCAGCCACACCCAGCGGCGTATCCAACGTTTTTCCATAACGCTGCATCCGGAAAGGGTCGGTCGCCTTCGGAACAAAGAAAAGACTACCTGGGATGCCCATGAACCGGTTCTTACGGATCTCCGCAAGTGCCAGTCGAACGAGCCCGGGAAGAGGAACAGGCGAAAATTTATCAGACAAAGGTCTCCAGGTTTAAAATTGAATTTATGGTACCAAAATTAAGATAAAATGACGGGATGGCATAATGCGGGTTACCTCAGCAGGAAAACGGGAAATTGACCAGAATAATCGCCGGGTTTGTCTATCGAATCATTTTACCTCTTATTTTTGCTGCTGGTAATAGATTTCCTGAAACAACCAAACATAGAATGACACTTATGCAATCGCATGAAAAATACCTCAACGAAGCTTTTGACCTGGCTTATCAATCGGTAAGAAATAATATTGGAGGACCTTTTGGAGCTGTTGTGGTGATGGATGGCAAAATTATCGGGAAAGGCGGAAACCGGGTGATTTCACAGAATGATCCCACTGCTCATGCCGAGATCGTTGCGATCCGCGTAGCCTGCAGGAACATCAGCAATTTTGATCTTACAGGAGCTGTGATCTATGCAACTTGCGAACCCTGTCCGATGTGCCTTTCGGCGATATATTGGGCCAACATCAAGGAAGTATATTACTGCTTAACCCGTTACCAGGCAGAAGCCATTGGCTTCAGAGACAATCACATTTATGAAGAGATGAACCTTTTACCTGAAGAAAGAGCGCTTGCCTTTCACCAGGTCACCCATCCCGAAGCTGCCGGGCTTTTCAGGGAATGGATGGAAAAGCAGGACAAAATGATTTATTGATCTGACCCGCCACCCATTTTGAAAGCTTCTCAGCTCCCGCCCGGTTCAGATGATTCTCATCGCCCCAATTGCCGGGATCTTCGAAAATTTCACGCGGGGGGATAAGGACGTCACCATATTTCCTGTAGGTCATCATTTCAAGGGGTTCTTTTTCATTTGAACCAAACTCGGGAATATAAAGGAAACTTAACCGGATATTGTTTTCAATACATAATTCCGATAGTTTTTTCAGGTAGATATGCGGATATGTCATATAAAAGTATCTTTCTGCAGAATTAAGCGTGACCTTTGGATTCATGTGTTCCAGTTTTACCTTTTCAAGGAATGCTCTTGATGCTGTATCCTTTGACCCCATAAACCCGAAATCACCGGTCCTGACCGGCACTATTGAGTCCTTCTTAAAATATTGTACTTTTAATAATTGCAGACGATACAGAAAAGAGTTAAAATAGTCTCTTACCAGGTCGCGGTTAAAAAATGGAGCAGACAGGAATATGTCGTTTGCATCAGCAATATATGGAAAGACCGGATGACTATACCGGTTCTCATCCTCCCGCACCTCAAGAAAAAGGATTTTAGGCTTCTTCAACCGAAGGATCTCTTTCAATAAAACAGGGTAGATATTCACCCCGTAACGGCAATAACCAAAATTGACTACATGAATCGACGGTACATTCAATTGCTTTTCGATGAATTCATCCATTATACTATTGATGGTATGAGATGAGCCAAAGAACGCAATATCTACGGGAGTATTATTATGGTGCACGCGGTCGAAAAACCAGATCCCATGCCAGGAACAATCTTCCTTTAACTGAATAAACCGTTGTCTTCTTTCAAAGGGAAGTAAATAGATAAGAACAACCAGGGGAAGTAAAAAAAGAAGGATGTTAAAAAAAAATCGTTTCATTACTTCCCGGGTTAGTCACACTTTAAAACTGAAAATAGATAAAGGTATTGGTTGCAGATCTCCCGAAATAAAATATCAATAAAACCAAAAGGTAATAGGTTCCCCATCTTACCGGCAGCGGAAGATTGAAAAACGCTTTCCTGGAAGCATAATCCCGGAAATGATATTCAATAAATTCAATGCCGGGGATCAGGATCAGCACAAATCCTAATTCAACAATAGTAAGACCCTGGTGACTGATAATATCTTGCAAAGAACGAATGCTTACGATCATTGAATCAGTACCCCAACCGGAAAAAAGCCGTGAAACGATCTGAATGGAAGTCCCAAGGTCAGCGGCACGGAAGAATATCCAGGCAAAACAAATCAGCAGGAAGGTTATGATAACCTGCACTACATTATAGGCTGTTTTGTAATCAACGAGCCCGGTATTCCTGTAAAAGAGTTTCTTCGGTTTTTGGGTCAGGGAACCAATGACAAGGTAAACGGCATATAAACCGCCCCAGGCAATAAAATTCCAACCTACTCCGTGCCAGAGACCACATAAAAGAAAAGTAACAGAGATGGCAATGGAATAAAGATATTTTTCTGTGGAGATCCCGGCATACTTTTCTTTTTTCATCCGGTTCGAGAGATAATACGCCAGGGGAAGAAAGATATAATCCCTCAGCCATTGGGATAATGTGATGTGCCATCGCGTCCAGAATTCCTTTACGGATTTTGAAAGATAAGGAGTGTTGAAATTCCTGTTCAGTTTGAAGCCCAGGATCTTCGCAGCGCCGCGGGCAATATCTATATAACCGGAAAAATCCATATAGATCTGAAACGCATATAGCAGTGTAGCCACTACCAGCAAAGGTCCATGCCAATTCAGCTTATTATCATAAACAGCATTGACTATACCTGATAACTGATCTGCAATCACCAATTTTTTAAAATAACCCCACAGCATCAGCCGGATCCCATTCGTTACTTCGTTAGAATCGAAAAGATGTTGTTCACGCAGTTGCGGAAGAAAATGCTGCGGCCTTTCAATAGGACCCTGGATCAGTTTCGGGAAAAAGGAAAGGTAACAGGCGAAATACCCGATATGTTTTTCAACCGGAACATTTTTTCTTTTTATTTCTACCAGATAGCTGATGTTTGTAAAAGTGTAGAATGAAATCCCAAGCGGTACGATGATCCTCGTTATAACCGGATCACCGGCCTGAGAAAAAGGGAAATATCCTGAGATGATTTCGAATAGTGAATCAGCATACCTGAATACAGCGAGCAGAAGCAGGTTCATGACTATCCCAAAGATCATGACCTGTTTTCTTTTGATATTCGTTTTGGATTGATCAACCCAAATTCCAAAGAAGTAATTCAGAAGAATACTGCCAGCAAGGACAATAGTATGTGCAGGTAGCGAGAAAAGATAGAAAACCAGGGAACCCGCCAGGAGCAATATCCAACGCATCCTGTGCGGAAGAAAATAATAGATAACGGTTATGAAACAGAAAAAAACCAGAAAATTCAGAGAAGTAAAAAGCATCGTGGTGACCGATAATATCCGGTCAAAATTAGAATAATTATTCAATAATTTTCCGAACTTCAGAATCCATGCGTGGTCAGGATTGGGATCAAAAAATAAGTGTGAATGATGTAACTAATTTTAAAAGTTATATAACACTTGCGTAGGACTATGACAGTAGATTTGTACCCGCATAGATCTTACTAATGATGAACATTCAGGGTGATTTTCTTTTTGATGGAATGTTGTAAATCTTCCTTTTAATAATCCGGCAGAAACATGAAAACAGTGATCATTTTTGCATTTTTACTTTTATCCGTTTCCTTTCTTAATGCACAGGATACTCTTAAGAATGCGCAGGATTCTCTTAAGGCCAGGAACGATACGATCAAAACCAAAAACGACACGGTAAACCGGGCCAAAGGTAATGATGATAAGCAACTCGACAAGATCAAAGAAGTTAAAATAAAAAACCTTTCAGATTCAATTAACAACGAGCCTGTGAAAAGTGATCTCGTAGATACCACAAAGCAAAATAAATACGGGGACCTGCTCGAAGATGATCCTTTGTACAACAAGAAATATCCGCTTTGGATACCTGCTGTTGAGGTTTTCGGAATCAATACTTTATTAAATATTATGGACAGGTATGCTTTAAAACTGGATTTTGCCAATGTTGATTTTACTACATGGAAGCGTACTATCAGTGCCGGCTGGCCATGGGGGCCTGGATGGATGTGGGATCAGGACAGGTTCGCCAACAACTTTATTTCTCATCCTTATACCGGATCCCTGTATTTTAATGCAGCCCGCTCCAGCGGATATAATTTTCTTCTGTCAGCTACATTTGCGATGGGTGGCTCTTACATGTGGAAGATTTTTGGTGAAAAAGGAACTCCGGAAAGGGAAGACCCGATCAATACCACAAGTACAGGAATATTTTTAGGAGAAATACTGTACCGCCTGAGCTCGAATGTACTTGATGACCGCACACGGGGAGGAGACAGGGTTTTCCGTGAAATAGCAGCTGCCTTAATTGATCCCATAAGAGGTTTTAACAGGCTGGTCCAGGGAAAAACTTTCAGGAGAACCAATAGGGAAGTTTATGAGAAAGAACCGGTTAATGTTTCCCTCTATTCAGGAATACGCAAGTTAGATGATGATGCCCATAATATTTTCGGAAATGGAACTTACAGCTGGATGATCAATGCCCAGTTGGATTATGGAAACCCGTTCGAAATCCGGGTGCGAAAGCCTTATGATTTTTTCAAATTCCGCGTGGATGCAAATTTCAACGTTGGAAGAAAATGGCTTGATAATGTAAACGGCTATGGAATTTTATTTGGTAAAAATATGCACCTGGGAAAAATGGCGCTTCTTATCGGTGGATTTCAATATTATGACTATTGCGATAATACCACATTTGAGTTAGGCTCCCTTGGTTTCGGTGGCGGAGTGGTTTCTAAATTACCACTCAGTAAGACGAGTAATCTTTATACCAGCATCCATTTGGCAATCGTGCCATTTGCGGGAAGTAGCAGACGGGCCGGTCCTGATTTGTCGCAAGTCAGAGATTATAATTATGGGAGTGGATTAGAAGCAAGGTTTGAAAGCACGGTGAATCTTAGTAAATACGCTACAGCTACAATGATCTATTATTTTTATGGAATTCGCAGCACATTTGACGGTCCGGCCGGGGATAATTTCATGCATATTGTAAGACCAAGAATTACAGTGCGGCTTTTTAAATATCTGAGCATTGGGGTTGAGGATTATATGTATTTCAATGATCGTTACGAAAGTGGCTTACCTACCTTACATGTGGTGAAAACTGAACAGAAAATATTTCTGCTGATTTTTCTGGAAGATAAACAGCGGAGAGGATATTATAATTGAAAGAAAAAGGATTGTTACTTTCTCACCTTTGCATCTTCCAGAAGGATCTCATAAAAATATCCGGCTCCAACGTCTTTATTAACTGCTGCTACTCCTTCAAAAATTACAACATCACCGACCTTCACTGAATCCTGCGTTGTAACAGTGAGATCATATTTGCCGGCCTCTTTGGTTCCATCCTGGAGATGTACCCAGTTCTTTTTCATGATCCCGCCTGAGAATTTCACCACCTTACCACAGATCTTCACAGTTTTCCCCGCAATGGAATTCTTCCCTGCGTAAAACTCTGCAATGGTGATCCCGCCAGGAGCCTTTGGGACCACAATTCCCGGGTACTCTTGTGCCTGTTGTTTTCCTGCCATTGAAGTCAACGGCATCTGCTTTGGTGCAGGTGTAATTGTTATGGGTTTGTCTGTAAAATCCTGTACAAAAAAGATGCTGCGGAACGTTCTTTTTAATTCTTTACTCGTAAATTCATTCATCTCAGCCCCCATCGACCAGTAATAGGTTTCCCCTTCCTTAACTTCTGCTTTTTCGATGGCAATCCAGTAATCCTTGCCAACTTCAGACACCCGAACGTAGGTATAATTGTTTCCCTGAATTATTTCTTCCGCAATTACCTTATGGGCATTTGGTGCAAGATTGCTATCCTTTGAATCTTTGTTTGAAGCACAGGATAATACAATGGCCAAAATACCCGTTATTAGAACAATAAATTTCATTCGAATTTTCATAAATTTGCTTTTTGTGGTTTAATCTGTCAGCAAAGCTACAAAATTACATCCATTTCTAATCTTCATTTCATGTCAATTGGTCATAGAATTTATATTGGCATTTTAACACTCCTGGTCATTCTGACAATTGGTATTCTTGTATGGCTGGGATATTCTTATTATAATCTGCCTCTTGAAGAACGCTTTTTCAACCAGGATCATATACTTCTCAAACCCGGTGGAATTTTAGGCCATGGGTTCGGCATTATTGGCACATTATTCATCATCATGGGTATTGTCCTTTACATGGCAAGGAAAAGAATGCGGTCAATGTCCCGTCTTGGTGTATTGAAATACTGGCTTGAATTTCATATCTTTCTCTGTACGCTGGGCCCGATTTTGATTCTTTTTCATACTTCTTTTAAGTTCGGAGGTTTGGTTGCCGTCAGTTTCTGGAGCATGGTAGCAGTATTTTTAAGCGGTATTGTCGGGAGGTTTATCTATATTCAGATCCCAAGATCAATTGAAGGAAGAGAACTGACTCTATCTGAAGTCCGGGATATGAAAAGCAATATCGGGTCAATCCTGTCCGGTTCCTATAAAATGGATGAAGAAAGTACCAATGTTATTATCGAATCGACCAAGAAAAAGGTCGAACTTTATCAGAAGAATCTATTCGCCAGGATTTTCAGACGAAGTATGAATGACCGGAAGGCCATCCGCAGGGTAAAATCTGTTATGAAAAGCAACAAATTGACCAGGCAGGAGTCTAAAAAAATATTACATCTGGTTAAGCATGAAATTTCATTGAACCGGAGGATCGACAGGCTTCTGACAATGCAGAAACTTTTTACTTATTGGCATGTCGCCCACTTCCCGTTTGCCATTGTAATGCTGGTCGTCATGGCTATCCATGTAGCTGTTACGATCGTATTTGGGTCCCGGTGGATCTTTTAACGATGGAACAATTAGTTGAAAATATCGTGGTTTATTCAGTGGCGATCATGATCTGCCTTGTGGTCGTAATACTTTATTTGAGGAGGCAGAAGAGAAAATCGAATAAGGTTGAAGCAAAGATCGCAAAGGCGAAGCTGGAAGGGATTCATGAGCCGGTTTCACTCCACCCTGTGGTAGATCCCAATAAATGTATAGCAACAGGCGCCTGTATCGCCGCTTGTCCTGAAAAAGATATCCTTGGGATCGTCAACGGAAAAGCAACCCCTATCAATGCTTCACATTGTATCGGGCATGGAGCCTGCTTTCATGCCTGTCCAACACAGGCCATCACCCTTGTTATCGGGACCGAAAAACGCGGTGTGGAGCTGCCACACGTTAACCAGAATTTTGAAACCAATGTACCGGGTATCTATATTGCCGGAGAATTAGGCGGTATGGGGCTGATTAAAAATTCTGTGACACAGGGAAGGCAGGCGGTCGAAAATATAGTAAAGGCCGGTAAAAAGCATCATGACCCGACCTTGTATGACCTGGTCATCGTCGGTGCAGGGCCTGCCGGAATAGCAGCAACGCTCACGGCAAAAAAGCACCATCTTAAAAGCCTTACCATTGAACAGGATACCCTCGGTGGAGCTGTTTTCTCATTCCCAAGAGCCAAGATAGTGATGACGGCTCCCATGGAACTTCCTCTGTACGGGAAACTGAAACTTTTTGAAACGAGCAAACCGGAATTACTGGATCTTTGGAAGGATGTCCTGAAAAAAAACGATATCGAGGTAAAAGAAAATACGAAGGTAGAGTCCATCACTCCTGAAAACGGACATTTTAAAGTTGAGACCCATTTAGGTGAACAATTCACTACAAAGTTTGTTTTGCTTGCAATCGGACGCCGGGGCACTCCGAGAAAGCTGGGGATCCCGGGAGAAGGTTTGGAGAAGGTAGCTTACCGGCTCCTGGAGGCTGAAAATATCGAGGGGAAAGAAATTGTCGTAGTCGGCGGAGGGGATTCTGCTATTGAATCTGCTCTTTTGCTGGCTGTTCAGAACAATGTGATCCTTTCCTATCGGAATGAAGCATTCAGCAGGATAAAACCGAAGAACCTGGAAAAGATCAATGCTGCTATTTCGGACAAAAGCATTGATGTCAGGTTCAACACGGGTCTTCTTGAGATAACAAAAGATGAAGTTACGATCGCCTCCGCTAACAATGTGGAAGAAAGGCAAACGATCAAAAATGACCTGGTTTACATTTTTGCCGGCGGCGAGCTGCCCACACAGTTCCTGAAGAAAGTGGGAATTGATATCTCAACAAAATTCGGCGAAGCAATCTTAAAACACAATTAAAAGATTTTCAAATACGATTTTTTGCAGAAAATGAGAAATAAAATCATTCCGGGACTTTTAATGTTGATGGTTATTCTCAGCTATTCTGCGAATGCACAGATCTCGCCGGGAAGCTTGGCTGCAGTTCACTCCCAACTTGAAGGAATGTCGAACTGTACAAAATGCCATGAACTGGGAGATAAAGTTACCAATGCCAAATGCCTTGCGTGTCATACAGAACTGAAAGTACGGATCGATCAGAATAAAGGTTATCATTCATCTTCAGAGGTCCGCGGGAAAAACTGTACGAGCTGCCACAGTGACCATCATGGCGTAAACTTTCAGATCCTGCGTTTTGAAAAAGAAAAGTTTAATCACAACTTGTCAGGTTTCACGCTGACAGGCGCACATGCAAAGAAAACATGCAAGGACTGTCATAAACCCGAATTTATTGCCAACAAAGCGATCAAAGCCAAGAAGTTCACCTTCCTTGGATTGAGAACCGATTGCCTTGGCTGCCATGTCGATTATCACCAACAAACACTTTCTTCATCCTGCACAAACTGTCATTATGTTGATGCTTTCAAACCGGTCATAAAATTCAACCACGCTGCTACCCGCTTTCCGCTGGCAGGAATGCACCAAACCATTGAGTGTGTAAAATGTCATCCCTTGACGACGAAGAATGGTTTGAAATTCCAGGAATTCGCCGGTATCAAGTTTACCAATTGCACGAACTGCCATGAGGATGTCCATCAGAATAAATTCGGACAAAACTGCAAACAGTGTCACTCCGAAGCCTCCTTTCACGCAATCAAGTCAATGTCTAATTTTGATCATTCCAAAACGAATTTCAAGCTGGAAGATAAACATTTCAATTTGCCTTGTGTTTCGTGCCATAAAGCCAATTTAACAACCCCGATAAAATATAGCCTGTGCACCGACTGTCATAAGGATTATCACAACAATCAGTTCAGGCAGGAGGGTATAGTGGAAGATTGCTCCAAATGTCACAACACAAAAGGGTTCGATCAGTTTTCATTTACAATTGAACAGCATAATCAGGGCAAGTTCCGACTCGAAGGGGCCCACTTGGCAACGCCCTGTATTACCTGTCATAAGAAAAATAAAAATTGGAACTTCAGGCAGATCGGCATTCGCTGCGAAGATTGTCATAAAAATATCCACGAGGGCTATATCAATGCAAAGTTTTATCCCGACGGAAACTGTGCAACCTGTCATAATACTTCCATGTGGAGTGTGGTAAAATTTGATCATTCGGTTACTAAATTCGCTCTTGCAGGTGTGCATGCGATCAAAGATTGCCGTATATGTCATTTTAAACAAGACAGCACCAGCCATATAGTTCAGAAATTCTCAGAAATGTCAACGGCCTGTGCAAGTTGTCACAAGGATGTTCATTTTAAACAGTTTGAGGTTAATGGGTTGACAAACTGTTTGAAATGTCATACATTTGAGAAATGGAAAATAGAAAATTTTGATCATAACACTACCGCCTTTAAGCTGGACGGAAAGCACAGGAATGTTGCTTGCTTAAAATGCCATAAGAAAATTACGGACCGGCAAAACACCTATGTACTTTATAAAATAAGGGAATGGAAATGCGAAAATTGTCATTAGTTACATTGACGGTTCTGGCATTGGTATCTGTATCAACCAAAGTCATGTCAGATTCACCTCACGGCAAGGGTTTTAACCTGAACTGCGATCTGTGTCATAGTTCGACAAGCTGGAAGCTGGATAAAACAATCTATGCTTTTAATCACAATACAACTGCTTTCCCCCTGAACGGCCAGCACCAGGAAATTAATTGCCGGGCGTGTCATCCGACATTGGTATTTTCTGATGCCAAAACAGCATGCGTAGATTGTCACACCGATATGCACAATCAGACCGTTGGGCCAGATTGTGGCAGGTGCCATACGGCAAAATCATGGATCGTGGAAAATATTACCGAGATTCATCAGCGGAGTCGTTTCCCGCTTCTGGGTGCCCATAGAACAGCCGACTGCTCCGGTTGCCACAAATCTGCTTCCTTACTTCGTTTTGAACCGCTGGGGGTGCAGTGCTATGATTGCCACCAGGCCAGTTACATGGGAGCAACCAACCCAAATCATGTGCAGGGAGGCTTTTCAAAAGATTGTATTCAGTGCCATTCGATAAACAGTATTTCATGGAATTCCACCAATGTGGACCACTCCTTTTTCCCATTGGCACAGGGTCATGCCATCAATTGCACCAGTTGCCATACGAATGGTTCCTTTTCCGGGCTTTCCAGAGACTGCGATAGATGTCATCAGGCCAATTACGCTGCCACTACAAATCCGAATCATCAGGCTGCTCATTTTCCTTCAACCTGTGCGGATTGCCATACTACAATCCCGGGCTGGAAACCTGCCACATTCACAATTCACAATACTTACTATCCCCTGACCGGCGCACATACCACGGTTAATTGTGACTTGTGCCATATTGGTGGTATTTATCCTAATACACCGAATACCTGTGTCGGTTGTCATCAGGCCAATTATAGTTCCTCCACAAATCCGAACCATCAGACTGCTAACATTCCTACAACTTGTGTCGATTGCCATACCACGGACCCGGGCTGGAAACCTGCCACATTCACGATCCACAATACTTATTGGCCACTTACCGGCGCACATATCACGACCACTTGCAACCAGTGCCATAACGGTATTTATAACAATACAATACCGACTGCATGTGTCGGCTGCCACCTGACCAATTACAATCAAACAACCAATCCACCGCATGCTTCAAACCAATTTGGTACCGACTGCCAGTCATGTCACACTACAAATGCATGGATACCGGCTACTTTTGATCACGATGGAAAATATTTTCCGATCTATTCCGGAAAACACCAGGGCACTTGGACTCTTTGCACTGATTGTCATACGACTCCGTCGAATTATGGCACTTTCAGCTGCATTGATTGTCATGCTCACAACAACCAAACAGAACTGAATAACGGCCACCAGGGAGTAGGCGGTTATGCATATAACAGCCTTGCCTGTTATTCATGCCACCCGACCGGCAGTACCGGAGGAGCCTTCAACCATAATAACGGCTTCCCGCTGACGGGTGCCCATCTGACCCTTCTATGCAGCGCTTGTCATGCAAACGGATTCAGCGGAACACCGACAGCATGTTCCGCCTGTCATATCAATGCATATAACGCGACGACCAATCCGAATCATATAACCGCCAACATCCCGAACACCTGTGCGACCTGTCACACCACAAATCCAGGCTGGACTCCTGCCACATTCCCAACCCACAACAATTACTATGCATTAACAGGTGCACATGCCAGTATCACGAATTGCAATTTGTGTCACAACGGTAATTATAACAGCGCCCCAAATACATGTGTCGGCTGCCATTTGCCAAATTATAATGCCACTACAAATCCGAACCACCAGGCTGCTAACATTCCCACGACCTGCAGTGATTGCCATACTACCAACCCGGGGTGGAGTCCTGCAACATTCACGATCCACAATACTTATTGGCCACTGACCGGCGCACATATCACAACCACTTGCAACCAGTGCCATAACGGGAACTATAACAACACACCGAATACCTGTGTTGGCTGTCACCTGAATGATTACAACCAAACCACCAATCCGCCTCACGCTTCAGCCCAGTTCCCAACCGATTGCCAGTCGTGCCATACCACAACGGCATGGATACCCTCCACCTTCAACCATGACGGTCAGTATTTCCCTATCTATTCCGGACATCATGCCGGCACCTGGACGTTATGCGCCGATTGCCATACAAATGCGAGCAATTACCAGGTATTCAGTTGCATCGATTGCCATGCACACAATAATCAATCCAATGTGAACAATCAGCATCAGGGTGTTTCCGGGTACTCTTACAACAGCGTGGCATGTTATAATTGCCATCCAACGGGAAGCTCCGGTGGTAAACTATTGAAACCGCGGATGAACAATATCAACAAACAACATTAAATCTGCGACAATGAGATATGTATTGCCGCTTTTTCTGCTTCTTTTTTCAGGATTGGGCGTGGTGGGCCAGAACCAGGGCGCTTCGCTTGAGGGATACGTATCTTATGTTACCTCACAGAGTGTATATGTTAAATTTAACAATACCGCTAAGATTAAAGCAGGTGATACACTTTTTGTACAACAGGGAGAAAATCTGGTTCCTGCCTTAAAGGTCAAGGACCTGTCCTCAACCTCATGTGTCTGTACTCCTTTAACATCGACGACATTTAAAGTCTCAGATAAGGTTTTTTTCAAGCCGGTACAAGGATCAGCAACCAATAAGGAGGAACCTGCTCCTTCCGTGACCGCGAATGCTCAGGAACCCATAAATCAAACAGCGCTTATGGGAAAACCCGATAGTACAGGAGCCGGAAAACCTTTGGAATACAAGAAAAAACAGAAGATTCACGGTTTTGTTAATATTGCATCCAACTCAGCCTTGTCAAATTATTCCCCTACGATTTCACAAAGTGAGAAATTAACTTTCTCATTGTCTGCCCGAAATATCGGCAATTCGAATTTATCGGCAGAGTGCTATATCACAGGCATTCAGAATGACAAACAATATAATGAGACCTCAAAAAGCATCTTCAATAAAGTAAAGATCTATAACCTTGATATCAGCTATGATTTCGGCAAAAAAGCAGCGTTATTGATCGGGAGAAAGATAAACCCTAAACTTTCAAACATGGGCAGCAATGACGGGCTTCAGTTTGAGTTGAAATTCAAACCTTTGACAATAGGAATTATTGCAGGTTTCCGGCCGAACTTCACCGACTATAGCTTTAACTCCAATCTTCTTCAATATGGCGCATACCTGTATAATGAATCTGCAGGAAAGAAGGGTTATATGCAAACCAGCCTGGCATTCATCAACCAGACCAATTCCGGGAAAACGGACCGCAGGTTTTTTTATTTGCAGCATGTCAACTCACTCGTTAAAAATCTGACCTTTTTCGGGTCGGCTGAAGTGGACATATTCGGGAAAGAATTCAACAGCCCTGACAGTACTTATAAAACCAAATCCACACCGAAGCTGACAAACCTTTATTTATCACTGAGCTACCGGATCATGCGGCGCTTGTTAATATCGCTTTCATATAGTGCCAGGCAGAATGTCATCTATTACGAAACCTACAAAACCTACCTCGAAACGCTTCTTGACAATCAGACTATGCAGGGATACAGTTTACAGGTAAATTACACACCGGTTAATAAATTATCTGTCGGAGCTACTGCATCATATCGTTTCAGTAAAACGGACCCAAAGCCAACACAAAATTTATATGCTTATCTTACCTATAGCCAGATTCCCGGGATCAATACTTCAGTAACAGTTTCAACGATCCTGTTGAGAACCGGTTATCTGAATGGAAGGATATACAGCGCGGGACTTTCTAAAGATCTGGCTTCCGGGAAACTTTATATGGGATTAACATACCGGTATGTTGATTACCATTATTACAATACTGAATATCTTCCCACCTATCAGAATATGGGTGAATTCAGCCTGTCCTGGAGGATCGTCAGGAAACTTTTATTCGCAGTTTACTATGAGGGGACATTTGAAAAAATAAATCAATTTCATCGCCTCTATGCCCAGATCAATTTGGGTTTCTGAGAATTATTTAATACCGATTCCTGAATTAGCAACTATCAGGGCTTTCCTCCAGATTTTATTGATACTGAATGGCCTGCTTTCCCTGTCATGGTCAATTATCCATTCTATTATGAAAAACCCCTGCAACAAAAAAAATAAAGAGCCCAGACAGATAACAGATCAGGGTTTTTTTGATCTGTAGTGGCATTGAATGGACGATATCATTTATAATATTCAGACAGTCCCACAGTTAATTTTTTTAGAAGAGTTGGGCCTTACCCTATAAAAATCGTGTAAAAAAATTCGCTTTTATTTAGAACTAGTCTAAAAAAGCATTATATTTGCTTCATATTTTTAAATTCCAGACAAATGAAAAGGTTTATTATTTTACTCGTGTTTTCCCCATTTTTGGGCCAGGCACAAACAATTCAGGGAACAGCATTTCCGGCAATCGGCAGCATATATACACTGACTTTAGCTGATTCTACAGGCATTCAGCCAGGAAACAATGGAACAGGGATAACATGGGATTTTTCAGCACTTGTCAATACCGGTTTCATACAGGTTGATACTTTTTTATTGCCTTCGGCAACACCTTATGGTGCAACGTTTCCGACAGCTGATATTGCTGATCACGAAATTTATCCAGGTACAAACTACTATGTTTATTATCATAACGATGGAAGCGCATTCCAGCGAATAGGAAATGTTCAGCCAGATGTAGTAATCTATTCTGACCCGGCAAATGAATTTCCTTACCCGGTCAGTTATGGTAACACTTTTTCCGATACATACTATGCTTCCTATAACCAAACCAGCACCGGTACGCTGGTTCATATGTGGGGCGTGGCAACCGAAACCGCAGATGGTACCGGAACAATCATTTTGCCAACCGGGACCTATTCCAATGTTCTGAGGTTGTCAGGCGTCAGAACTGAACATGATACCATCTTTAGCACTCCAAATATTTATGTTTTCGAGCAATTTATTTTCTATCGATGGTACCAGGCTGAATTGTATTATCCACTGATGCAAATTGTGTTATCCGATTTTACCATAAGCGGAGGGGGTGGTTTCCACAATAAGACGGTTGGATATCGCATGGGTTCACCAGCAGGAATAAATGATAAAACCAACCCGGGCGAAATGTTGATGGTTTCTCCAAATCCATCGCTAACCGGTATTTTTCTATTCCGGTTCAATGATAAGAGTGAACAGGTCCGTGAACTTGAAATTATGGATGTAACCGGACAAATCATTTATAAAGTAAATGGGAATAGTTCCATGGTGAACCTTTCAGATCAAAAGGCGGGCATGTATTTCTACCATTTACAAACCCTTAATGGAAGAAGCTATAAAGGAAAACTCCTGAAAGAATAAGTTATAAAAAATCGCTATGAAAAACCTGATAAATTACTATCTGGCCCTGGGCTTTTTATGTTGCTTTTTAAACAACAATGCCGGCGCCCAGAATCTTAAAGCTTACAACAACTTCGATTTTATTCCTGGTGAAAGGATCCTTTTTGAGGATAACTTTATCGACGCACCGGATGGCGAATTTCCACCGCGCTGGAACCTGCTGGGCGGACAAGCTGTCGTGAATACGGTGGAAGGTGAAAAAATCTTTGTGCTCACCGATGGCAATTATGCAAGAGTGGAGCCGGAAATGAAAGAGAAATCATACCTGGGTGAATCGTTCACCATCGAGTTTGATTACTATATTTCGGGTGACGCCAATGGCATCATTGTATTTTTTAAGACGGCAACCGACGAAAGTGAAGAAATACATTTTGACAACGATGGCAGTGTTACATCACAGTTTACTTCCGTTACCCTGAGTGGCAGCTTCCCCAGCCAGGATGAACCCTTTACCGACAAATGGCATCATGCTGCCATTGCATTTAAGAACCAGCAGATAAAATGTTACGTTGACCAATACAGGGTGCTTGTGGTCCCAAAATGCGGCTTCTCTGCCACCTCTGCGTTGTTTGAAGGGATTGCTCCTATCAGATTTAAAAACGTAAAAATTGCGGAAGGAGGAAGCATGAATATGCTCGGAAAAATCCTAACCGATGGAAAAGTCGTTTCGCATGCAATAAAATTTGATGTAGGTAAAAGTACCATCAGGGGCGAAAGCATGGGGTTCCTGAACGAACTGGCAAAATGGCTGAAGGACAACAATGGGGTGAAACTTGAAATTGACGGACACACCGACAGCGACGGAGACAATGCTGTCAACATCAAACTTTCACAGGCACGTGCAGACGAAGTTAAATCACAACTTGTTGCCATGGGTGTGGATGCTTCACGCCTCACTTCAAAAGGGTTTGGCCAGACAAAACCCATTGATAACAACTCCACGCCTCAAGGAAAGGCGAATAACCGCAGGGTGGAATTTGTAAAAATGTGATCCGGATCAAAGGATATTTTGAAACAGGTTTTGCTCTGCATAGTTCCAGATGTCTTTGTGCTGACACTTCCAAAATAAATACCTGAACCATTAATAAAAACCCCGAACGTTTTACTGTTCAGGGTTTTTTTCTTTTGCCGTGACAACGACTGGACGATCTCAATAGCGAACCTCTGACATTCATCTGGAACGAAAGTATTACTATGTATTTGTTTTACTGTTTATTATGATTTTCAATGAAAAATAAGATCATCTGTGATAAGTCACTTTTAAAAAGTCGAATTCAAATGATAAGTACAAAATTTCTTTTACAATGATATTTAATTAACCCCTCTTTTGGCGGTTCAAAACAGAGGGTTTTTCTGATTCGATTTTAATTCGTTTTGAAGTAATATTTCGCTTAAGAAGTGCAGAAAAAGACTGACTATTGTCGCTTTTAATCTTGGATGTTAAAGGTTTTTTCTTAGGATAATTCAGGAATTTTTATCGTCCAGTTTAAATGTGAATAAAAATTTATGTTATCTTAGAGATTTCTTGGCAACTTTCAAAATAGTCCCTGTGTGTGAACTTAACTTATGGAGGAAATAGAAATGAGAAAAATTAATTCTTTAGCAGTACTGATCTTCATCGTTATTCTTGCCATCGGCGCAGGATTATCCTATGCCTTGTACCCCATGTCGGGTAATCACGTAGAAAGCGTTTGGATCGTAATCATTGCCTTGGTTATCGCCAGTATTGTTTCTTCCGCAACTAAGGTTGCGGATCAG
>JADGPR010000055.1 GCA_017882335.1 Bacteroidales bacterium | reverse complement strand
GCGAATTCTAAGATTAAAACAAGTTATTAAGCAATTTTTTGTTGGTAAGTTGATATATAAGGAGTTTGTCTCTTTACAACAGCAAACACCCTATTGACCAACTTACAGCTGATTGCATTGATAACAGATTTATGATCTTTGCCTTCCTCGATTTTCCGTTTATAATACGCCTTGATCTCCGGATCATGAGATACTGCAGAGTTGGCACCATTTGACAATAAGGTTTTAATTTTCTTATTTGCCAAATGACTAACCTTTGTTTTCCCTTTGATTGATGTGCCTGATTCATTAGGGAATGGGGCTATGCCAGCATAACACGCGTATTTCCGTCCATTCTCAAATCCGGTAAAGTTATTCGTAGAAACCAACATAAACGAAGCGATCACTAATCCAATCCCTTTAACCGATGTGGCCAGTTTGAAGTTTTGTTTAAGATCTTCTTCTGATTTGATGATCTCTTTGATTTGCTTTACACATGATTCGATACTTTCATCCAGCTGCATAATCTGTTTCTGAATATCCTTCGTGACAAAGTCCAAGGAACTAATTTGTTGATATTCCTGATGACTTTGCAAACTGTTTTTAAGACTCGTTCTTAAACGCACCAATTGATCCCTGTAAGTCAAGATTTGTTTAATACGAATCAAATTCTCTGACGGAAGCTCGTATTGTTTCAACTTCGCTTTCTTTTCCATTGCATAAGTTGCAATTCGACGTGCATCTATTTTATCAGCCTTCCCTCTTGTCATCCCAAGATTTCTCTTGATTTGCAATCCAGGTTCAACACAAAAATCAGCGTTTTGCTTGCTTAGCCAAGCAAATAATAACAAACCATAGGTGCCCGTGTGTTCCATGCAAAACAAACAATCTTTTGCCTTCACATCATGCTTGGAGAGCCAATTCTCCATTGCTTCAAATCCCTTGAGGTCATTAGAAAACCGACCATTCTGAAAACGTTTCGGTTCATTTTCGTTTACCATCGCTGCATCAATATTGACCTTCGAAATATCAATGCCGATAAACCACCTTTTCTTTGTAATTTTGTCCATAACCTTTAGAGTTAGAACCGGAATTGGTTGCGAAACTGAGACCTTTAATAAGCCTTGTGCTTAACATTCTAAATGGTTCTTGCAACCTAAAGGGAATTGAGGACTAATTCGCAAAATGATTCGTAGATCATGCCTTCGCTTAGTTCACCTCCGTTCCCTCCGGTTTTTTTATCAATTTTACAAATTCAAAATAAACCTGACAAATCTAAAGGCCTTTGCGGTAAAAAAAACGTTTGAAATAGGTTCTTCCGGAACTATCTTCGTTTAATCATAATATTATCAAAATGACCAAGACTGCATTAATCCTGTTTAACAAGATATCAGCCAACCCCAAAGATGATGAACTCGATGTTCTCGATCAGGTGAAGATTGTTTCAGAGGCATTGGTGAAACTGAAATACAGGATCGTGGAATACCAGGTCGACCTTAATCTCAGCAAAGCAATTAAAGATATTCAAAAAATCCAGCCAGCCTTCATTTTCAACCTTGCTGAAACCCTTGATAACAAAGGCGAATTTGCATATATACCTGCCGCAATCCTTACACACCTGAACATTCCTTTCTCCGGGAATCCCCTCATCCCCTTATTTTTTGCCGCAAATAAAGTCCTGGCTAAAGAACAATTGACGAACATCGGCATTAAAACACCGGCATGGACCACACTGGATCAGCTTAAAAAACTTAAGAATGACCGAAAATACATCCTGAAGCCTATTTGGGAAGAAGGATCGCTTGGCCTGGATGAAGACAGTGTATTTAACGGGTCTGATAAAAATTTCATTAAGAAGATTGCAACGAAAAACAAACATTATTTTTTTGTTGAGGAATTTATCGAAGGAAGAGAATTCAATGTATCGATCATGGGGACAAAAAATGGCCCTATGGTGCTTCCCATCGCAGAAATGATCTTTCTGAAATACCCGGAAGGAAAACCCAGGATCATGGGGTATACCGCCAAATGGAAAGAAGACTCCTTCGAGTATTCCCATACACTCCGGACCTTTAAAATACCGGCAAAGGACAATGATATCAAGACTGAAATCGAAAAGATCTGCAAGAAATGCTGGAACAGCTTTGGTTTTATGGGATATGTCAGGATCGATTTCCGCATGGGAGCCGACCGGGTTCCGCTGGTGATCGACCTGAACCTGAATCCATGCATCTCGCAGTCGGGCGGATTTATTGCAGCTACAGAGAAAGCCGGTTATAAATTTGTCGATGTGATCAGACAGATCGTTGAAGAAGCGATGAAACCTTAGTACATTTGTACTTTCAGCAAACTAAAAAATGGAAACACCCAAACTTCAGTTCAGAACAAATGCAACCCCCGAAGATATTGAGCATGTCAGGGACATCATTGTTTCAACGGGATTCTTTTATGATTTCGAAGTCCCTGTAGCAGTCGAACTGGTTGCAGAAGGCGCGTATGAAGGCGAAGACAGCGGTTATCATTTCATCTTTGTGGAAGTGGAAGGAAGGACAGTTGCATACAGCTGCTACGGTCATATCGCCGGGACAGATGCCGGTTTTGATCTTTACTGGATCGCAACACACAATGATTTACGCGGATCGGGCATAGGGAAGATCCTCCTGGAAGAAACCCATAAAAGAGCAAAGGAAATGGGTGCGCGATATATCATAGCCGAAACTTCCTCGCTGGATAAGTACCTTCCAACGCGCTTGTTCTATGAAAAGAACGGGTACAGCAAAGATGCCTTTATCGCCGATTTCTACAAACCGGGCGATGCGAAAGTCATATATGTAAAAAGGCTTTAGGATCCCTTTGCATTTCGCAGTCCGTTCATCCGGATCACATCCAGCTCTTCTGCATTGAAAAGCCCGGATTTGTAAAGTTTCAGATACTGTTCGGAATTCCCGGCGTTGAAAAGCATTACATCATCGGTATTTACAGTCACGTTCACGCCATGATCAAAGAGGATCCGGATGGGATGTGTCTTGTAGGATTTTACCCTTTTCAATGAGATGTTGCTTTCGGGGCAAACATTCAGGGTGATACCATTTTTTGATAGCCACTTCATGACTTCCGGGGATTCAGCAGCGCCAATGCCATGCTGAACCTCATCCAGTTCAAGCACCTCGACTGTTTTTCTTACCGAATCAGCATTTCCAAACTCACCGGCATGTGCTTTGCATTTCATTCCCATTTGTTTGGCAAACCGGTAAAGTTCACGGAAGTTTTCAAGGGGCTGTGCATCTTCAATATCATAAAGATCGATGGAGAGAAAATAGCCCAGTCCGACATAAGGTTCAAAGCAGGAAAGAAGGGTTCTGACCGGCAGTAACTTTGAAAAACCCAGTTCCGGGCGAAAATGGATTCCGGGAGCGATGGCCCGGTGCGAGGCAGTAAACGTGGAAACGACTTCCTCCGGACGGATATTGAACAACCTTCCCATAAAGGCATCCATGCTCATTTCGAGTATGGTCACACCATCCGATTTTGCCTGGGTAAAAGCCGCATCCACGGCAGTTTTAAAGGCGCCCGGCAGGTCAAAAAGCGGACGATAAACCTTTCCCAGCCACTCATTAATCCCATGTACTCCTTTGGCCCCGTTCCTGAATTTTTCCAGATTCCTTCCGGAAAATTTCTCCATGCTCCGCAACCGGCCACCCATCAGGGAATGGTTATGGAGATCGCTTTTGGGGACTTTCCGGAGCGATCGCAGATCGCGACTTTCAAGGGCTTCAGTAAAAGTATTTTTCACAGGATCGTATTATTATATTTACTCCTTCAGGAATACGAATTGACTTTTAACAATTACATGCAGGATTGAGTTTTCTGGCGACCTTCCTCACTTTTTTCATCACCCGCATAAGGTTTCCACCCCAGATCTTGCGGATATCGCCGATTGTATAGCCCCGTTTCAGCAGTTCAATTGTAATGTTCTTCATCTGGCTGACATCAAAGCAGCCGGTTACTCCGCCGCCGCCATCAAAATCGGTTCCAATACCCACATTATCGATGCCGGCAATTTTGACGATGTGGTCGATGTGGTCAACAACATCAGAAACGGTTGCCAGAGGCTGCTGGTACATATCATCCAGTGCATCCCATTCCCTTCTCGCGTTGTCCATTTCAGCCTTTGAGAGGTTATCAAAATTCTGATACTTCTTTCGCAGACTGGCAAATGCGGAATCCCTTGCCGGGTCAGGGTTCTGTTTCTTCACATAAGCGCTCAGGATACACATCTGGATCACGCCCCCGTTTTTTGCGAGTGTCCGAAGCATAGTATCATCCATGTTCCGCGGATTATTGCACAGCGCACGGGAGCAAGAGTGTGAAGCAATGACTGGCGCCTTCGACAATGCGATCACATCATAAAAGGATTTATCGGACATGTGAGATACATCCACCATCATACCGGTCTTGTTCATGAATTTTACAACACTCTTGCCGAATTCGCTAAGACCGTTGTATTCGATTGAATCGGTTGATGAGTCACAGATGTCGTTATTGCGGGTATGGCACAATGTAATGTATCGTGCTCCTTTGGTGTAGTATGTCTGGATCAGCGAAAGATCATTCCCGATGGAATACCCGTTTTCCATACCGATAAAGATTGCCCGTTTGCCCTGTCTTTTCAACTTCCAGGCATCGGCAGGCGAAACGGCAAGTCCTGCTTCGCCCGGAAACCTTGCGAGTACAGCATAGATTGAATCGAACAAGTCATCGGCACGTTGTTTTGCCCGGAGGTTACCTTCGGGAGTGCGCTTTCCCTGTGAAACAAAAACCGCGAAAAACGAAGCATCCATTCCTCCTTCCTTCATGCGGGGGAAATCCAGTTTGGAATGATCTTTCTGTGGATCGTGCCGTTTGGAAAGATCAAAGCCCGGATCCATCAAGTTAAGAGGGGTGTCCGTATGCGAATCCACCGTAAGGATTTTATGGTGGATCATTTCCACTTTTTTCTCAAGACCGGAACCATTAGTCTGCCCGGAGGAATTCAAACCAAAAAAAATAAGTGATGTAATGAATATGAAATAAATAGTTCTCATTTTTTACAAATTAGACGTTGAGGTTTGCCTGGCTGCTTATCCTTTCAGCTGCCGCAGATATAGTTGGATCGTATTCTCCAGTCCAAAATAAAGGGCATCACAAACCAGGGCATGCCCGATGGAAACCTCCAGGAGTCCCGGAATGTTTTTATAGAAATAATGCAGGTTTTCAAGATTCAGGTCGTGCCCTGCATTCAAGCCAAGTCCAAGTTCCCCGGCCATTATGGCTGCAGAGATAAAAGGGGTGATCGCCTTTTCGGGATCGGTTGGAAAGTTTAATGCAAACGATTCGGTATATAGCTCAATGCGGTTGGTACCGGTATCCGCTGCATGACGGATCATACCGTTGTCGGCGTCAATAAAAAGGGAGGTACGGATGCCGTTCTTCCTGAATTCCTGAATAATTTCCATCAGAAAATTTTTATTTTTAAGGGTATCCCAACCGGCATTTGAAGTAAGTACTCCCGGTGGATCCGGGACAAGGGTGACCTGGGCAGGTTTTGCAGAGATCACGAGATCTATAAAATTTTTGGAGGGATAACCTTCGATATTGAATTCTGTGGAGAGTACCGGTTTCAGGTCGCGTACATCCTGGTAACGAATGTGACGTTCATCCGGCCGGGGATGAACGGTAATCCCTTCCGCCCCGAAACGTTCACAGTCCAGGGCTGCTTTTACAACATCCGGCAGGTTCCCGCCGCGCGCATTCCGGAGAGTAGCAATTTTATTAATGTTGACGCTCAGTTTCGTCATCGTGGAACTTTTATACAAAACTACAAAATCCCCAATAACTTATTTACCTTTGGCTCACCTTTCACATCTCACCATTCACAATAATGAGGTCAGTAATACAAAGGGTTTCCTTTGCAGAAGTCAGAGTAGACGGGAAAATCACCGGTAAAATTAGGTTGGGACTGCTTATTTTTGTCGGCTTTGAAGAAGGAGACGGGGCAGAGGATATTGAATGGCTATCAGGAAAGATCGTCAATTTGAGGATCTTTGATGACGAACAAGGGATCATGAACCGGTCGGTTGTTGATCTTAACGGAGACCTTCTTGTAGTGAGCCAGTTTACACTTCACGCCAGCACCCGGAAAGGGAACCGCCCATCTTACATCCGTGCAGCGAAACCGGAAACGGCTGTTCTATTGTATGAAAAATTTCTCCTGCAACTGGAGACGGATCTCGGAAAACCTGTTTCTGCTGGCATCTTTGGTGCGATGATGAAGGTTTCACTCCTTAATGATGGTCCCGTAACGATTGTTATCAATACGAAGAACAGGGAATAATGGGAAATTGTGAATAATGAATGGTGAATAGTGAATAATGAAAAATTGAGTTAACAATATTAACTTAATTTTAACCGTTAATATCTCAATCATTCATGAAAAAATTGTACTTTTGCCCTGTTTAATCAATTAACTTAAACTTAAAAAATAGATCAAAATGAAAAAAGTTGCTGTTTTAGTTTCGACATTCGTACTTTTTGCTTGTCTGACATTTGCACAGACACCGCAAACTCAGGCAAAAGGAAAATCTGCTCCTGCCAAATCAGAATCAACTATGAAGAAGGATGGGAAAGATTGTTCCAAGACCTGTACCATGAAGGAAAAATCAGGTTGTTGCGCTAAAAAAGGTGCTGAGAATAAAGACACAAAAGCTCCTGAAAAGAAGTAACCAGGATGTATCCTGAATAGAATTAAAGAGGGGCGATAAGCCCCTTTTTTTATTTCTTTCCTGGGATCTTGAACACGATCGGCATCCGTACCAGGACCCTTACCGATTTCCCGTTTCTCCGCCCCGGTTCCCAACGGGGCATGCTTTTCGTAACACGAACCGCCTCTTCATCACATTCTTTTCCGATACCTTTATTCACAGAGACATTTGAAATCGACCCATCCGGTTCTACCACAAATAGCACCATCACTTCCCCCTGGGTACCGCTTTTTATGGATATCACAGGATATCTGACATTTGATCGCAGGTAAAACAGCCGTGCCTGGTCTCCGCCCGGGAACTTCGGATAAACATCCAGGGTTGTAAAGATATCGCTTGGATCGGATGACCCCTTACCATCCGTTGCCTGTCCCTGGGAAGCACCAACAGAATCTGCTTTAACATCTTTTTCATCCTCTTTTTTTACTTCTTCCGGCGCCTTTTTCTTCTCTGGTATGACGGTATCCACCACTTGAGGTGCCTGTTCAACAACAGGTGCAGGTGGTTTGATGAGAGCCTTTGCCAGCGAACCCAGGTCATCTTCAGGGGAAGGGATGAATGTATATTCCACCGAATACAGTTCTTCCGTATCGAATGTCAGATTCTGCCCTTGAAAATAGTAAACACCCAACGGTATCAGTGTCATCAAAAGAATGATCACGATGGAAAAGATAAAGGAAATGAGAAGGGATCGTGGATATTTTTTACGAAGGATATAGGAACCATAGTCTTTATTCCTGCCGGAAAAAGCCAAGTCATTCAAATCAGGATACTTCTGTCTTTGTTTTCTCATTTGACGAAGCAGAGCTAAAAACGGATCATGTTCCCAGGTATTTTTTCAGGATATCTATTTCCCTGCGTTCTCTTTTTGTAGGCCGGCCCAAACCACGAAGCCGGTATCCGAATCCAACGTCTTTACGCAGTTTCAACTTCTGGTATTCTTCCTGCGGTGTCAGGTCTTCCATGAATTGTTCCACCAGTTTGGCACCCACCCGGTTTTCAACCGGGGCCAGTACCTTTACCGACCGTTTCAGGGAATCCAGGCTGATGGTGATCACTTCCCCAATTTTAATTTCCCGCGAAGGTTTGACCGGATGATCGCTGATCCTGACCTTTCCTGACCGGCAGGCGAGGGTGGCCTGGTTTCGGGTCTTAAATATCCGGACACCCCACAACCACTTATCTATTCGAACGCCCTCTTCCATAATTTATTTCTGCCGGAAAAAAATTTCGACCGGAACACCGCTAAAATTAAATTGTTCCCGCAATTTATTTTCGAGGAACCGTTTATAAGGTTCCCGTACATATTGCGGCAGATTGCAGAAAAAGGCAAATGCAGGATAGCGCCCGGGGAGTTGGGTTACGAATTTGATCCTGACGAATTTTCCTTTCCATGCGGGGGGAGGTAAAGCACCGATCAGGGGAAGGAAGAAATCATTTAATTGTGAGGTGGTGATCTTGCGTGAACGGTTCCGGAACACCTCCACAGCCGATTCTACAGCTTTATAAACCCTTTGTTTTGTAAGGACAGAAGTAAAGATAATGGGAACATCCGCAAAAGGGGCCAGCTTTGACCGGATGTCTTCCTCAAACTGCTTGTGGGTGTTGGTTTGCTTTTCAATCAGGTCCCATTTATTTACCAGAATGACGACTCCCTTGTGATTTTTTTCGATGAGGGAAAAGATGTTCAGGTCCTGTGCTTCAAACCCTCTTTCCGCATCCACCATCAGGATGCATACATCACTGGATTCTATGGACCGGATAGCCCGCATTACAGAATAAAATTCGATATTCTCGGAAACCTTTGATTTTTTCCGTATCCCGGCAGTATCGATCAATTGGAATTCAAGATCAAAATATTTGTAGTGCGAATGGGTGGAATCGCGAGTGGTTCCGGGTTCGGGCGTGACAATGGTCCGCTCGGTTCCCAGGAGGAGATTTACCAGGGAAGATTTCCCGGCATTCGGGCGGCCTACGATGGCGATCTTCGGAAGGGTGGGTTCTTCTGTATTTTCCGATAGTTCTCCCGGAATATACTTCTCCGGCAATTCTTTGACTACATCGTCGAGTAATTCGCCGGTTCCACTACCGCTCATTGCCGAAATGCCATACAGTTTCTCAAATCCCAGTTTGTGGAAATCATGGATGTCGTCCAGCGATTTGTAATTGTCCGCTTTATTGGCAACAACAAATACCGGCTTTTTTGCCCTCCTGAGCATTACGCACATGTCTTCATCCATCCCTGTAACCCCTTCTTTAATATCGACCATAAAGAGGATCACATCTGCTTCATCGATGGCAAGCATGACCTGTTTTTTAATCTCGCCTTCGAACACATCATCAGAGTTATCGACATATCCACCGGTATCAATTACAGAAAACTCAACGCCATTCCAATCCGATTTTCCGTAATGCCGGTCGCGTGTAACACCGCTTGTGGGATCCACGATCGCATTACGGCCACCTGCGAGGCGGTTAAAGAAGGTCGATTTTCCCACATTCGGACGGCCAACGATAGCAACTATATTGCTCATAAATTGATTCTCAGTTATTGATTCTCATCCAGGTTATATCCAAACCTTTTTAATTCCTTGATGTCATCCCGCCAGTCTTTCCTTACCTTAACATTCAATTCGAGAAAGATGTGTTTTTCGAGGAAGGCCTCGATATCTTTCCGCGCTTCTGTACCTAATTTCTTGATTGCTTTTCCCTGGTGGCCGAGAATGATGCCTTTCTGAGATTCCCTTGCCACAAAAAGATAAACCGATATGCGGGTCAGCTTTTCTTCTTCTTTGAAAGAGTTTACGACAACTTCCACGCTGTATGGGATCTCTTGTGAAAAATTCAGCAGTATCTTTTCACGAATGATCTCAGAAATAAAGAACCGTTGGGAACGGTCGGTAAGTTCTTCCTTCGGGAAATATTCCGGAGATTCCGGCAGATGTCTCAAGATAGTATCGAAAACAAGCGCTGTATGGAAACAGTGAAGCGCCGAGATGGCAATGATATCTGCATGTTCCAGGCGTGTCTTCCAATCTTCGATGGCTGCTTCCACGCGAGTCTGGTCAGCCAAGTCGATTTTATTGATAACGACAATAACAGATTTCCCATTATCCCTTAAACTCTGGAGGACTTCCTCATGTGCAAACTTCTCTCCTATTTCCGTAACAAGCAGGATAACATCCGCATCAGCGATGGATGAATAAATGGCCGACAACATGGCCTTGTGAAGCAAGTAATGCGGTTTCAGGATCCCTGGAGTATCGGAATAGACCACCTGGAAGTCATCACCGCTGAATATGCCCATGATCCTGTGCCGTGTGGTTTGGGCTTTGTGTGTGATAATTGAAAGCTTTTCGCCGACCAGAACGTTCATCAGGGTTGATTTCCCGACATTCGGGCTACCGATAATGGAAACAAATCCTGCGCGATGGTTCATCTTGAATGAAAAAAAGGCTACCTAAAATAGCCTTTGGTTTTGTAGCAAAGGCTTCTGGGATACCTAACTTGGTTTTAATAAATGATGTTGCAAAAGTAGTTGATTTTATTGAGTATTGGTTGGAACCGGTCATTTCTTCAATGATGTCCGAACTGGAAAAAACGATTTAAATACCCAATCTAGGCCGATCAGATTGTACCATTTTACTTTATTGATAAAGAAAGACTTAGGTTGGTCAATTTAAATCGGCCAAAGGGAGTCACTTTGAACGGCTTTTACAATTAGCTAAGTAACATTAATTTTACCAGCTTATTTTTTTGGTACCGGCATTTTAGTAGAATCCCCTTCCATGTGTTTAGGGCAGCTTTTCATCATACTGTCGTGTGACATACACCCTGGCTTTTTGCAACACATTCCTTTGTCCATGCCCTGTGGGCAGCAAAAACCAACCTGCATACCACGGTTACATTCTTTCATCATCATCTCATGCTGGCAATTGTGCTGACCAGTAAAACCATGATGTGTCATCTTGCAAATGCCACCTCCTATAAAACCAATGAAAAGGATGAATCCTGCTACGATAAAGAACCAGGAGATAAAGGCAAAGAATTTACCGGGCATGTCTTTTCGGAATTTTGCAAGCAACAAGGTGCCTGCAAGAATAGTTAGCAATGATATAGCTAAAAGATGCATAATTTGAAGTATTAAAACTGACTACTCTTTTTTCGGTTTTCGTCGTTCCCGTTTAAGTCACAGCTCTTCATGAATGAAGAACTCGTAAACTTATACAAATATAAGGCATTTTCTGCGTTTGGCATTTTTTTGGAAAATCCGGAACTTATGATCACTTTGCGCCGACTCAAACCGACCATCGTATATGTCTGATAATAATGTATCTAAACTGGTCTATTTCGATCGGCCCGGGATGGTCAAAACTATTGGCTTGTCCACACTGATTAACCTGATAAAAATGGATTAACGGTGTTGTCAATTTTTTTCAAAAGTGGCTGGGGATGAGTTCTGTTTTGCCTGAAGGTCGGCTAGTTTTTGCTTGCCATAAGTAAGACGGATTATTAAAATGAACAAAACTGGCACAATGAAAACACCTAAGGCAGTTGCAGCGAGCATTCCGCCGAGGACAGACCAACCGATAGTCTGACGGGCAATGGCGCCGGCGCCTGTGGCAAATACCAAGGGAGATACTCCAAAGATGAAAGCAAGGGAAGTCATCAATATAGGACGCAGCCGCAGACGCACGGCCTCGATGGTGGCTGCGACGACTTCCAGGCCACGGTCGACACGTTCTTTGGCAAATTCAACAATAAGGATAGAGTTTTTGGCGGCAAGACCTATCAGGGTGATCAGGCCTATCTGGGCGTAGACATTATTTGTAAGTGTACTGGAAAACGTAAGCGCCAGAATTGCTCCGAAAGCAGCGAGGGGAACTGCAAGAAGAATAGTGAAAGGCACTGTCCAGCTTTCATATAAAGCAGAAAGGAACAGAAATACAAATAGTATTGACAGCATGAAAATAAAGGTTGAAGTGTTACCCGCTTTAATCTCTTCACGGCTCAAACCTGAGAATTCAGAACCATATCCCGTTGGCAACACCTGTTTTGCCACTTCCTGCAATGCTTTGAGAGCCTGCCCTGTGCTGTAGCCTTTTTTTGCATCACCCACAAATTCAGCTGTACGGTAAAGATTATAATGTGAAAGCAGGGAAGCACCTTCACTGACTTTATAGCTTATCACGGAACTTAATGGCAACATGGTGCCTTGCTGATTGCGAACATAATATTTGTCCAAATCTACAATGTCATTTCTGTAAAGAGTATCTGCCTGTGCTATGACGTGGAAATTCCTGTTATAGATAGTGAAGTCATTGATGTAACTGCTGCCGAGATAGGTCTGAATGGTAGTAAAGACTTCAGCGAGGCTGACACCCATCTTTTTGCATTTGTCACGGTCAACCGTAAGCTGATAGCGTGGGGTTCGGGCATTGAAGAAGGTGAAAGCACGTGCTATTTCAGGTCGTTTATTTGCAGCTTCCATGAAAGCGTACACATTGCGTTCAAACGTTTTTATATCGTCATTGCTCTCGCGTTGCTGCAGCTCGAAGGTGAACCCACCTGTAGCACCTAGCCCAGGAATAGCAGGAGGAGGGATGACAATAATGTTGGCTTCCTTTATAGCGGCGAATCTTGCCTGCATCTGAGCCATCAGAGCAAAAAGATGTTCAGACTTGTCTGTACGTTCATCCCATGGTTTTAACTGGCAGAAGATAGTTCCATTGTTGGATTTTGAAGCACCGGTGACAACATTAAGCCCGGCTATAGCAGAATAATGTCCCACACCTTTAATTTCACTCAATGTATTCATTATTTTATTCAGCACAACCATAGTACGGGAGGTGGAAGAAGCTTCGGGCAGCTCAAAGGTTAAATACAAACGACCTTCATCCTCCAATGGAATAAAGGCGGTGGGTTTTTTAATAAGCATAACATAAGCGCCAAAGATTATCAGAACCAGCAGGATGACAATATACCGGGAATGCTTTATCGCTATGCGGACATTGTTTGTATATCCCAATGTCCGTCTGTTGAACCATTTATTAAAGTGGAAGAATAAGTAGTTTAGTCCTTTTGAAGATTGGCTGATAATGTGGGGTTTAAGAAACAGTGAACAAAGCGCAGGTGTGAGAGACAGGGCAACAAATGCAGATATGAGAACAGAGATTGCTATCGTGATAGCAAATTGCTGATATAACCGGCCGACAATTCCGGGCAGGAAACCTGCAGGGACAAATACTGCAGCAAGGACAAGGGCAATGGCAACAACAGGACCCGATATGTCTGCCATAGCCTTACGGGCAGCTTCTTTTGCCGTGAGGTGCTCCTCCTCCATATACCGCTTCACAGCTTCGACTACTATTATGGCATCATCCACAACGATACCTATTGCAAGAACAAAACCGAAGAGCGTAAGTGTGTTAATGGTAAAACCCAGAGGTATGAAGAAGATGAAAGTTCCGATTATAGAGACGGGGATTGCCAGAACGGGAATCATTGTAGAACGCCAGTCCTGCAGGAAGACAAATACCACCAAAACAACAAGAGCCAAGGCCTCCAGCAAGGTTTTGACAACTTCGGCTATCGATACCTTTACAACCGAAACAGATTCAAAAGGCACATTGTAAGCAATATCGTTCGGAAAAGATTTACTGAGCTGAGCCATCGTGTTGTAAACACCTTTGGCAACATCAAGCGCATTGCTGCCGGGAGTCTGGTAAACAAGCAGGAATGAAGAACGAAGCTTGTCGACATATGACACACCTGAATAATTGAATTTACCTAACTCTACACGTGCAACATCCTTTAAATAGACGATAGAGCCGTCAGCAGGATTAGACCTGACGATAATATTTCTGAAATCATCCACACTGCTGAGTCTTCCATTTACAATAGCCGTGTATTCGAAAGGTTGACCGGAAGGCTGGGGAGGTGTGCCTATTGAGCCGGCAGCCACCTGCACATTCTGTTCCTGAACTGCATTGAGAATGTCAGATGCGTTCAACCCGAGACTTGCCATCTTATCAGGCTTAAGCCAGATACGCATGCTGAAATCATCTGCACGCGTGAATATATCTCCAACCCCTTTAACCCTTAAAAGAGCATCCCTGACAAAAATATTAGTGTAATTATCAAGAAACTGGATATTATGCGTGCCTTTGGGGGAGAAGATAGCTACAAGCATAAGAATGCTCGGATTACGGCGACGAACCGTAATTCCCAACCTTTTCACTCCATCCGGCAGAATGGGAGTTGCAATATTTACCCTGTTCTGCACTTCAGTCGTGGCAATATCGACATTAGTGCCTATGTCAAAATAGACATTCGTGGTCGAACGGCCATCGTTGGTGCTGTTGCTCTGGATATAACTCATGCCGGGAGCACCATTTACTTGTACTTCTATCGGTGTTGTGACAGTTTGTTCTACAGTGGTAGCGTCAGCTCCAACATACTGACATGACACCTGTACCAAAGGTGGAGTAATCTCAGGATACTGGCTGACAGGCAGGTTAAGTATCGCCAATGTTCCTACTATGACCAGAACGATTGAAATTACAATTGCTGTGATCGGACGTTTTATGAAGGTATCGGCTATCATGAAATAAATTTCAAACTTGCTTGCTTTCCTTAATTATCTATTTTGTTGTTTATAGGATGGGGCTATTGTAATTTTCGAACCGTCGTGCAGTTTCTGTATACCGTCAACAACGATTGTTTCACCACCATTGAGCCCTTTCAATACAATAACATTTGACATAACCCTGGGGCCAAGTGAAACCTTTACCTGTTCAACATTTTTATCTTTTACTATAAAGACAAAATATTCACCCAATTGCTCCAATACTGCCGCAAATGGAATGAGTATCTGCTGACCCGCATTTGCACTCAGCACAAGCACTTTGCAGCTCATTCCTGGTTTAAGCATTCCTTCATGGTTAGAAACAGTTAACCTGACCCTGATTGAACCTGTCTGCGGATCAACTGCCCTGTCAATCACACTTATCTTTCCGATATAGGGGTATATTGAATTATCGGGCAGCGTGATCCGGAATGTTGTATCATTATCCGGAATTACTTTCTTCTCCAGGTTTTGAAAACGGTTAAGTTCTGTTTCGCCTATTTCAAAATCAACTCCCATAGGGTCATCTGAAGATACAGTGTTAAGAAGAGTCTGTCCCGGTGTTATGAGAGATCCCAGCTTAACACTGGAAAAGCCTATTGTGCCATCAAAAGGTGCATTGATTAAAGAATAACCATAATCAGTCTTAGCCTTTAACAATTCTGAATTTGCTGCATCCACCTGTTGTTTGGCATTTTTCAGATCTGTCATTGCATTGTCGAAAAGCTGTTTTGCAACAGCATCCTGATTTGCAAGATCAGTATAACGGTTGGCATCACGCTGAACTTTCTCAAGATTAGCTTCCGCAATTTTAACAGTTGACTGAGCCTCCTCATAAGCTGCCCGATATTTGCGACGGTCAATTTCATATAATTTTTCCCCTGAATGTACCTTTTTCCCCTCTGTAAAAAATATTCCCGTTATGTATCCGGTCACCTGCCCGCGCAGCTCTACCTCTTTTAATGCCACTATATTTGCAGGATATGAATTGTAAAATATAGCGTTTGATAAATTGACAATAGTAACTGTCACGGGTATGGCAGGCATTTCCGTCTTTTTATTTGCTGCATTTTCACTGCAGGATAGCAAACCTGCAACCAATGCAAAATATATTAATATGTGAGATATTTTATACATCATACTAAAAATTTAAAGACAGCTATCAGCTATCGGCAAAAAAATATTTATTATTCACTATAAATTATCAATTAGTTATTATTTTTCCCAGCGCTTTTTCCAAGTCCATCTTGCTGGTAAGAACCCGGAAAAGTATACTTAAATAATTAAGTTCTGCTGTCCGTAAGTCTGTTTCAGAAACTATAACTTCGAGATATGCTTTAATTCCTTTATCATACTGAAGCTTCACGGTGTTAAAGATATTCTTTGCAAGAATGATATTGTTTTTTGCGATTCTCAGCTCATTCAGGTTGCTGGTATACCCGGAAAGAGCCTGCGTATATTCACTGCTGATCTCGCTTTTCAAGTAGTCCATTCCAAATTGGAGCCGTTGGTACTGAAGCTTTGCCCTGGACAGGTTCTCCAGTCTTTTCATTCCCTGAAACAGGGGAAATGTTAATTTCATGCCAAACAGGGAACCTGGATTGTCCTTATTATATAAATCAGAAAATTGATTATTCTGGTACTGCAGGTTATAGTCATAGAAAGCAGATAAATTTGGAAGAAATGACCACCTGTAATAACTAATTTTAGAATTCTGCAGTTTCAATGAATTCTGCAGCAGCTTATATTCAATACGGTTGTTGTAATCCAAATTCTCTGTTGTATCAATTAATATTTCATTTTCATATCTGGAAGAATCATATGAAACGGCTAGTTTCTTTTCAGGAACCACTCCCATCAGGTGTTTTAATACAGAATATTTAGCTTTTAGAGCTTCTTCCGCAGAATTTCTTTGTGCCTGAGCATTGCTGAGAGATATTTCAGTACGCTGATAGTCTATATTGTCAGTCAGACCATTCTTATAAAGATTGTAAGCATCTTTATAATTACGCTGCAATCGAAGTATATCTTCATTCAAAACCTTAATCTGTTCCTCAGTCAGCAATACATCGAAAAAAGCTTTGGTTACATCAACATACGTGTTAATCTTTGAATTTTCTGTGTTTTCTGAAGCCTGAATGCGAAGTTCTTTGGAGGTCCTGGCGGCAAAAAGTAAATCGCTACTGTATAAAATCTGGTTCGCAGAAAATACACCTGCAGATACATCCATTGCTGAGGAGGGAAAAGGAATAGCGGGAGCGGATGGATTAAGAAGGTTAGGATAATAGGCTGTTGGAACCTTGAGATAATGTTGCAGACTGGCATCAAATTCCAATTGAGGATACCAGCCCGACAGCGCTATTCTTATGTCTCTTCTTGTAATATCTTCATCAAGCAAAGATTGTTTAATCAACGATTGGTTTGCCAATGCATAGGTTATGCTTTGTGATAATGTAACTTTGAAAGGAAGCGTATCATCAGCCCTTTGTCCTGTTAAAAAATTAGAGATAACAAGAAACAGAATAGTTATCAGACCCTTCCTGTATTTCTTAAACCTGTGTCCTTTTCTAAGCATGCATCAAAGAAATATCTCATTCCTGAAGAAACCCTGTTTTAAACGTTAAGGGCAACTCAAAAGTACAATTATTAATAAATTATTGATAATTAATTGATTTATAACCATATACGTTTGTTAATGGGTGTGTATTGGAATAAAAAACCTCAAGATGTACAAAGGCTTATGGATACTCCGGCAAATGCACCATTTCGCGCCGAAGTGGTTTGACCATATGAAATATTCTGAATTTTCCCAGCCGGACTAAGCATTGTAACTTAAAAAGGACGTGGTCAATTTACATCGGCGTAGACTGGTCAACCAGATTGGTTTTTCCAGGTAAATAGATTAAAATATTAATATGTAGGTCAATTATGAGCTTGTTTTGGCTTATAATGTTACCATTATGTTACCCGTCAAAATGAAAAAGCCTGTAAACATTGACGCTTACAGACTTTTTGAGTAGCGGGGACAGGATTCGAACCTATGACCTTTGGGTTATGAGCCCAACGAGCTACCTCTGCTCCACCCCGCAATGTTTTACAAAAGTACAATTTTTTATTTTCGATACCAAATCGAAATCTAATATACTATAATAAAAACGCCACCCGGGACCTTTCTTTTAAGACTTCCACTTGTTTCATTCGCTGTTTGAACGATAAAAGTCATTAACGGACTGAAACTGCCGAATGTGTTTCATAACCTCTCAGTGTATAGAGGTTTACCTAGCCCATGATTGAATTTCAGATTTACATTTTTTTACCCGCCATGATCATCCTGGAGTTGATTGGCATTCTCTTGCCTTTTAACAGAATATGCCAGTAAATTCAACTAAGCGGGTTAGGAGGTCTCAGCCGGCGGGAGTATTTTCTTTACCCGGCTCATTTACTTTTTGGTTGGTTTTATCCTGTTCTTTTTTCCCACTTTCATTGATATCATCTTCCATGCCTTTTAAACCTTCTTTGAACCCTCTGACGCCTTTTCCAACCCCCTTCATGAGTTCAGGGATTTTTGAGCCGCCAAAAAGGAGAAGGACTACAAGGGCGATAAGAATAAGTTCGGGAGTGCCGATGCCTCCAAGAATTCCAACTATGATGATTGAGGTATGCATTTGGATCAGTTTTTAAGATTACGATATGGACTACAAAAGTAGTAAATAGTTCTGAGATAGGTTTTATTTTCTTCTGAAAAACAAACAAGCATCCCCGTAACTCAGGAACCGGAAATCATGTTGAAGGGCATATTCGTAGGCACCCTTCCAGTCCGGTCCGATAAATGCAGCGACCAGTAGTAATAAAGTGCTTTGCGGCATGTGAAAATTCGTGACCATCCCATTTACAATCCTGAACCGATAGCTGGGAACGATCATCAATTCTGTTCCACCGGCATACCTGTCGCAGCCGTTTATTGCAAGGTGGTTTGCTAAAGCCGACAATGCTTCTTTGCATGTGATATCCTTGTCATAGAAGGGATCATAAGCATCCCATTGATGAATCTCCGGATGCCGGCCATCTCCGTCGATGATGAGCTTTACTCCAAGCCAGTAAAGGCTTTCCAGGGTGCGCACCGAGGTTGTTCCTACAGCGAAAATTGGTTTCTGTATGTCATGTATAAGCTCCCTGAGGGTTGAAAGTTCGACAGAAACTTTTTCTGAATGCATGATGTGTGCTGCGATGTTCTCCACACTAACCGGCCGGAATGTCCCGATACCAATATGCAGGGTTACATTTTTAAAAGAAATATTTTTCTTCTTCAGGATCCGCAGCGTTGGTTCTGAAAAGTGTAGCCCGGCCGTCGGAGCTGCAACGGAGCCTTCGTGCTTTGCATAGATGGTCTGGTACCGGCTGCCGTCAAGGTGTGTGGAAGCCCGGGTGATATAAGGTGGCAGGGGTACCATTCCCGCACGGTCAATAATTTCCAAAAAGGATAACCCGGAAGGTTCCCATTGGAATAGAACGGAAAAACATCCATCTCCAAGGTTTCCTTTTTTTTCAGCTGATAGTGTATAGGAATCCCCTTCCAGGACAAATGATTTCTGAATGATGCCGTCTTTCCAACGTTTTACATTCCCAACCAGGCATTTCCAGGTACATGAAGCAGTTTGTGCAAACGAAGTTTGAATTTCCGTAAAAGGTGATAGAGGTTCAAGGCAGAAAACCTCAATGGTTGCCCCGGTGTTTTTGGAAAAGATCAGCCGAGCCCGGATGACCTTGGTGTCATTAATTACAAGGATGCTTTCTTCCGGCAATTCATCTGCTATCTTTGCAAAAACCGATGTAGAGATCTTTCCTTCTTTCCAGATCAGCAGTTTCGATTCGTCACGTTTTTCCAGCGGGAATTGGGCGATCCGGGAATAAGGGAGGAGATAATCGTAGTCTTTGATCTGGATGTTGCCGGGAGCAGGCATAGCTTTTTTGCAAAGATAGAGGTTTTACTTTTTTTCCGATGAAAAGAAATTGGGTTTATAAGTTATCATGAGATAGGCATATTGCGCGAGTCTTCCTTTGCCGGTCTTCAGCCCGTCGAGGATCTCCCTCGTATTGGTCTTCAGATAAAGGCAGTAGGCAGCATTCAGTTCCAGGTTTGGGATTGGCTTGTAAACGAACATAAGGTCGACTTCGGAACCGAGATCCGTGCTTACAGACTGGTATGGCAGATCGGTTTTCTTGGTGACCTTGTATGGAAGATAACCATAGGGAAGGCTGAACCACCGGTAGGTTGCTTCCAGCGATGTCTTTTCTGAGAATTTTACAGTAGCTCTTCCATAGAGATCGTTCAACCCGTTATGCAGTGCATCCAGGCCAAGATACGTTTGGTACATGTCCATATAACCGTAAAAGCTGTGATTGGTGCCGAACAAGGTAGCGAATCCGTGAACGTTGTTCTTCAATACTGTTGTATCGGAGGCATTGTTCCCGCTCAGCTGCTCATATCCCACCATCAGGGTAAGAGGTTTGAACACCCGGTAGGAAACCCAACCACCCAGGAAATGAGCACTCAGGTTGCGGCCATCCTTATAATGACCGGTCTGGTAAAATCCGTTGGCGAAAACACTCAGGTTGTTCCAGTTAAATGCCACCGTTGCACCGACGGTTCCCCGTGCATAAATGGTGAGATTGTGCGTTTCGGTGACGGGGGTTTTTGTGGTAGTAGTCGTAGTAAATGATCCAACGGTATCGGTACCGTTGGTGACCCAGGTGACAACTGTTTTTGTAACAATGTTATCGTAGGAAGTATTTGGTTTCTGGTAGGCATCTAAAACCCCCAGCAGGGAGACGGTAAGTTTGTCTTTAAAGAATTTCTTTTGGTTATAGAGGTAACTCATGTACTTGTAATTCTTAATGGTATAGTCGCCCAGGTAAGAAGATGCGGGTGCGGTATTGTTAATGGCAAAGCCATAGTCTCCAACATAATTGGCTTCGGGGGCTTTCCATTCAAGGTTCACGAGGTCGTGTGTGGCACCCCATTGTTTCCAGTTCGATAATCCGAAGATCCGCATATCATCGTAGGTCAATCCCATCCGGCCGATCCTGACGGCAAAATTTTTCGTGAAATTGTAGCGGAACCATCCTTCGAAAATATTGACTGTATTTTTTGTAATGGTATCGGAAGAATAAGGGTTTTCCCCGAAAACAAAAGCATGCTGGACAGAAAAACGTGTTTGTATCTTTTCGCTGTTGTAATCAAAGATAAGACGGCTTCTGCCGAGGATGGTGGCATACCCGGTCAGGGAAGAGTCGCCCAGCTTGAGGTAGCCGTCACGGTATTCGGCCCGGGGGCGAAATTCACCTGAAATTGTAAATTGAGCAGTTGCAGTTCCTGCGAAAGCGATTGCAAAACTGATGAGACAAAAGGCTTTCGTAAAGATTGTTTTCATAGTTTTTTTATTTAGTCAGTATAGTAGGTGCAGCAAAAATAAAAAAGTTTCTGATTCGATGTGTCGCAAAATGCATATCGAATTTCATAAAATTTTAGGTACTTTTACATTTTGATTCAATATTCCCAAAAATGAAGAAGCATATTCCCAATGCCCTTACAACGCTGAACCTTATTTGCGGACTTATTTCCGTTTCCCTGGTCCTGCAGAACCACCTGGTGTGGGCGGCGGTTTTCATCTTTATTGCTGCGGTTTTCGACTACCTGGACGGCACGGCTGCGAGGTTACTGAAGGCCTATTCAGAGCTCGGAAAACAACTTGATTCTCTTGCCGACCTGGTTTCCTTCGGCGTAGCTCCCGGGCTGATCATTTTCCAGTTGCTCTCCATTCATTGCACAAATGGCTGCAACATCCTGGAACGTTGGAATATCGTTCCTTATCTCGCATTGATGATCCCGGTGTGTTCTGCACTCCGCCTGGCCAAATTCAACATTGATCCCCGCCAGGAGGTGAATTTCATCGGCCTTCCGACCCCGGCCAATGCGATCTTTTTTGCTTCTATCCCGATGATCATCCACATCCAGGACAGGATTCATACATTTATTCAACTGGATTTCATGGTGGCGTTGTTCTCAAACCCACGCGTTCTGGCGGTTCTGGCGGTTTTTTTCTCTTACCTGCTGATCTCGGATCTGCGACTGTTTTCCATGAAATTCAAATCCATGTCGTGGAAAGACAACCAGCACCGGTTTATCTTCTTGTTCCTTTCCCTGGTTCTTCTGCTGATTTTTTCTATCAGTGCGGTTCCCATGGTGATCCTGGCATACCTGCTTTTGTCGGTGGTATACCAGAAGAAGATGTAAAAAAATTCATTGCTATTCCCGTTTTCTAACGCAGCTCAAAATTTTGTCCGAGGTAAACTTTGCGGACATGCGGATCCTGTGCCAGTTCCTGCGAAGTGCCGGCCATCAGGATGGATCCTTCGAAGAGGAGATAAGAGCGGTCGGTGATGGTGAGGGTTTCATGAACATTGTGATCGGTAATCAGAACGCCGATGTTCTTCTTCTTCAGTTTCCGTACGATGTTCTGAATATCTTCCACAGCAATCGGGTCAATACCGGCAAAGGGTTCATCAAGGAGAATGAATTTTGGATCGACGGCCAGGCACCTCGCAATTTCGGTTCTTCGCCGTTCACCTCCGGAGAGCTGGATCCCCTGGCTTTTCCTGACATTCTGCAGGCCGAATTCATCCAGAAGACTTTCCAGCCGTTCCTTTTGCTGTGCCTTTGTCAAGGGAGTGAATTCAAGGATCGCACGGATGTTATCTTCCACACTTAATTTACGGAAAACAGAAGGTTCTTGAGCCAGATAACCAATCCCGCGCTGTGCCCGGCGGTACATCGGCTCTTTTGTAATATCGAGGTCATCTAAAAACACAGTCCCGGAAAAAGGTTTGATCAACCCGACAATGATATAAAAAGAAGTGGTTTTCCCAGCGCCGTTTGGCCCCAGTAATCCTACAATCTCTCCTTGCTGCACCTGGACGGAAACTTCGTTCACGACCGTGCGTTTACGGTATTTCTTGACTATTTTTTCAGTTCGAAGCAGCATCTGGTACTTGGCTTATGGAATTCGGGATCTGACATCCCAAAATTATCAATAATATCAACACCTCAGAACGAAAAGTTCAGGGAGACAAAAATACCCCATTTCGGGACATTGGGATTTTGTGCATCATTCAGATGCGTCAGCCGCCAGACAGCATCCACACGGATAAACTGCAGAATGTTCTCAATCCCGGCAGTGGCTTCCCAATATGGCGTAGCACCGATAGGACGCAGGATATCAGGAAACTTTGAATATTCCCGGTTTCGGGAGTTCAG
>JADGPR010000103.1 GCA_017882335.1 Bacteroidales bacterium | reverse complement strand
ATAATGGGGCCTGGAAAAATGGGTGGTGACCTTGCAATGCAGGCCATTGGTAATTAATTCATTAAGATGAGTAAAAATCAATGGGCGATTGGTATTGATGTTGGAGGATCAAAGATTGAAGTGGCACTTGTCAATTCTTCCGGTCTCCTTCATGATCGTCTTCGTGTGCCTACAGACAGCAAAAAGGGATATGAGGCAATTCTTAAACAAATCACAGAAACCATTCACCAACTTTGCGAAAAAAACGGGGATGCAGTCCCATCTGCTGTCGGTATTGGCATACCTGGCCAAATAAGCAGATCATCTGGCATAGTACATTATGCGCCGAACCTTAATTGGCACGAAGTAAAGCTGGAAGATGATTTATCAGCTATGCTCCATAAACATGTCAGGATTTGCAATGACGTGAGAGCTGCGACATGGGGTGAATGGCTTTACGGGGCTGGAAGAAATTGTGATGATCTCGTCTGTATTTTTATTGGTACCGGAATAGGAGGAGGCATTGTAAGCGATGGCCGGATGCTGGCCGGATGTAACAATACTGCCGGTGAAATAGGTCATATGACCATTGATCTGCATGGCCCTGAATGTCATTGCGGCAACAAAGGTTGCTTTGAAGCATTGGCTGGAGGCTGGGCCGTTGCACGTGATGCACAGGCAATGGTCAGTACAGATAAGAAGGGTGGAAAAATTCTGCTTGCCATTGCGGGAAATGAAATCAATAAAATCACTGCTAAAACTGTGGCAGAAGCTGCCAGGAAGAATGATGCACTGGCAAAAAAAATAGTTGATAATCTTGCTGATGCTTTGATAGCCGGGGCAACTGCATTAGTTAATGCTTTTGGCCCCTGCCGTCTCATATTGGGTGGCGGAATAATGGAAGGGATGCCACAGTTGCTCGGCAGGATAGAAAAAGGTGTAAAAAAATATGCACTCAAAGCTGCAACAGAAAACCTTAAAGTTCTGCCAGCCAAATTACACAATGATTCTGGTGTAATTGGTGCTGCAGCTTTTGCATTACATAGCATGGATAAAACTTAAAATTCAAATGTCTAAATAGGTCAAACAATCAAATTCCCTTAATCAAATAACAAGAAAAGAATAAATAATGGAAAAGAGACTTTATGACTATGGAATGATAGGATTGGGAACGATGGGGCGCAACCTTGTGTATAACATGTGTGACCATGGATTTTCAGTGGCAGGCTTCGATAAGGACTTTTCCAAGGTGGAAATACTGGAGAAAGGAAAAGGGATCTATAAAATTTGCGGAGCGCATAATCTTAAAGAATTTGCAGATGCACTGAAAAAGCCTCGTGTGATACTTCTGCTGGTGCCCGCCGGATCTATTGTAGACTCAGTGATTAATAAGCTAAAACCATGGATGTCAAAGAATGATCTGGTAATGGATTGCGGCAATTCTCATTATTCAGACACAAATCTCCGCATTAAAAAACTGGAAAAGGAAAAAATCCATTTCATGGGTGTAGGCATATCAGGAGGCGAATCAGGTGCACGCAATGGTCCAAGCATCATGCCCGGAGGATCGAAAAAAGCATATGAGAGAGTGGCGCCACTATTAGAAGCCATTTCTGCAAAAGCAAAAGGAGAGCCATGTGTGGCTTACCTTGGTCCGGGATCGGCCGGTCATTATGTTAAGATGGTGCATAATGGCATCGAATATGCATTCATGCAACTCATTGCAGAAGCCTACCAGTTACTCAAACAAGGAGCTGGAATGAGCAATGATCAGCTGCATGATATTTTCTTAAAATGGAATGACGGATCACTTAAATCATATCTTGTATCAATCACTTCAGATATTTTTAAACAGAAAGACAACCTGACAGGAAATCGTCTTGTCGATATGATCCTTGACAGCGCTCATCAAAAAGGTACAGGTGCATGGACAACGGAAGATGCCATGGCACTTCAGGTGCCGGTTCCTGTGATTGACGTTGCTGTTTCGATGCGGAATATTTCGATTTTAAAAGAAGAACGCCTGGTCGCACAAAAGCAATTGCAAGGGCCGGATATGAAAATAAACATCGATAAGCAAAAACTGGCCGATACACTGGAAAATGCGCTTTATTTTTCAATAATCACTGTATTTGCACAGGGTATGGCGCTACTGCGTAATGCTTCAGATGCTTACCAATATGATCTTAAACTGGAAGATATTGCTGGCATCTGGCGGGAAGGCTGCATCATCAGAGCCTCAGTGCTGGATGACATCATGGCTGCCGTTACTACACAGCCTGCATTATCCAACCTTATGCTCAGTGAAGTTTTTAAAGAAAAACTGGCCGGATTACAGGAAAATGCACGCCAGATTGTACGAACCGGTATTAACACAGGAATACCCTTACCTGCTCTGATGGCTTCATTGTCTTATTACGACAGTTATCGCAGTGGCTGGCTTCCTGACAATCTTTTACAGGCGCAACGCGACTATTTCGGTGCCCATACCTATGAGCGCACCGACAGAGAGGGCACATTTCATACAGAATGGAATCAAAAACAACATTAGTAATGGAAACTTCAGAAAATCCAAATACAACCATTATTGTCATTTTTGGAGCCGGTGGAGATCTTACACATCGTAAATTGATGCCGGCGATTTACAACCTTTACCTGGACGGATTGCTGCCTCAAAGGTTTGCGGTGCTTGGGTTAGACATCAAAAATATGAGTGATGAAGCATTCCGGAACGATCTGCATGATGGTATAGATCATTTTTCGCGCAGAGGAAAAACGGAAAAAAGCAAATGGCATATCTTTGCGAAATATCTTCATTACCAAAAATCAGATTTCACCGATGATTCCACCTATACTATCCTGAAAAAACAACTTGGCAAATTCGAAAAAGAATGGGGAGGCGACGTCAACCGCGTATTTTATATGGCTATTCCTCCTTCATTTATTGAGCAGATCGCGCAGAAAATTGGAGATGCAGGATTGGCAAAGAATAAGAATTTGAGCAGGATAGTTGTAGAGAAGCCTTTCGGACACGATCTTAAAAGTGCTAAAAAGCTTAACTTGTTACTATGCAACATTTTCGACGAATCACAGGTGTACAGGATTGATCATTACCTCGGTAAAGAAACCGTGCAGAATATTCTTGTCTTTCGTTTTGCGAATGCTTTGTTCGAACCAATCTGGAACCGTAACTATATAGAAAGTGTTCAGATTACGGTGGCAGAACAGTTGGGCGTGGAAAATCGCGGAAGCTATTACGATCATGCCGGCGCTCTGCGTGATATGATCCAGAATCACCTGATGCAGTTGTTATGTCTCATCGCAATGGAACCTCCGGTCTCATTTGATGCGGATGAAATACGCAACCGCAAAGTCGATGTGCTTCATGCTGTGCGTAAAATCAAACGTGAAGATGTGCATTCTTATGCAGTTCGTGGCCAGTATGGAGCAGGGTGGATTGAAGGCAAAAAAGTAAAAGGTTACAGGCAGGAACACGGAGTAGATAAAACCTCCAATACAGAAACTTTTGCAGCCATCAAATTTTTTATTGACAACTGGCGCTGGCAGGATGTGCCATTTTACCTGCGTACTGGCAAGCGAATGAATGAAACAATCTCGGTCATCACAATTCAATTCAGGCCTGTGCCACACCAATCTTTCCCTCCTGAATCCATAGATAGCTGGGAGTCCAACAGGTTAATACTGAATATACAACCGAATATGGGTATCCGGCTTCGCTTCCAGTCAAAAAGGCCAGGTTTAAAAATGGTGCTAAACCCTGTTAACATGCTGTTCGATTACTACAATTCCTATGAAGCCGTTGCTCCCGAAGCATATGAAACACTTTTATTTGATATTGTCATGGGAGATGCGACGCTTTTCATGCGCGCTGACCAGGTGGAAGCAGCATGGAGTATTCTTATGCCTATCATTGAAGCCTGGGAAGCGAATACCGCAACAGGTTTTCCCAACTATTCTGTTGGTATGCAAGGTCCCGCAGATGCAGAAGCACTTATTGCCAGAGATAGTCATAACTGGATTGTAATGCCACTTGAAAAAGATGATAAAAAATAAAAAATCAGGGAATAAAAGTATCTATGAAAAAAAGCACAGGCAAAAATTACAGGGAAAATGAATAAGAATATTACTATTGAAGAACAGCGTCTTGCAAAACAGAAAGAAAATAAGCTTCCGACTGCAAGTTGGGGCCCTTATCTGAGTGAACGTCAGTGGGGTACGGTACGTGAAGACTACAGTAAAGATGGAAAGGCATGGGAATATTTTCCTCATGAACATGCAAGATCAAGAGCTTATCGCTGGGGAGAAGACGGACTTGCAGGGATTTCCGATGCTCAATGTCAGCTTTGCTTTGCCCCGGCTTTTTGGAATGGAAAGGACCCGATCCTGAAAGAGAGATTATTTGGGCTCGCTAACATTGAGGGTAATCATGGCGAAGATGTAAAAGAGCTGTATTATTATCTCGATAATACCCCAACACATTCCTATATGCAGTATTTGTATAAATATCCTCAGGAGGCTTTTCCATACGAGAAGTTGTTGAAAGAAAACAAGAAACGTTCCGTTCTGAAAGAAGAATTTGAGTTACTGGATACAGGAATATTCGATGGAGGCAACTATTTTGACATTACTATTACCTATGCTAAAATTGATCAGGAGGACATTTGCATCCTCATAGAAGTTAAAAACCAGAGTAAGAAAACAGCTCCAATTACTGTATTGCCGACTCTATGGTATCGTAAACAATGGTCACCCGATCTGATCCAGGGAAAACCGGAAATACAAATGCATAAAAATTCTGAAGGAGTATCCTATATTTGTGCCACTCATCCTTTTATTGGCCAGTATTATCTTTATTTCGATCAGGCTGAACAATTATTATTCACAGAAAACGAGACCAATAAGGAGAAGATTTTCAAGATTGCCAATGAAACACCATTTGTAAAAGATGCCTTTCATACGGCAGTGATCAATAATGACTTTGCTATTTTTAAGAACAAAAACAAAGGAACAAAATTCACTCCGGTTTACAAAGTGAATGTTGAACCTGCCGGTACGGCCAGGTTTCGGCTGCGTATATCCCGGAAGAAAAACCTTCAAAAACCTTTAGGAAAGGATTATGATATTGCTTTCACTAAATCAAAAAAGGAAGCAGATGATTTTTACAAAAACATCTTACCGGCTAATCTGTCCCCTCAGGAAACCCTTATAGCCCGACAGGCTTATGCCGGAATGCTTTGGAATAAACAGTTCTATTACTATGATGTCAGGGAATGGTTGCGGGGCGATAAAGGACAACCTGCTCCTCCCGGGGAGCGATTGACAGGAAGAAACCACAATTGGGAACACCTGAATAACCGTGATATTATTTCAGTACCCGACAAATGGGAATTCCCCTGGTATGCATCATGGGACTTAGCCTTTCATACGATTGTTTTTGCATATATTGATCCGGAGTTTGCCAAACAGCAACAAATTCTTATAAACAGAGAATGGTATACACGCCCCAATGGACAAATTCCTGCTTACGAATGGAATTTCAGTGATGTTAACCCACCTGTACAAGCCTGGGCTGCTATGCGGGTATATGAAATTGATAAGAAAAATACAGGCATTGGTGATATAGATTTTCTCAAACGCATCTTTCAGAAATTAACCATCAACTTTACCTGGTGGGCTAACCAGAAAGATGCGGAAGAAAACTATATTTTTGAAGGTGGATTTCTTGGCCTTGATAATATAGGCGTTCTTGATCGCAATTCCTTAATTCAAAAAGGATGTATCCTGGAGCAGGCCGATGGTACCGCATGGATGGGAATGTTTGCGACATACATGCTTGAAATAGCCCTTGAAATTGCACAATACGATGATACTTTTCAGGATGTTGCCCTGAAGTATTTTGAACAATATACATTAATTGCGGAATCTTTAAATACAAATGGACTTTGGGATGAAGAACAAAACTTTTTTTATGATGTTCTTAAATATCCTGACGGTAAAAAAGTGCCAATAAAAGTACGCTCCATTGTTGGCCTCACCTCAATTTTTGCAACCCTGTATCTTCCTGAAAATGTATTGAATAAGCTGGAACAATTTAGCCATGGAATTAATTGGTTCAGAAAGTTTTGCAAAGAACGCGGCCTGTATATAGCAGTTATTCAGAAAGAAGAAAAAGGAGAGAGTGATAAACTCATTTCCCTTATTTACATAGAGAAACTGAAAAAAATACTTAAAGCCATACTGGATGAAGAAGAATTCCTTTCACCTTATGGCATCCGGTCTGTTTCAAAAAAGCATATCAGGAATTACAAAATTGAGATCGATAAACAATTATTTTCCCTGCAATACGATCCTGGCGAATCAACAACTAAAATATTTGGCAGCAATTCTAATTGGCGTGGACCTATATGGTTTCCCATGAATTATCTTATTATAAGATCGTTAAAATCATACTATCAGTATTTTGGTAATGAATTTAAGGTAGAGTTTCCCAGTAGGTCAGGTAATTATCTTAACCTGGAAGAAGTGGCCTTCCAAATAAATGTACGTTTGCAAAAGATATTTATTGAAGACCAAAACGCTAAAAGGCCTGTACATGGACGATATAAAGATTTTTACCAACGTGAAGAAAACAAGAACCTTATTCTTTTTCACGAATATTTTCATGGAGAAACAG
>JADGPR010000054.1 GCA_017882335.1 Bacteroidales bacterium | reverse complement strand
CAGTCCATAAATATCCTGTCATCCCGGGGTCGGTAGAGTAAGTACCGGTCGTATTGAGGCACATACCTGCAGCTCCTGAAATCACCGGAACCGGAAGAACGTTAACAGTAACCGGATATACAGTGGGTGAGGCTGCCGTGCAGGTGTTTGCATCAGTATAGTTGAGACTTACCGTTTGAGGTCCCGGCGTAATCCAGGTAACGGTAACGGTGTTGTCGATTGTTGTTCCACCTGAAAAGATGGTTCCGCCTGCAGAAACATTCCACTGGTAATTGGTCATTCCCGTTAGTGTGGAATAAATATTTCCGGTAGATCCGGCACAAGCTGCCACAGGACCGCCAATGGCAGGAACAGGTAAAAGGTTGACCGTGACGTTGTAAACTGTCGGGTTTAGAGATGTACAGGAATTTACATCGGTGTAACCAACAGAAACAGTTTGTGCGCCAACAGCATTCCAACTAACAGTAATTGAATTTGTTCCCAGGCCGGCTGTGATTGATCCCCCGCCGGAAACAGTCCAGTCATATCCCGTCATCCCAGCTAAGGTTGAATAAACAATACTGGTAGAACCCACACAAACACTGGCATTGCCGGCAATCACGGGCACGGGCGACGGAAGTACTGTTAAAGTGAAATCCTGTGGGTTACTGCTGCAGCCATTCAGGCTGGATATGATATGGTAAACAACCGATCCGGAAATGTTGTTCGTCAGGTTCAGCACATCGCTGATTACGTTGGAATTCACCAAGCCTGGAGGACAGGTAACAATGTTGGGAGAACAGGTAGGTGCAGGACTGATCCAGCTGAAATTCGTGCTGGCGGGAACAGAGGTAAGGGTGATATTCGTTGCTACTCCTGTGCAGATGGTATTGGGTGAAGGTGGGTTTAACACCGGAACAGGTTTTATGGTGATGGCTAACGATGAAGTCGGCCCAGGTGCAAGGCAGTTGGAGTTTGTTCCGTAAACCTGCAGGTTACCGAAAGTGGCATTCAGCGCAAAATCCACGGTGACAAAGTTATCAGACGGATTAGTCTGGTGAATTGTGGCGCCGGTACCGGTATAACTCCAATGATATAGTTCTGTGTTGAGATCTGTATTGACTGAGAACAAATGGCCGTTGGTTCCTGCACAAACTGACTGAGGGGGTTGTACAAAAGTGAGTGTGCCGGCATGCCGGAACTGAATGATGTCTACGGGTGTCGTTGTGGCCGAAACATTGTACCACCAGGTATTGATGGTTTTTACATTCCCCCAGGGATCGTTCCATGTATGGCAACCAGGAGGGCTTAAGCAACCTGTAAAGTTCGTGCCGCCACCAACGTTGGAGTCATCCCAGTAAACAAGCGGTGTAGCCCCGGAAGGATTTACCAGTGAGACAACGAACCCGTTAGGATTGCCTTCAATATCATAAAAAGGCAAGTTGGTCAGGCCGTTGATGTATTTTACAGTAAAGGTAACGTTGATGCCGTTTGGAACAGGAACTCCCGCCGGTAACGTTCCATCGAGCCCGTCCCAGGTTAACAGGTTGGTGCCAACCACAACCTGCTGGTTCAGGATCCTTGTAACGTAAGACCCTCCAAATGTCAGGTCGATCTCTACAGCTCCAGGCTTGTCAACATTAACATAGAAATCAATATGCCCGGTATTGCAATTCTGGATACCATAGGGTTGAGGGGGAACAATCTGGCCAAGTGTGGTGGCAGGTGGGTAAAGAATGACATCGGGGTTGTTCAGAAAAATCTTGAACTGGGGGAGAAGGGATTGTTGATTCCTGGATTTCCTGTCTTGAACAAAATTGCCTGTATTCTGGCAACCCCATTGGTTACAGAACTGAACCCAGATCCCTCCCTGCATGTTATTGAATTGGCAAGATGTGATAATGCTATCGACCGAATAGATATAGGTCGTTGCAGAACAGTGTGTATTATTGCTTTCATAGAATTGCCATGATTTGGAATTAAGCCTGCCCGGTTTCACAATACCTGAAACAATATCCTGCACGGTAATATCAATCAGGTCAATATCGATACCACCGTTAAAAAAAGCGCCGCCTGAATTATTCCTCATGGCAAATTCAATATAATAAGTTCCCGGAGTAGCCGGGTGAAAATCAATAGCCGTGTAACCACCTGCTCCATAGATCTGGAACGGGCCGACACGGGCTTCATTTATTGTAGGTATGAATCCTGTTCCTGCAGTCGGAAGGCTCATCTCGGGGTAAACAACTGTTCCTGACATATCCTTTATCTGGAAAACAATATGATGCGGACCCGAATCTTCATTTGACCCGTTGAAACCCATGAAGACAGTTTCGTTGTTTGTTATGGTGGAAAAATATAAGCGATCGGGTTCGGTGCATCCAAAGGTGGCAAAAGGTGTTCTGTCGCCGCCATTGTTACAGTGGTTAATATTATTCGTACACAAGAACAGCCAAGTTTTATGGGTACCAATATAAATTTCTTTCGATCCTTCAGGAAATCCATTAACCTGGAAAATTAACAATCCAAGAATCATCTGAATCAGAAAGTAAATCCTTTGTCTCATGAAAGGAACGTATATGTGGATATATATGTGTTTATAAAACGAATAAAGGTACTACTTTTTTAGCCGAAATTGCAAATTCCGGGCACCTCACAGTACCTGTTACATGCAATACTCTTTTCGTAATTACACTAATAGACCACAATGAAACAAAAAGGTTGTCTGTTAATCTTTAACACATCGAACGACGAATGCATTCGACCTTGAAGCAGGATAATAAGAAACACTCGGATTAAAGGAATTCATGCCGTGAGCCCATGCTTTATCCGGGCCGTGAGAGGAAGATGACCAGATGAGGGTCGCAAAATTATCCATTCCCCAGGCCCTGTATTTGAAACGCAAACCATCAAGTAAGGCATTGAATCCCGTATAACCGGTATATTTCAATGGGGCACCGGCAAAACCATTGCTGATAAACATATCGAACAGCGTATTCCATTCATTTTCAACCGGGACATGCCATCCCGGGGGGCAAAATCCCTGGATTGATGGTATATCCTCATACTGCATCATTTCATCCCAAATATAAAGTCCGCCATAAGATGAACAGTTGGAAGGATTATCATTGAAACAATATTTTTCGGGTGAACAATTATCACGCGGAAACTGGGTGGAAGGGATCACAGACCCATAATCCAGGTTGGCCGCCATCCAGCATTGCGTTCCCAGTTGAACTGTAGGATAAAGATGGCTGTCCCTTGGATCGGTAAGCATATTTCCACAGGTAAAAGGGGCTGCGTTGATGACGGTTATCGCATGGTTTGCAGTCGCAGTGCAGCCCCACGTATTTGTGTAGGAATAAATTTGGGTCAGAGTGCCTGTGCCAGCAAGGCTGGGATAGAAAATGCCTGAAACAATGCCTGTCCCGGAATAGGTTCCTCCCAAAGGAACGCCTCCTTTCAGCACGAAAGGAGCTGCAGCAGTTGTCGTTACCAGGTCGTTGCATGCAGTGAAACTTACCGGTGGAAGAGGATAGACCGTAACCGTAACCGTATTCAATATTCCCGGACAAAGATTAGCGGAAGGTGTAACAACGTAGGTTACCGATTCAATGGAGGTTCCGGTATTGTTGATAACCTGGCCAATCGATAAGCCGCTCCCGGGACCAAACCCATTAACATTGCCTGAACTTCCTGAAGCTGTCCAGGAATAGGATGCACCTGCAACATTTGAATTCAATGTAATGCTTGTGGATACTCCTGAACAAAGGGATTGTCCGTTCGGAGTGAAAAAAACATCCGGCACTGGAAATACGGATACATGAAAATCGGAGGCCGTTCCGATGCAACCATTCAGCGTAGGTGTTACAGTGTAAGTGACAGTTTCTATTGCAAATCCTGTGTTCTGGAGCGTCTGCACAATGACCGGTCCAATTGAAGCGCTGAACCCGGTTACATTCAGGGAGCTCCCGGATGCAGTCCATGAAAAAGTTGAACCTGCGGGATTGGATTGAAGTTGGACGCTTGTGGTTCCATTCGAACAAACTGAGGAGTTTCCCGCATTGGCAATTACAGGACTGGGTTTAACGGTAATGGTGAGTACCGTGGGGGCGCCTGCGGTGCACCCGGTTCCTGCAGAATAATTTACCCCAACCGTGTCTGTTCCCGGATTGTTCCAGGTTATGGTTATCGTTGCATCCATAGCTGTGCCGCCGGCAATGATGGTTCCACCGGGAGATACCGACCAGGAATAATTGCTCATACCTGCATCTGTGGTATAAATAACCGGGATTCCTTTGCAGATATTCGTCAGTCCCGTGAGGGAAGGTACTGGAAGTGTTGTGACATTTATATTGTAAGTTGATGGGGAAGATGCAGTGCAATTCTCAAGATTGGTGTAGATCACAGAAATGGTTTTCAAACCGGGTGTAGTCCAGAGGATAGTGATGGTGTTGGTTCCGGCTCCTGATTGGATGGTCCCGCCGGCAGGAACACTCCAGGTATAAGCGGTCATACCCGATTCTGTGGAATAAATACCATTTGAATTCAGGCAAACTGTCGCCGGGCCACTGACCGATGGAACAGGAAGGGGGTTTATCGTCAGCGGGAAGTATGACGAAGGACCATCGCCGCAGGAATTATTTCCCAACACGGTAATATTCCCGGAAAGTGCGATAAGTGAAGCATCTACGGTAACGGAATTTGTCCCGTTTCCGGAAACGATCGTTATTCCCGGAGGAAACGACCAAAGATACGACGTTGCATAGTTGATGGGCATGACGGAATATACCGATCCTGACTGACCAGCACAAATGCTGCCGGGACCCGTGATAGGGTTTGCAGGGCTTGGCAAAGGATCCACGATAATGGGTTTCTTCAGTTCAGGCCCAAAACCACAGGCATTGTGCCCCTTTACGCGGATCGTGTCTGAAAGCGCTGCAACACCGTAATCCAGGGTAATCGAATTCGTCGTACTTGTCCCGGTGGCGCCAGTTGGGTTCGTCCACGAATAAGTGCCGGCAAACGGGAAGGGATCTACCGAATAGATGACGCCATTCTGTCCCTGACAAACCGGTGACAGACCTGCTATTATTCCCGTGGCCTTCGGAAGTGAATCCACTGCTATGACAATGGTGTCAATGGCTTTACAGCCATTGTTGTTGGTGATTTCCACCCAGTAGAGCCCTGCAGAGTTTGTGGTGAACAACCTGCCTGTGAATCCGTTCTGCCAGTGGTAACTAACGAAAAGACCAGGGTCAAGGGTGATGGAGACACCTTCACACAAAGTGGTATCCGGCCCGAGATTAACAGCTGCAATTGGATAAAGGCCGACATGAATGGTATCACGCAATTCGCAAAAATCGCCGTTGGTCATAACGGCATAATAACCGGAGTCATGAACAACAAGAAAACGATTCGTGTTAATCGTCACCCACGTTCCGGTGATCAGTTTTTTCCATTCATAGGATGCCCTGTCAAGTCCACCGTCGAGGGTGAGGCTGTCGCCCGGGCACAATGATTTATCGGCGCCCAGGTAAAGACTGCTGAAATCGGAAAAATATCCGTATTCGGAACTTCCGCCGGAACCCATATTCAGGATACCCAGGTGAAATTTCCCCGAGGTGTTGACGATCTGGTTGGCTCCCACAGGAACCTGATTTACCGGCAGATTGTTTTTCCGGTAATAGACCCATGCATTTCCGGTACCGGGAACAATATTGAAATCAGATGCCAGGATGATACTGTTATCCCCGTTCAGGAGGAAGGATCCCTGGTTCCCGTTTCGCGTCAGGATAAGCAGTGCAAATGCATTGCCGGTTGTACGGGTAAAGCCAACCTGGCGGGAACCTGTGCAGGAATCCTGCGGAATGATGGCCGAACCGGCTTCTCCGGTATGACCCGACAAATGGTAAACATATACAGGATTTGTAGCCTTGATCTTAACCGTATTGTTTGCAGTAGGAATGGGATAATTGTACTGGCCACCCGTGTTCAGGTTCGTGATGGGTACGGCATTCCCATCGAGGTAAATATCCGTATTGTCTTTGGTCGATAGAATGTAAACATGTTCATCGTTGTTTCCTGTCGCATTATCCGCATATCCCTTGATCACGATGTAATCCCATCCGAGGATATTGATGGGAATGGTCTGATCCGCAATTTCATCATAACCACCCGTAACAATGGAATCATCCATAATTGTGATGGCAATGGGCTTATCGGATACCACATGAGAGCCTGCCAGTGAAGCAGGAGCGGAAACATCCAGTGTTCTCGCTGAATAGGTTTGTCCTTTGTTCAGGATGACCTGGAATGTTACACCGGCAGGATGGCCGTTAATGGCAAGGGTGGGAGTGATCATGACATGGGTGCTGTCTTCCGTTGCAACGATGTCAAAAGCTTCACTACCATCAGTTCCACCAGCATAAACATGGTTCGGATAATTGGTTTGCCCGGAAATATAGAACTCCGTACCCAATGCGTTTTTACCTTTAAAGGAAGATACTGCAGGATTCTGGAAATTTGCCACTTCATAATAAGCGGTGATATTTTTGTCGGAAGTCAGCAACAACCCATAATTGAGGACCTTGTCAGCGGGTTTGTTTTCAATGCTGTCGATCCAGGGAGTAAGAATAATTGTGTAGCTTGAGTTTGGATTGATTTTTTGTGTGATGGGGACAAAAGAAAGACTTGCCGGCATCCGGAATATGATGTTGGCGGTATCAGCCATGGTGGAGATCCTAACGTTAATTGGCCGGTCTCCATGGTGGTTAGCAACTTCCGGCGCCACAAACCAAAAATTATTGTCGATCTGTGCATGAACCTGGCTGGTGATACACAAAAGGAAAAGAAAATAAAATATTCTTTTCAAGATGCCCGTTTTGTCAAAATGAATTCGTAAAATTACAAAAAATCTGTGATAAAGAAATTGGTGATGACACGTTTTCGGATTGAAAATGATATTGTTGGAAGCAGGAATATCCCGGAAGATGCGCTTTATGGCATTCATGCCTTGCGTGCACAGGAAAATTTTCCCGACGAAACAGGTTTTCCTATCGAATGGTATAAATCTGTTGGCTTGGTAAAACAAGCTTGCTATGAAACCTGCTATGCTTTTTCGAACGCGGTTACTTCAAAATATCCCGGAAAGGAAGTTCCTTTCCGGCTGATCCCCGGCGATATCCTTTCCGTATTGATTGAAGCGGCAAAAGAAATTTCAGAGGGAAAACATTTTGATCAGTTCATTGTGCCTGCAATTTCCGGTGGTGCCGGCACCAGCATCAACATGAACATCAATGAGATTATCGCCAATACAGCCTTGCTTAAACTCGGCCATAAGCCTGGAAGTTATAGCCTCATCGATCCTGTTGAACATGCCAATGTTTTTCAGTCGACCAATGATGTGATCCCAACGGCATTAAAGGTCGCCGTGATGAAATTGCTATCGGAACTCGAGCCTGCAATAAATGAACTAAGGGGCAAAGTTGAATCGCAGGAAAATGCCCATCGTAATGATTTAAGGATCGGTTATACCCAGATGCAGGAAGCTGTCCCTTCCTCCTTTGGAAAACTATTCAGTACTTACAGCGAGGCACTCTCCCGCGATTGGTGGCGCGTTTCCAAGTGTTTTGAACGTATCAAGCTTGTAAACCTGGGTGGCGGTGCGATCGGTACCGGACTTGCCATTCCCCGGTTCTTCATCATGGAAGCCGTCAGCCATCTTCAGAAACTCACAGGATTGCCGGTTGCGCGCAGTGAAAACATGGCAGATGCGACTTCCGGACTGGATTCCTACGTGGAAATTCATGCAACCTTGAAAGCACACGCTGTAAACCTGGAGAAGATGGTTTCAGATTTGCGCTTGCTTGCCTCTGATCTGGTCGGTAATAAAGAAATTGACCTGCCACAGAAACAGGCCGGCAGCTCCATCATGCCCGGCAAAATCAACCCTGTGATTCCCGAATTCGTGATCAGTGTAGTTCACCGGATCTATGCCAACGACCAGCTGATAACTTCACTTTGTTCGCAGGGATGCCTGGAACTGAATGCCTATCTTCCGGCCATCGGATGTTCCCTGATCGAAAGTCTGAAACTGCTTATTGCCGCCGATCGGACCATAAAAACAAACCTTATCGAAGGAATAAAGATAAACATAACAACCGGGGAAGAAAAACTTTTCAGGAGTCCTGCTATAACCACGGCGCTGATACCTTTTATCGGTTACAACAATGCTTCGGAAATTGCAAAAACCATGAAGTCAAAAGGATTGGATATTTTTGCTGCAAATGAAGAACTGAAAATGATCAGCAATGAAAAGATGAAGATCCTCCTGAAGGCGGAGAACCTGCTGAAGATGGGATATACGTTGGAAGAGTTGATGAGCTGATGAGTTGACGAGCTGGCGAACTGGCGAGTTGGTGAGCTGGCGAGTTAATAAACCCCGCAGGGGTGATATTATTCTAGAGGTGACATTATTCTATATGATAAAAGGACGGGATACAAAACCGCATATTGGAATTTTCGGACGAAGAAACATTGGAAAGAGTTCCCTGATCAATGCCTTGACCGGGCAGGAAACGGCCATTGTTTCGGATGTTGCCGGAACAACTACCGATCCGGTAAAGAAGTCCATCGAGATTGCGGGAATCGGCCCTGCCGTAGTGATCGATACAGCCGGCATTGATGACAGCGGGGAACTCGGACAGAAGCGTATCCTCCGTTCCAGGGATATACTGAAGATCATCGATCTCGCTATTCTTGTGGTCGCGGGAAATCTTTTTGATGAACCGGAAAAGGGGCTCGTCGCTGATTTCCGGAAAAATGATGTGCCGTTCCTTGTCATTCACAACAAATCCGATCTGCAACCGGCAGAAAAAAATCTCCTGAAGGTGATTCATGATCGGTATTCGGTGTCTGTGATAGAGTTCAGTGCGAAGCTCCCGGCGAATATTGAAGAAGTGATTCAGGCTATACAGGAAACAATGCCGGAATCAGTCTACCGGAAAAAACCGCTGGTGGGTGACCTGATCTCTTACGGTGATGTTGTACTCCTGATCACGCCAATCGATATTGAAGCCCCCGAAGGAAGAATGATCCTGCCCCAGGTACAGGTGATCAGGGATGTATTGGATCATGACGGGGTGGTGGTCATTTGCAAAGAACGGGAAGTGGACGCCTACATCCGCAAAATGGATCCAAAGCCTGCCCTGGTGATTACCGACAGCCAGGTCTTTCCCAAAGCCGATGCCGCGGTTCCCAGGAATATCCCCCTGACCAGTTTCAGTATTGTACTGGCAAGGCAAAAAGGAGATTTTGACAATTATCTTAAAGGAACACCTTTCATTTCAAAACTGAAAAACGGGGATCGTGTGCTCATCCTTGAATCCTGTTCGCATCATGTTTCCTGCGACGATATCGGGCGGATTAAAATTCCGCGATGGTTGAGCAGTTTCACGGGTAAGAAACTGGAGTTTACGGTAGTAGCAGGGCTCGACCGTATCCCCGGGGATATGAAAGAATATGCCATGGTGATCCAGTGCGGGAGTTGTATGATCACCCGTAAACAACTGATAGGCCGACTCAAACCTGCAGTTGATGCCGGAATTCCGGTAACAAATTATGGAATGGCCATCGCGTATGTTCATGGAATCTTCAACCGGGCGATTGAACCATTTCATGTTTCAACGAAAGATGGGACTGTGGACTATCTATAATTGGTGCACTGGTGCAGAGTGAAGAGTGAAGGGTGAAGAGTGAAGTAATATTATCCAGCATCCAGCATCAAGCATCCAGCATCAGGGAACAGCCATTGACACAGGAATGACTTTGCCGTTGAAAAACCTGTTTCCTGTTACGGCGAAGTCGGCGATGAACTGAGCCATTTGCGGGGGTGACTGAAGGCCTTTCATGCCGGGAAAGGCTCTTTCGAACATCTCGGTATGGACGCCGCCAAGCGCCAGGCAATTCACACTGATCTCCGATTCTTTTAATTCTTCTGCAAGCGATTCTGTAAAAATGGAAACCGCACCTTTGCTGGAACTGTAAGCAGATAATCCGGGGAATTTTTTACTCCCCTGGATTCCCCCCATGCTGCTGATATTTACGATGTGGCCCCCTTTGTTCATCATCGGAAGGATCAGTTGGGTGAAAAAAAACAGGCCTTTAATATTCACATTATAAATATCATCAAAGTCCTGCGGCTCAATTTTGTCAAAAGAACGGTTGATGAGTTTACCCGCATTGTTGACGAGAATATCGCAGCGATGAAAAAATGTATCTATCTTCTGAAGGATAAAGGGGTAAAAATCAAATTGTACAAGGTCGAATTCGAGGGTCATGATCTTGCATGAAGGATTGATCTTCTGGCATTCGGCTGTCAGCCGGCGAAGGCCATCCACACTCCTGGCAAGGGCGATAATCTGGTTCCCTTTGTGCTTGCAGAGCGTTTTAACCAACTCTGCACCGATACCTTTGCTTGCTCCTGTTATGATGATATTCATAAATCATTGGTTGGATTCATATCTGTGATTCCGAAGGATAAAAGTACAAACAATTTTAATGATTGCGTAACCGTATAATATCTTTAATAGGATCTGTTTCAGTGTCAGAGTTTTTGATCTACTGTTAAAAATCAATAAAAGCATCTGAAGAATTTGAAAAAACAATTATCTTTGCGCCTTATTTCTTAACCCCTTCATTATGAAAAAAATCCTATACCTTTTTATCGGGTTCTTTACTTTGGTAAATTTAAGCCATGCACAGAATAAACAAAGCGATGTGGGAAAACCCATTGTCATTAAACCCAATTATTTTGATATCTCAGTTCCATTGAGGGACATGTTCCAGGATCCCAATGCCAAGGTGGATATGAGCTGGAAAGACGGAGTTGTAAAAAACCGGAATCCAAAAGATGTGTTTCAGGAAAATAATCCGGATGCAATTTATAGTGACCCCAACGTTCAATCTGATTTTGGTATTTTAAGCCCAGATACCACCGATCAGAGTTTTGATGGTACAGGCGCCAATAATGGAGTTTGTCCTCCGGATCCTACTGGTGATGTTGGCCCAAATAATTACGTTCAGATTGTCAACCTCCAATATGCAATTTACAATAAAACCGGTGTGAAACTTCTAGGTCCGCTAAGTACAAGTCAGATCTGGAACGGGATGCCAAATAATTCAAATGATGGTGACGGAATTGTGTTGTATGATGAACAAGCCGACAGATGGCTTATGACCCAGTTTTCATTACCAAATTACCCGGCGGTCAATCCATCTTATATGATGGTTGCTGTTTCAGTGACCAATGATCCCACTGGTTCATATAACCGTTACCAGTATACTTTTACTGATATGCCTGATTATCCGAAATGGGGTGTATGGCAGGATGCTTACTATCTTTGTGTGAACCGCTTCAGCACAACAGGTTATCTCGGACCTGGTGCCGCTGCCTTCGACCGTGCAGCGATGCTGGCCGCAAATCCTACCGCTACCATGATCTACTTTCCTGTCAGTAACGGCGGGTTATTTCATGGTCTTCCTGCCGATTGCGATGGCACTTTCCCACCAGTTGGAACTCCTGGCTATTTTGCCTGGTCTCTTTCATCAAAAATGAATTTTTATGAGTTTCATGCTGACTTTACTACACCAGCTAACTCTACATTTACTCAATCCCCGCAATTAGACATTATCCCTTTTTCATCTATACCATATGGCGTGGGATTACCTCAAAAAAGTACCAGTGTAAAACTGGCTGCATTATCCAACAATTACTCCCTCATGAATCGGCTGCAATTCCGTAATTTCAGCGATCATTGGGCAATGGTAACCAATGGAACTATAAATGCAGGAAGCAACGTGGCAGGTATCCGTTGGTATGAATTCAGGAAAACCGGATCAGACCCATGGTCCATCTATCAGCAGGCCACCTATGCTCCAAGTGATGGAAATTCGCGTTGGAATGGCAGTATTGCGATGGATAGTGAAGGGAACATTGCATTGGCATATTCCATAACAAGTGGTAGTATGTATCCGTCTATCCGTTATACCGGAAGAATGTCGAGTGATCCACTGAATCAGTTTACGATAAATGAATCAGGTATCACCAACGGAGGGGGTTCCCAGACCAATACCTGGAGTGGAACTCCAAGCCGGTGGGGAGATTATAGTGCACTGACCATAGATCCTTCCAATGCCAGTACATTCTGGTATACGAATGAATACTATGCAACCACCTCTGGGGCTAACTGGAAAACCAGGATTGCATCATTCAGTTTTGCTGACATTTTTAACGTTAATGCGACAGCTACTCCTTCAACAATTTGTTCCGGACAATCATCCCAGTTGAATGCTGCTGCAACCGGCGGGTCAGGAACCTATACCTTTTCCTGGACTTCGATCCCGGCAGGATTTACATCCACAATACAAAATCCAATTGCGACCCCGACCATTACTACACAATATATCGCCGCAGTGAACGATGGAACCAACACCAAAACGGATACAGTCATGGTAACTTTCAACAGCCCTACTGCCGATGCAGGCCCCGATGCCACCTATGCGAACACCATCCCCCTGTTCCCTGCCTCCGGAACAGCTACATCTTATAGTTCCGTTAAATGGCTTACCGACGGTGACGGACATTTCAACATGGACACCGTTTCTGCAAACTTATATTATCCGGGACCAGTTGATAAAAATAATGGCGGGGTTAATCTTACCTTTAAGGCATATCCCCTCGTAACCTGCACAGATACTGCAACGGATGTTGTTCATATCACCCTTACTTTTCCTGCAGGAATTGGCGATAAATCATCCGGTGTTTTCGGATTTACGCTTTCACCCAATCCTTCCAACGGTAATTTCTCCCTTGTGATTCATGGAATCCGGAATGCGGAAGCCACGATCAGTATTTCCGACCTTACCGGGAAGGAGATCTTCAGTGATAAAGGGACTACTTCTACCAACGACCTGATCAGGGAAATCAACATGGCCGGATACCCGAAGGGGATCTACCTTGTTAAGGTACGCACCGAACAGCAGTCAACCACGAAAAAACTGGTGCTGCAATAAATCATTCGACCGTCATTCCAGGTAATAGAGTGGGATGACATGCAAGAGGTTGTCTTTCGAGATAGCCTCTTTTTTTTCGCTACACGTTATGTGTTTGTGTTACAGTTAATTTCAACGGCTGCTTATCCGATTCACAACGGAACCGTATATGTTTTACATCCGATGCTTATCCGTTTTGAAATGCTTTTTTCTACTTCAGCAAGATCCTAAAGTTTATAGAAGAAAAAAATCTTTATAGTTATAATATTTAAGAAAATGTTAAAAGATTAACAGTTTTAAAATAATAGTATCTTTGTAGTCCGTTTACATTTTTTATAAACGGAATATTATTTTACGAATATTTTCTTCAGGGCAGGGCGAAATTCCCGATCGGCGGTACAGTCCGCGAACCTTTTTCACACGAAAACAGGTGGACCCGGTGAAATTCCGGAACCGACAGTTAAAGTCTGGATGGAAGAAGAAAATTATTTTAAAATTGATGTTATATCAGTTTTAAAATAACTATAGCCCTGAGGAACTATTCTTCAGGTTTTTTTTTATATTCATTGGAAGAAGAACAGAAATATCTCAGGCGCGCGATTTCCCTTGCAAAGAAAGGGCTGGGATGGGTGAACCCCAACCCATTGGTAGGCGCCGTGATAGTAAAAAACGGACGTATTATCGGGGAAGGGTATCATGCGTATTACGGTGGCCCCCATGCAGAAATCAATGCCATTGAAAATGCCACAGAAAGTGTGAAGGGTGCAATCTTATATGCTACCATGGAACCCTGTTCACACCAGGGAAAAACGCCGCCTTGTACCGACGCGATCATAAAGAATGGAATACGAAAAGTAGTGGTAGGGATGAAAGATCCCAACCCGCTGGTGAACGGAAAAGGACTGAAAATCCTCGCCGATGCAGGAATAATTGTAAAAGCCGGCATTGAAGAGGCAGCCGTTTTGAGAATGAATGAACTGTTCGTAAAGTATATCGTTACAGGGAAACCTTTTTGTACACTGAAAACCGCCATGACGCTCGATGGAAAGATCGCTACCGTGGAAAATGCATCGAAATGGATCTCCTGCGAGGATTCACGGAGATATGTCCATGAACTCCGCCAGCAGTATAGCGCTGTTATGGTTGGGATCAACACGGTGCTTTATGACGACCCCTTACTCAATACCCGAAGAATCCGGAAAAAAAACAAAGACCCCCTGAAGGTCATCGTTGATTCCTCAGGGAAAATTCCAATGGAAGCAAAAGTCCTGAAAATGAATCCCCAGCTTGTCGTCCTTGCCACCACCGATAAAATGAATATGAAGAAAAAACGGGATCTTGAGCGGCTGGGTGTGCAGGTTTTAATCTGCCCGCAGAAAGAAGAAAAAGTGGACCTGGGATCTCTGATGTTTTCATTGGGGAATATGGGCATCGACAGTGTTCTGCTGGAAGGGGGCAGTACGATCGTCTTTTCGGCTCTAATTAATGGGATCGTCGACAAGGTGGTATCATTCATTGCGCCAAAGATCATCGGAGGGGCTGATGCTCCTTCACCGGTTGGCGGAAAGGGGTTGCCATCGATGGAGGATGCAATCGGAATAAACAACTGGACTTACAGAAAGGTAGGTTCTGATATCCTGGTTGAAGGATATATCAATAAAATAAAAAATTACCGCTAAGTCGCGAACCTGCCTGCCGGTAGGCAGGGACACTAAAAGTATGAAATTGAATTTATAATATTTGCGCCTTTGTCTTTACGGTGAAAGAAAAGCAGCAAAATAGTTTTAATCTTTGAGTTTTTATGTTTACAGGAATTATTGAGGAAAAGGGGATCATTAAAAGTATCCATGCAGGAGGAAGATCCTCCCGGATAGTCATCTCTGCAGCAATAATCCTTGAAGACCTCAAGATTGGCGACAGCATCAATACCGACGGGGTATGCCTTACGGTAACTGAATTTTCGTCCTCCTCTTTCACAGTCGATGTGATGCCTGAAACCATGCTTCGCTCTACATTCGGAAAATTGAAACCCGGGAGCATGGTCAACCTTGAACGGGCATTGCGTCTTTCCGACCGGCTGGGAGGGCATATTGTAAGCGGACATATCGATGGAAGCGGGAGGCTTGAAAAGATCCGGAAGGATGAAAATGCGATCTGGTTATTCATTGTTGCTGAGGAGCCGGTGTTGAGGTACATCGTGGAAAAGGGATCTGTCGCTGTGGATGGCATCAGCCTGACAGTAGCAAAAGTTGACCACCGTGCATTTGAAGTATCGGTCATTCCCCACACCCAGGCTGAAACAACAATTCTCACAAAAAAGACTGGGGATGCAGTGAATATTGAATGCGATATCATCGGAAAATATATTGAAAAACTCAGCAAGACAAATGTGGGAAAGATGGATGTGAATTTTCTTGCTGAAAACGGGTTTGTGTAGAAGGTGATGTTGGATGCTGGATGCTGGATGCTAGATGTGTGCGTGTGGGAATTCGGAAATTCAGAAAAAAAACGATTACTTAAAACTTAACACTTAAAACTTAATACTAATGTCAAAATATAAATTCAATACCATCGAGGATGCCATTGAAGATATCCGAAAAGGAAAGATGGTGGTGGTTGTGGATGATGAAGACCGTGAGAATGAAGGGGATCTGGTGATTGCCGCTGAAAAGGTGACCCCTTCCATTGTCAATTTTATGGCAAAATATGCTGGTGGGCTGATCTGCCTTCCCATCATACGCGAGCGGCTGGAAGAATTGAATGTGGAACGGATGGTTGTGAAAAATACCGACCCGAACCGCACAGCATTCACCGTTTCCATCGATGCGGTAGAATGTAAAACGGGGATCTCGGCACAAGAACGGGCGCTGACGATCCGGAAAGTGATGGATCCGGATGCCAAAGTAAAGGACTTTACGCGTCCCGGCCATATTTTCCCGATCGAATACCGGGAAGGCGGAGTTCTTGTCAGGGCCGGGCATACGGAGGCTTCTGTGGACCTGGCAAAAATGGCCGGACTCTATCCCGCAGGTGTTATCTGTGAGATCATGAATGAAGATGGTACGATGGCCCGTGTCCCGCAACTGATAGATTATATCCGGAAACATCACTTAAAGATGATCACTATTGCCGACCTGATCATTCACCGACGGCAGACCGAATCACTCATTGAACGGGTGACGGTCGTAGATATGCCTACGCGGTTTGGCGATTTCAAAGCGTACAGCTATGTCAGCAAGATCTCCCACGAAAATCACCTGGCACTGGTAAAGGGGGATATTTCGGATGGAAATCCGGTATTGGTAAGGGTTCACTCCGAATGCCTGACCGGGGATGTTTTCGGATCCCTGCGTTGCGACTGCGGCGAACAGCTCAACGATGCCATGAACCTGATTGCCAAGGAGGGAAGGGGAGTTTTTCTTTACATGCGACAAGAGGGAAGGGGAATCGGGTTTGTTAATAAAATGAAGGCCTATAACCTCCAGGATGGAGGCATGGATACCGTAGAAGCCAATAAAGCGCTGGGGTTTGCGGCCGACCTGAGGGACTATGGGATCGGAGCCGAGATCCTTGCCGATCTTGGAATCAAGAAGATCCGGCTCCTGACCAACAACCCGAAAAAAGTATCCGGCATCGAAGGATTTGGGATGGAGATCATAGAACGTTTGCCGATCCAGGTCAGGTCAAACTTAAGGAACATCCGCTATCTGAAAACGAAAAAAGAAAAAATGGGACATATGCTCTCTTTTAATGAAGAGCACCCATTTAATGCATAGTTGAAAATGAATTGTAAGACCAAATAAAAAAACAATGAGAACAATTGAAGGTAAACTGGATGCCAAAGGAATGCGTTTTGGCATTGTAATCTCCCGTTTCAATGAATTCATCAGCGGAAAGCTGTTAAGCGGCTGTCTCGATGGGCTGACCCGTCATGGCGCAGATGAAAAACACATCGACGTTGTATGGGCTCCTGGGGCATTCGAATTGCCGTTACTCGCGAAAAAGCTTGCTACAGCTAAGGAGAACCGGTACGATGCAGTGATCTGCCTGGGTACCGTGATCCGTGGTGCCACGCCACATTTCGATTTTGTAGCTTCGGAAGTTTCCAAAGGAATCGCAAATGTCGGTCTGGAGACCGGGAAACCGGTGATTTACGGCGTTCTTACAACCGACAGTATCGAACAGGCGATTGAAAGGGCCGGTACGAAAAGTGGGAATAAAGGATTTGATGCCGCGCTGGCTGCCATCGAGATGGCAAACCTGATGAAAGTCCTCTGATCCCGTTTCCGGGCATCGTTCTTCCGTTACCGCCGTCTCCGGCAGTGCTCTCGGAATCGAGATCTCAAGGTACACGCCATTGATCCCCTTTCCAATGAAAAGGCTTTGGGAAGGATCTATAACACCGGTTTCATCGGATGAATATCCACTGCTTTTGGTTACGTTTATTTCAGGAACCAATAGGATAGAAAATTCATTGATATCAGTGGTGACTGCGGAACTACCCCGCAGTTCTGATCCCGTAAAACCCTGTCCCATACTGACTTGGACAATCCCCATGATAAAAAAAACAAAATTCCTCAGTTTCATCCTTTCTTGTCTTCCTTTCCCCGCCGCCAAAGGATGATCAAATATAATGTAATAAATGAGGGGAAGATATACGTAAATTTAGGTAACTACATACCAGTTAGGACAAAAATAAAACGAATTATAAACTTTAAGAAGGATCAACGATGATCCTTTTTTTTATGCTTTGTCGCTAAAATGGCTAAAAATGGCACTTTTGAGAACTTTATTAAAAAAACGACCTCAAAATTTGCGTTATAACGAACGATCTCCCTCCCTTTGATACTGTACTATCCCCTGAAATTGGCACTTTTGAGGGATTTTTACTTTTTAAGTTTCGCCTTAATCTCCTTTATTTCATTTAGAATATTATCACTTTTACTCTCTGAATCTATTAAAAGTGCTTCCACATCAACAAGAATGTTTATTAGCTTTTTCAATCGCTCTGCTATTACATATTGAATTAAAAGTTCCATATTCCCCACACCTTCAATTTCAGTATCAGCCGGATCTAATTCAAGTTCTATATTATATTCCTCAATATAATTAAAAATGAAAGCCCGTTCCCTATTTTCCGCTCTCATTTTTGTTTTCTTGTCTATTGTTTTCTTTGTTTTAGGATTACCTTTCTTATTCCAGTTCTGTTCATCATCCAGGCTTCGTTCTGCCATTTCATTTTCCCTCTGCAGATCATTATCCGGGTTCTCTGATTGATGGTCTAATTCTTCCATGATTGTGTTTTTTTGTAAAAATGGCATTAATAGGATATTCATTCAAATTCCAGGTCTAATTTTGGGCGTTCTGCTTCCGTACTTCGCTTTCTCGGGGCTGTCTTAAAAGTTTGTTGCGTGGAATTAGGATAATTTGGAAGCTTACCATCAAGGAGGTCTTCTACTGTTATAATTTGAATTTTATCAAAATTGGAACTCCAACTTGGGTCATGGAAATAATAATATCCAGCACCCTTCGCCTCTAAAGACATTGGTTTTGTAACATACCCTTTAAAACAAACATAAATGCCAATAGCTGCTTTTTGTTTGTCAATAACATAGATAAATTCTCTTAAATTCTTTACGTTTACATGACCACTTTTAACCTCAACCAAAATAACTTCTTTTTTCTTTTCGGATATTTTGAAGGTCAAATGGCCATCCCATCCACCGTCCGCTGTTTTTTTAGGGTTGTTTACACCGCCCAACATTGCTTCAATTATCCAATCCTGAAATTTCAACCTACCACCCTCTGTTCCGCTTGCTAATTGTTTTGCAGATCCAATATCTTTGGGAAATCCATCTACTTCATATGTCGATTTTATAGTATTGCCATAATGAGAAATTAATCGCCTTTCTATTAATCCTATTGCCAGGTGTGATATATCAACACCTAACCATTTCCTCCCCTCTTCTTGTGCTACGGCTATTGTTGTGCCACACCCACAAAAGAAATCAGCAACAATATCACCATTGTTAGAACTTGTATTTATTATTCTCCTTAAAAGTTCTTCCGGCTTTTGCGTTGGGTAATCCAATCTTTCGCTATCGTGGGAAGATAAACTATAAAAATCAGTCCATGTATCTTGTACTGTAACTCCTTTAATATCTTCTGGAAATTGTTTATATCTTGGAACTCCGTTGGATGTGAAATAGATTATTCCTTCTTTCATCTTTTCATTAATTTTATCTTGCTTCCATCTCCAATGTGTTCCGTTAGGTGGGTCAAGTAATAAATCCCCAAAGTAACGTGCTTCACCCTGTCCACCTGCATTTAATGAAACAGACCTAAAATGCTTCCCTGTAATAGGATCAATAGCAGAATAATTTTTCCTTAAATACTCTTCATCATAAAGTATTTTCTGTTTATTAAAAGTATATTTATTTGATTTGGAGTAATATAAAATGACATCATGGATACATCCGAATTTTTTACCATCATTATGGCTGTAATGTCTCCTCCATACTATTTCATTCCTAAAATTCTTAGTGCCAAAAATAAGATCACAAACAAGCTTCAAATAATGGCTCATTGTGGGATCGCAATGTAAGTAGAAACTTCCGGTAGGTTTAATAACTTTATGGATATACCAAATACGAATAGCCATTGTGGTTAAATAAGCAACAGCACCTTTGGAAATACGTATTTTATCAAGACTATCTAAAAAACTAAAAAGGTCTATATCAATTTCTTTTATTTTTTGTAGGGTGTCTTTATAAGTAACATTGCTCCATGTATCGGCAAATGCTTCTTTTTGAGCTTTTACATCTTTTAAATCAGCAGCCTCAAACAAAATATTATAATCTCTTTTGGAATTAAAAGGAGGATCAATATAGACTAAATCTATAAAGCCCTCCGATGTTTCACTCTTTAATTTCATAAGAATTTCCAGGCAATCACCAAAATAAAGTTTATTCATAAATTGGTTTTTAATATTGTTTGTGGATAGGTAAATACAAATATATCAAAATACAGGAATGTAATCAATAATCCTATTTTAAGTTGTTAATAACTTTTACACTTTTTTCTTGCGTTACATTGTGACACGATGTATATTTGTACCGTTAAATGATTGAATGATGAAAGAAGAAATGTTACATATCAGGATTGACAAGGATTTCAAGGATAAATTACAACAAATGGCAGATAGGGACAATCGCAAATTAGGTGACTTTATCCGTGTTCAATTGATGAAATTAGTTGAAACTTCAACCAAAAAGAAGTAATATATTTTTTAATGTATTTGTGATACAATGCAACACGAAAGGAGAAATGAAAGCAGAAACACAATTTACAAACCTGTATGATTTACGGGAGTATTTCAGTAATGAAACCGTTTGCAGGGCATATTTGGAACAATTCAGATGGGGAGGAAGGCCGGTTTGCCCGTTCTGTCATAGTGAGAACCCATACAGGTTGGGAGATGGGAAAACTTACAAGTGTTCTAATAAAGATTGTCATAAGAAATTTACTGCAACAGTCGGAACGATTTTCGAAAACACAAAAATCCCATTATCCAAATGGTTTGTGGCGATGTATCTGATAACTTCACATAAGAAAGGTATTAGTTCATTACAACTTCATCGGGATCTCGGAGTAACACAGAAAACGGCCTGGTTCATTAATCACCGTATTCGTGAAATGCTAAAGGACAATGCTCCGGAACTGCTATTTAATGTCGTTGAGATTGATGAAACCTATGTCGGAGGGAAAGATAAGAACAAGCACAAGAGCAAAAGAACCGGATATAGCAAAATAGATCAGAAGAAAACTATGGTTTTTGGTGCAGTTGAAAGGCAAGGAAGGTTAACCGCTAAGAAAATGCCAAACGTGAAACAGGACACACTTTTGAATGAGGTTAGAAGTGTAGTTGATAAATCCGCCATTGTCGTTACAGATAACAACAAAGGATATTACAATTTGGGCAAAACACACGAACACGCTGTTGTAAGTCATTCCACAGGTGAATATGTACGGGGAGAATGGCACACAAACACGATTGAGGGCTTCTGGAGCTTGTTTAAAAGGGGAATCATAGGAATCTACCATAATATCTCTGATAAGCACACAGACAGGTATGTGACGGAGTTTGTTCAGCGTTATAATACAAGGGACACAACGGAAGTAGAAAGATTCAATCTATTCCTTTCCCAATGTGAAGGGAGGTTAAAGTATAAGGATTTAATCAAAAAGGAGAAGAATGTTTAAAATTAGTACCTTTGCAATAAATAACAATGCCGGCTATAATGATCACCGGCACTGTTTAAAGTAGCTGACATATAGTTCCCCTCTATACTAATGAGGCATTCAGGGAGAGCTATTAAAAGCGGTGGATATGTTTACACCCTACTGTTAGCTCCTATCGGGCAGGGAAACCCAATATTAGTGATGTTAACACCTATGTTAAAAGATTTTACTTGACTTAATCGCATAATTAACTATCTTTGTAGTGTTAAAAAAGTGGAGAGGAGGGGTATTGAGCCCCCGTTAACGGCTTCGCAAACCATCTTCTGAACCATCAGACCTCCCCACAAAAGTTTATTAAGGAATCAGCGCGAACTGATTCCTTTTTTATTGTTCACTAGAACATCACCGGCCGAACCGGCTTTTTCTCTATACCTACCCTGTATTCCTTTTTTAATTTACCACCATCAAACCACTCGCTAAGCCCCCAAATATTTTGTGACCCCTTTAATTCATCATCCACAAGTTCGCTATTAATAGTTCCCTTACTGTTGCGTAATATGCCGAGTTGGCTTGAAATATTACGAGAGGTAATAGACTTCCCCCTTTTAATTGCAAGTTCCTTTGTAATATCCCGCGTTGTTCTTGGCTTACCATCCACAAACAGCCCCAGGACATATGATTCAAATGTCTTTCGTGTAGATTTCTTGTTTGTAGCCTTATGTGGTTTTACCTCAATACTACGAACGACAAGCACACCTTCTTTACCTACATCTGTAGGTTCAGTAACACTTAGCTCCCTTAACAGGATATTTAATATCTTAGAATACTTATCCGTTTGTTGTCTGTGATACTCATATAATCGCCTTACGTCGTTAAGTAGGGCTTCATCTGTTTTGACTGTTTCCATAGTTAGGCGTATTTTATTTTGATGCAAATATAGTAAATATTTTGGGCGTAGGCAAATATTTTGTCAAAAATTTCTTGAAAAGTTTTAAACATCTTATGTTTAAAAGTATTGTCGATGGATTTTCAATTAACCAACTCCTAAATTAACCTCTTGACTATTCAGATTATATTGACTATTTTTGCCTTATGGAAAAGGAAAAAGAACAGCCATTGAAGGTTAACACAACCTTTGAGGAGTTAATGAAAATTGCCACTAAAGGGAATCCCAAGCCTAAACGTAAAATCAAAAAAAAAGAAAAGCCAAATGAAAATAAACGTTAAAAAATTGTTGGTAGGACTAACTCCTGCTGACATGGATACTCCCGTAGTCAAAAGATTGTTAGCCTATGTTAGAGATAACGGCCAGGGTAAAGAATTGGACATTCTAAAATGGGTAGAAGAAAAATATGGGAAAATAGACCTTCCAGATACGGAATGGAAAGAATAATCTGATTTTTCAACTACCAAAAATTCAAAATCCTTTGTTTGTTTTGATCATAATTTACCATCTATGAATTGGGAATTAGGAATCGCGCTTTATGCAGCTGGAATCTCCACGCTGGTTTTAATTTGGAGGTTGATAGAATACTATTTTGAAAAAGCTGGAAGGATAAAAGTATTTGTATCAATACAACAAAAGGCCTTGCTGGATTCGCATAATCGCGTTATCGATCATTCTATTAATATAGAAATTACCATTACTAATTTTAGTAAACACAAGAGAATAATAGAAAGGCCGATCATTATAACTGATAGAAAAACTGATGGGATGGATAAGTATAAAAATATGGATTTCCCATCCGAACCCGTATTCCCATTACAATTAGAACCTGGAGAAAAGCGTAAATTGGAACTGAATAATGTTAAATATTATAGGGGCTTCAAAAAAAAAGGAA
>JADGPR010000053.1 GCA_017882335.1 Bacteroidales bacterium | reverse complement strand
GTTATAAACCTTCTATTTCCTCTATAAAATCAACCACCTTGAGGTAATCTGGAATGATTCTAAAGTTAGATAATTGGTCAGTTAAGTGTACTGAGACGGATTCCCCACTTAAATCAGTGGGGAATTTTTTTTTACATCTTCGGAAACCCTTGATAATTCTGATGTGACACGAAAGAGGGAGTTGACCTCAGGAGTTAGATATTGTCGGGGATAAGGATTTATATAAAAACCATTCGGAAACACCAATCTTTGGATCTTCTTCTTTACGGTATTAAAATATAAAAAGTGGTACATACTTCCATTTTTTTGTTGCCACGGTTATAAATCACTGCAATCATTTAAACAGGTTTTTCATTTTCGATTTCTGATTTGTTCCTTTGGTTATATACTTAGAAATTGTACCACTTGTATGGCCACTCCACGCCATTACATCTCCAATTGGTATTCCAGAGTTAACACAGGTTGTTATAAAATACTTTCTGGAACTATGAAAACTAATTACTTTATTTTTTTCCCTTTTCTCTGGGGTTACAACTGGACCAATTTTATAAAATGTAGTTATCATATCCGTAAACTTACATTCTTTAAGTGCTAAGTGTAGGTATTCATTACACTTTTGGTTACTGATTTTATGAGTTGTGTACTTATATTTCTTTAATATCCGTTTTGCAAGTGGTGGAAGTGGTATTCTTAATTGAAGTTCTTCGGTTTTTTCCACATTAGTTATCAGCCACCCTTTTTCTTTAAAGTTATCGGGAGTTAATCGTATCACATCTGAAAAACGGAGTCCAACACACGAAGATAATACAAAAATATCCCTTACATATTCAAGTGTCTTTCTTTTAAAGGTATGGGTCACCAATTTATTAAACTCTACTGGCGATAGAATCACTATGTTACTACTGCTGTTTAAATCTGTTACTTCACTTTTGAATGATTTAAAGGTTAAGTATTCGTTTTCACCACTGGTATAAGTAGATTGTAAGAAGTGTTTTAAACATGCCAACCGCTTGTTAATAGTTGAATTTTGTATTTTCAGTTCAGATAACCAGTATTCCAGTAGTTTTTCAAGAAATTTATTATCGATCATTCGAAAATATAACTTATTAGAGGGGTATAAGTGTTTTAAATCGTTCAAAATTGTTTTATAAAGTTTGATATTCTTGATTTTTTTCCCTTTTTTATTAGTGATCCATTCATCAAAAACAGTGATAACATCTTTATCTCTTTCCATTCGTTCACCTGCCTTATAGTATTCAATCTTTACATAATCAGTTGTTGGTTCTAACCCGTATTTCAACTTATGTTGCAGAATAATACCTTCAACTTTGTTCATGCAGGTGCGTAAAATATTGTTTTGTTCATCAGCGTCCTGTTTGATTTCTGAACACTTGCCACTAATTGTATTCCCATTGAAATAAATGGGTTTTGTTCTAACAAGCGTATCAATATACAACTGTTCACCTTTGTGAGAATAGTATAACTGCACTTGATTTAACCCATATTTCCCACTATAATTACGTATTTTGAAGTATGGTTTCATTATTTTTGGTTTTGAACACCACAAATATAAGCTAATTGTTCAAGTATTGTTCAAATAAACATGGAAAAATTTGATATAACTTACTAACATGGGTTTAAACATGAGATAATGAAAACACTACCAATAAAGGGATTTATACATTAATAATCTAAACTTGAAAAAAGATGAAATCATGTAGGTGGGAGTCCCTTCCATCCCACGACAGCGGAACTTCAGTTCCGCTTTTTTTATCCCTTATTGAACCATCCTGTTCAAGTCTTCCACTCCTTCTATTACAAACAGGAATTCGCCAGTTGCCAGGGCGATAGATGAATTCCCATGTTCATCTTCGGTCGCTTTCATAATCTTGATGATATAATGCGTATTGATGGTAACGGGAGTATCCATTGCCAAGCCCTCTTCGCTTTCTTTCGCAATGGTAACTGTGATGAATTTTGACATATTATATGTTTTTAGTTGTTTTTTTCCGGCCAAAGATAAATAATTTTGGAAGACAAGCGGACGGGCGGACAGGTTTGACATGCGGACGAGAAATAGTCATCCGATCGGTTACCTGTCCACTTGTCCAACTGTTTTCCTATCTTTACACAATGAAAATAACCCTTTTCGGCGCTGCCGGCGATGTGACCGGTTCAGCCTATTATGTAGAAACAGATTCGGCAAAGGTTCTCGTTGATTTTGGCGTGTTCCAGGGAGGAAGGCAGGCAGAGATCCGGAACCTCAAACTTCCTCCTGTAAATATCAATCAGCTGGATGGTGTCATTTTGACACACGCCCATCTTGATCATTGCGGACGATTGCCATTGCTCGTAAAAAATGGATACCTCAACCCGGTTTTTGCCACTCCTGCTACTGTTGAAATGTCGGCACTGATCCTCCACGATTCAGCTAAAGTCAAAAAGCTGGACATGGAGCGGGCAAACCGTAAGAGGTCGAGGGCAGGACAATCGCATATTGAGCCTATATACTCATCGGAAGATGTGGATCATGTGCTGAAGTTGTTTAAACCAATCCCTTACAATGTGCCTGTTACAGTTGCACCCGGGATATCCATCCGGGCGGTTGAAGCCGGGCATATTCTGGGATCTGCCAGCATTGAACTAACTGCCGTTGAAAAGAGAAAGAAAAAAGTTGTTATATTTTCCGGCGACCTTGGGCCACTGGGAATGGCCATCCTCAAAGATCCGGCGCCTCTCCCCTATGCCGACCTGGTTTTTCTTGAATCCACTTATGGCGACAGAGACCACCGGTCGCTGAAGGATACCTTGCTGGAAGGCGAAACCGTGATCCGTCAGGCTGTAAAGGACAAAGGGAAGATCCTGATACCTTCCTTTGCCGTTGGCCGGACGCAACAGTTGCTGTATTACCTTGCTGCGGCTTTTCATCGTGGCGATGTTCCGAAGTTTCCGGTATTCCTTGACAGCCCTATGGCCATCGAAGCCACTAACATCTACATGAAACACATGGAGCTTTATGATGAAGAGGCGCTGGAGCTGGCAAAATCAGGTGAGTTAAAAACCGATCTGAGCCATGTAAATATTTCGACAACCCCGGAAGAATCCAAGGCGCTCAATGATATAGAAGGCCCATGTATGATCATTGCCGGGTCAGGGATGTGCAACGCCGGAAGAATACTGCATCATCTAAGGCACAACCTCTGGATGCCGGAGACATCGGTAATCATCGTGGGGTATCAGGCGGAAGGTACGCTGGGAAGGCAGCTTGTGGATGGCGCTAAAACCGTCAGGATCTTCGGAGAAACGATCTCAGTGAAAGCCCAGGTCCATCTGCTGGGCGGTTTGAGCGCACATGCAGGACAATCCGACCTGCTTCGCTGGTTTGATGTCGTCGCAGGATCAAAACCCAGGATTGTACTGTCGCACGGGGAAGACAAAGGACGTAAACCCCTTTCAGATATCATTTCTTCAAGGTATGGACTTACTCCGATATTGCCGAAGTACGGAGATGTAATAGAGATCTGAAAATCAACTCTCACATCTCACATCCCACTATTCACCTCTCACCAATTCGCCGATGTTTTTCGGCTTCTCACCGCCTGGTGGAAGCGATCCATCGATTCGATAAAGGTTAAAATTCGGAAAAAAATCAAATTATTTACATTTATTTAACTGTTATTCAGTCTCTTGCAATTTTATTGCAAGATTATTCTGCATTCTTTCCAGGTTGTAACTTTCCATGTATGGGATCGTCTTATGGTCAATAAAAAACAAAATCAAAAAATTGAAAACAATGAAAACAACAATAAAGATAGCAGCAAAAAGGGCCATTTTGATCTTCACCCTCTTCTTAGGATTCCAGATCCAGCTGGTAATGGCAGAATCGCCGGCAAATATCAGCCTTGCAAAAAACAAGCTTGGCCTTTCCGCTTTGGCACCGGATACACCAAAGGAAGCTACTTTTAATGATGTGCTTCCGGAGAAAGCCCCTGCCATGGTTAGTCTTGCACCTACCGCACCAAAAGAAGCCACTTTTGATGATGACGGCAGCTCCTTTGAGTTCAGCACAGAACTCTTGAGAAAAGTTGCACCCGTAACTCCGGCGGAAGCTGATTTTAATGATGCTTTGCCGGAAGGTGACAACAATATCCTTGAGATAAAATTCCGTGCTCCACTTGAAGCTAATTTCATTGACTTTTGAATCCTTCTCTTATTTTTTAACCCTGATCAAAATGGTCCGCCTCATGGTGGACTTTTTTTTGTAACTTGCAGCAAAATCAACTGTTGTGAAAGAAACGATCCGAAGAACAAAAATCATTGCCACGATTGGCCCTGCAAGCAATTCCCCGGAAAAAATACGGGAACTCATAAATGCCGGAATGGATGTAGCAAGGCTGAATTTTTCGTACGGAAAACCTGAAGATCATGCGGCTGTTATTACCTGGCTTCGGGAAATCTCCAAGGAGATGAATGCTCCGGTGACCATCATGCAGGATCTCCAGGGGCCCAAAATCAGGGTCGGGCATTTAGCAGATGGACAGATGAAACTAAAGACCGGTGACAAAGTTTCCCTGGTTCCCGAAAATAAATATACAGGACAACCTAAGTTCATTCCGGTGGATTACCCGGGCCTTGCTGAGGAAGCACAGACCGGTATGGCGGTATTATTGGCAGATGGCCTTTTCGAGTTGGAAGTCACGGGTATTACCGGGGAAGAGGTAAGGTGTATCGTGAAAGACGGAGGTGTTCTGGAAAGCCGGAAAGGGGTTAACTTCCCGCGACTGAATCTCCGGTTACCTTCCATGACAGAAAAAGATATAAATGATCTCAGCTTCGGGCTGGAACAGGATGTAGACTGGATCTCCCTGAGTTTTGTGCGTTCAGCAGCGGATGTCATCTTCCTGAAAAAACTTATTGAAGAAAGAGGATATAAAAAGCCGGTCATAGCAAAGATCGAGAAACCGCAGGCGGTAGATCACTTAGAAGAGATCCTTGACGTATCGGATGGCTTGATGGTTGCCCGCGGAGACCTTGGCGTGGAGATGAACCCCGAACGGGTTCCGATGATCCAGAAGAAGATCATTGAATTATGTAACCGGAAAGGCAAGCCTGTAATCACAGCCACGCAGATGCTGGAAAGCATGATCCATGACCCGCGCCCCACACGTGCAGAAGCGAGCGATGTGGCCAATGCGATCATTGATGGCACAGATGCAATCATGCTTTCCGGAGAAACAGCCATGGGCGAATTTCCGGTAAAAGCAGTTGAGATGATGAACCGGATCGCGAAAGATGTGGAAGCAAAAATTGATTTTAAGACTTACCCCCACAGTGACCGGAATGATGTTCTTGCCCTGAGCCAGACGGTAAACGAAATCGAGAAAGCAATCGACTTAGGCGCGATCGTCGTCCTCACAACGAGCGGGCGGAGCGCCCGTTATGTTGCAGCGGAAAGACCTAAAACACCTGTCTTCGCACTCACTTCCCATCTGCCGGTTTACCACATGCTGAATTTGCTCTGGGGCATCCAGCCTATCCTCACACGTGAACATCCCTCCACCTTTGAAGAGATAACAAAGTTCATCGATATGGAACTATCCGGAATGAAACTGGCCTGGTCCGGGGAAAAAATCCTGGTATTGGGAGGGATTCCTGCGCAAACAGGAGGGACGAATTTTGTAAAGATACACCAGGTTAGTTAACGAGTTGGCGAGCTGGCGAGTTAAGAAAGTAACGAAATGGCGAAAAGCGAATAGCGAAAATTTGATAACGCGTTACACGTCACGAAATTTCAATCAATTTTGCTTTGATATCATCTTGTGAGCTTTCCTTCGCCTTGTACTTTGTTTTTTTAATTCATGGGAAATTACACTGATATTTCCATCCACCTCCAGGATGGCGAGGTCAACTTTTGATATATCCCCCACACCATGCTCACGGATGGCCTCCAGTAATTCATTGGATGTAATTTTTGCTAAACGCATATGGGATTCGATGACTTTCCCTTTATAGACCAGCATAATGGCATCTCCCTGCAACGCTCTTGAAAATTGCGGGAAACGATATTGAAGGAATTTCAGGATGTAGTTGACTACGAATAATGTTCCTGCCGCGATCAATCCTCCAATCAGTGAATTGTCGCCTGATACCATCGCATTTTGCACCGCATTGCTGATCAGCAGGATAAAAACCAGGTCGATAACTGAAAGCTGTGCCAGTTCTTTCTTCCCAAATAACCGGATCGCAACAATAATAAAAAGGTAAATGATTATTGAGCTGAGGATGATCCTTAGGTAAGGATTATGAATGAATTCCATGTTGTTTAAAGTTTAACCAATAACCTTGGTAATTTTTAATTTTTAATTAATAGTTTAGTTCCAGCATCATCCACTTGTCGGTCAAGGCTCCTTCCAGCATATTCTGTTCAAGCATGTTCCAACCTACGAAGCCCGTAAAAATGCCGTTGGGTGATTGTGCAGCTGTAGGTGCGAGAGGTTCGCCGGTGTCGGCATCATAACATTCATGCATGGAATGGTTGTTTTTAATATCTTTCAGAAGGATCGGGACCAGCTTCTTTGCTATCTCGCTGGCTTCAGCATGATAACCATACCTGATGAGGGCAATGGTATACATGTAGTTTGCATTAATCCAGATGGGCCCCTGCCAGTTGGAATAAGGAATAATGATGCAATCATTGTTATACGCAGGATCCTTGGCCGAAAGGGATCGCAGTCCAAATTTTGCCAACATATATTCTTTAGCCAGCAAATAACGCTTGATCATCGCCTGTCCGTCTTGTCTGGGAAGAATTCCCTGGAACAATGGAACAAAATTGGAATAGGTAACACGTTTAATGACCATGCCATTGTCCCTTCGCACATTAAAAAAGGACTTATCATCCGGAAACCAGAGGTACTTCAGCATCCTGGCTTTCAAGGTATCAGCTTTCGACCTGTACTTTTTTACATCATTAGTCTTTCCCAGTTTTCCTGCGATCTTCATCATGCTGATGTATTCTCTTAACTGGAAAGTATTGATATCGGCGGCAAGAATTGCCGAGCGGTCGTTGGTGTCGTTGGTAAGTGCGGGGTTATTATCTGCACCGGACTGGATGGCGATATCCCAGAAGAACAAGCCGTATTTCTTATCATACTGGGTTTGTTCCCTATAATCCAGAACTTTCTTCAACTTATCATACACTGGGGCAATCCATGAGAAACCATCTCCATAGAGAGATGCAAAATAGGCGCCCTGCGAGAGGAAAGGTTTCATGGCAAATTTTCCGAAAATCGGGCGCGGACCTTTCGTTGTAATGCAACCGGGAACATACCCATTTTTATCTGCGCTGTTCACGAAGTTCAGTACCCATCCTTTCAGATATTTTGAATCTTCCGTCTTATGGGATGCAAGGTAACATCCGATAAAAAAACCATCCCAATCCCACATCTGCTTATAGAAACCGGCAGGGATCAGGTAATCGTATTTCAAGTAACCTTCTGCAGGACGGATGGAATGTAATTTCAGGGTATCGAATGCAGCCGTGAGTTCCACTAACATTTGCTGTTCAGCTGGTTCCTGATATGCAGCGGCCATACTGACATCCTGTGCAATTGTTGAAGAAGGTTTACTGAAAATGAACAATAGGGATAACATGATCCCGAAAATAATCCTGGGTTTTTTCATATTACTTCTGGTTCTTTACATTCACGATGAAAGAGATAAAACAAGGGTGCAAGATAGATTTTTTTCTTGTGTTCAAAGGTTTAACAGCTGTTTCAACTCCTTGTACCCGGTACTGCTTGCACGAATGCTGGTCCCGTTTTTCAATAGGACATGGTAGGTTTCTTTCTGATAGAGTTCCAGTCGCGCAATCTGGTTCACATTAACAATGTAGGACCTGTGAATTCTCACAAACTGTGCAGGATCGAGGTGCGATTCCATGTATTTCATGGTTTTTTCCTTCAGGAATTTTTCATTTCCGGTATGAATGGTCACATAATCATCATCGGCTTCGATATGGGAGATATTCGTAACCGGTATCACTTCGATCTTATGGCGTGTTTTGACAGCGATCCGCTGAAGGAATTCGGGATTGGTCTCGAGGGTTGCCACCAGGTTGTTCACATGGGGCTTTTCCGTTTTCCGCGAAAGGATCTGTTGCTGCACTTTTTTGATGGCCTGGGCAAAGCGCTCGGCTGAATACGGTTTTAGCAGGTAATCCACGGCCGTCATTTCAAACGCTTTAATGGCATATTGATCGTAGGCAGTTGAAAAAATGATGGGAGGCGGGTCTTCTAACAGTTCTAGTAGTTCAAACCCTGTAAGTTTTGGCATCTGGATATCAAGAAAGATGATATCCGGCTTCATCTCCTGGATGGCTTTCAGTCCTGAAAACCCATCCGGATAATCCCCTAGTAATTCAATTTCAGGAAAATTTTTCAGATAATGTTTTATCAGATCCCTTGCGGGTTGTTCATCATCGATAATGATCGCTGTATTCATAATAGGTCTTGGGTATTAGGTTTTATGTTCTGAGGTCTGAGGTCTGAGGTCTGAGGTCTGAGGTCTGAGGTTTCTGACTCTGTTCTCTGTTCTCTGTTCGCTATTAGCTATTTTTTAACTCGCCATCTCGCCATCTCATCAACTCATCAACTCATCAACTCATCAGATCATCAACTGTTTTTCTTCTGTGGTAAAACCAAAAGCACTTCAAATTTATTGTCTTTCACCTGGGTTTTAAGCAATTGTTCTTCCTTGTAAATGAGTTTCATCCGTTCCCGGATGTTTGCCAGCCCGATACCGGTTCCTTTTCTTGAAGGAGCGCCGGGTTCAAAATCATTGGTGATGAGGATCTGGAGGTAACCATTCACACTCCGGGTGGTAGTAAGTACCGTTACTTCCCCGGTACTTTCGTATACTCCGTGTTTCACTGCATTTTCGTAAAGGGGTTGCAGGATCATTACAGGAATTTCGCAATCCAGGCATTCTTCATCAATGGTAAAAGAATATTGAAGCTTGGTTCCAAAGCGAACCTTTTCGATATCCAGATATTTCCGGATATGCTCCAGTTCTTTTCCCAATGTAGAAAACCGGTGATTACCCATCGACACCGAATAACGGAGGAAATCGGAGAGTTTAATGGTCATTTCACGCGCCTGTTCAGGGTTGGTGATGGTAAGCGAACTGATCGAGTTCAGGCTGTTGAATAAAAAATGAGGATTGATCTGCGATTTCAACAGGTTAAGTTCAGATTCACGAACCATTTCATTCAACCGGCCTTCGGCTTTTGTCTTTTCCTGGAGGTTATGATAATAGATGACCAGGTAATAAACCAACACCAAAAGGAAATAAAAAAATGTTCCGATGATCAGCCTCCAGGGAATGGAGTTATCCAGGAAATCCATGTACTTAAAATGTGTGGAAAAAATCACCCTCAGCAGGGAGTATGCACTTCCTGTCCAGACGATGAGAAAAACCACCAGGAAGGTAACCTGGTAAATTGCGAGGGTGGAAAAGGACGGGTTTTTAGGTTGGGAGAACCGGATTGCATACCAGAGGATTAATCCAAGAATACTATATATGAAATTAAAGACCAAGGCATCAGTGATGGCGATTTGCAATGGAAGGTTGTAATAGAAACTTAGCAATAAAAAATGGATCCCTGCAAGAAGGATCCATATTCCGAAATAGATTAAAGAAGTTCTGATGTTCTGAATGACCGGGTGTTGCGTCATATTCATCACTTTCTTAACAACATTTAATTTCGCCGCCTCCGAAAATCGCCGATCCTCTTATAATCAAAACTTTATTGGGATCGGTAGCTTGTCTGACGACCAGGCGTTTATCTGAAAAGCCGCCCATGATCGCATTCATATTGAGGATCACTTTCCAATCATCGGGAACGATCAGCGTAACACCTCCAAAGATGCATTCGATGGTCAGTTCCGTTTGTCCTTCCTGGAGTATAGCCTTGGACAGGTCAATCTCTGTTCCTCCGAAGATATTACTGATTTTCCCTCCCCTGAACACCTGGTTGATCACCCGGTGTTTTGATCCGCTGAATATATTGGTTTCATTGATGTACCCATCTTCTGGCAATATTGTTGCTGAGGAATTGAACTTGCGTCTCCACCTGCCATGCGTTCCGTGTTTGGACAGGATCATCAACCCGATACCGATCAGGATGAACGGCCAGAAAAGTCTGAAGAAAGAAATGTGCATGACGAAGATCTCCGGTATCAGGAAGAAGCCGCCAATAAAGATTAGGATCCACCCGGGCATCCTGCTGTCGCTGCCAAAGATGCTTACTATACCGATGGCAATCAGTAACATCTGCCAGGAAAAGAAGACATGTTTCCATCCATTTGGAAGCATGTCAAAGTTAAATGCCAAAAGAAGCAATCCGGCCATGATCACGACGAAACCAAAGGCAAATTTTTTCATTTTCTGACGTTTCAGGATTTGTTCGACAGTAGTTTCCATAGTTTTGTGATTTTCAAAGTTAAATAAAATTCTGAGACAAATGTATTCCTGATATAAGTTGGGGGAAAACGTTATTCGGCGGAATGCGGAAAAACATCGGCGAATGTGAGTTGGCGAGTTGGTGAACTGGCGAACTGGTGAACTGGTGAACTGGCGAGCTGGCGAGTTGGCGAGTATTTGTATTTTATGAACTTTACAAACTTTATAACTTTATGAACTAATCATAGAGTTTCAGGTATTCAAATGTGTTGCAGGTGTACTGCAGAAACTTTTCGAGGTCGGAAAAAGCGATCACGATGGAGGCGGTGTTGATGCAGGGATGGAAGCTGATCTTCCTGGCTTTCTTCAGGTTTTCATCGAGGAAGACGTGGATGTGTTTCTCTTTGTCGTTGATGAGCCCGAACGGAGTCACCGAGCCGGGCGTGAGTCCAAGGTACTTCATCATCCGATGATCCGAAGCAAATGACAATTTGCCTTGTTTCAGGCGTTGTTCCAGGTCGCGGATATAGAGATCATGAGAATGTTCAATAATTACCAGATAATGACGATCGCCTTTGTGGTTACGAAAAAAGAGGTTCTTGCAATGGGTCGCCTCGATGTCTTTCCAGTATTTACGGGCGTCTTCTATGGTTGCTACCGGTGGGTGTGCGTAATAGTCGAAGGAAATGTTGAGTTCTTTTAGTATGCTGTAGAGACGCGGGTCGCCATTCATCGGGTTTTTTAGCAAAATTAGCGGATTTTATGATTATAAATAGCGATATTTTCGTAACGCGTAACGCGTAACGAAATACTTTATGAACTTTACAAACTTTAGGAACTTTAGGAACTTTATCGCTGTTGTCAATTTATCTCTAGCTTTGTAGGATGAAAATTCCTTTTTCAAAATATCATGGCACCGGCAATGATTTTATCATCATTGATAACCGCAGGCTTCAATGGATGCCGAAACAGGAAGAAATTGCCCGGTTATGCGACCGCCATATAGGGATCGGAGCCGACGGGCTGATGCTGCTGACGGAAAAGCCGGGTTATGATTTTTACATGACTTATTACAATTCGGATGGCAGAGAAAGTACCATGTGTGGGAATGGCGGGCGGTGCATGATTGTCTTCGCACAGTCGCTCAGCCTTGCAGGATCCGAAGCACGGTTCCTGGCCATCGATGGAGAACACCTTGGAAAGGTTACTCAAAAGGATTCCTCCGATTTCATCAGCCTGAAAATGAAAGATGTTACGGTGGATGAGATCGAAGATGACCATCTCTTCCTGAATACGGGATCGCCGCATTATGTGATCTTTATGAACAAAGTTGAAACCCTTGATATTATTGCAGAAGCGAACAAAATACGTTTCAATGACCGTTTCAGGAAAAAGGGCACGAATGTGGATTTTGTTGAGGTCCGGGATGATCATCTCTTTATACGCAGCTATGAACGCGGCGTGGAAGATGAAACACTTTCCTGTGGCACCGGTGTAACCGCCTCGGTACTGGCTTACGCAGTTAAAACCCCTGCCCGGCGTACCTTTATGGATGTTCAAACCCACGGGGGATCACTCAAGGTGTACTTTCAACAGTTGGGAAATTCTTTTACGGATATCTGGCTTGAAGGTCCGGCAGTGTTGGTGTTTCAGGGTGAGATTGAAATCTAATTAAAAATTACGAATTACGAATTATGGTGAACGTGCTTAATGGGAATAACATCCGGTTGCGGGCCATCGAACCAGCGGATATTGATTTTATCTATACGATAGAGAATGACCCGATGATCTGGCGTGTGGGGAACACCCTGATCCCCTATTCACGGCATCAGCTCGAGCAGTACATCCTCAGTTCGCAGCACGACCTGTATTCAGAAAAGCAATTACGGTTGATGATCGATCTTCTCCTTCCGGAAAATGAAAATAAAACCATCGGAGTTGTTGATCTCTATGATTTTGAGCCTCATCATGAACGCGCAGGAGTCGGGATCTTTGTTTTGCCGGAAGAGCAGGAAAAAGGGTATGCAACAGAAGCCCTCCAGGTGTTGATCCGTTATTGTTTTGAAATTCTGAAGTTGCGGATGCTTCATTGCAATATAACAGCCGAAAATACCCCAAGTATCCGTTTGTTTGAAAAAGCAGGATTTCTTCAATGCGGGTTAAAAAAAGAATGGAGATACCTGGATAATGGATGGATAGACGAGTTGATGTTCCAGCTGATCCGGTCATAATGTATTGTTTGCTTGTAAACTGATTTCACCCGGTACTAAAATGACCCAAAAAGCCAGAAAGAATCCTGTATCCGAAAAAAAAACGAGCTTCCGCGGGTTGTGGTATATACTGTTTTTCCTTATTCTTTTCGGTCTCTGTGGTTGGGGATTCCATTATTATCAGAATTTCTTCCAACCAAATGTAACAACAGGTGACAAACCCTCCACCTTTATTTATATTCATACTGGCACGGATTTCCCTGCTGTAAAAAATCTGCTGTCCGCCCATCACTTCATCAGGGATATGAAATCCTTCGAATGGGTAGCACAGAAAAAAAAATACGATATAAGAGTCAGGCCGGGGCGGTATAAGATCTGCGACGGAATGAATAACAATGAACTGGTCAACCTTTTACGATCGGGCAAACAGGAACCGGTACGGTTGATATTGCAGAATGTAAGGACTCCTGAAGAACTTGCAGGGAAGATCGCTGCCCAGGTCGAAGGAGATTCCATCTCAATTTTGAATTTGCTGCACGATCCCGGCTACCTTCGGGAATTCGGGGCGGGGCCGGCCACTGTGTTCACCCTGTTTATCCCGAACACCTATGAATTTTTATGGAACACAACCGCCGACAAGTTCATCCGGCGGATGTACAAAGAACGCCAGAAATTCTGGAACGATGAACGGCTCACGATGATGAGCCATGAAGGGCTCGATATCCCCGGGGTCGTCACCCTGGCGTCCATCCTTGAAAAAGAGACTGCAAAAAATACGGAAAAACCTGTCATTGCCGGAGTTTACATGAACCGTTTGCGAAAAGGCTGGCCATTGCAGGCCGACCCGACCCTGATCTTTGCGTGGAACGATTATACGATCAAACGGGTACTCAGCAAGCATAAAGAAATCAACTCTCTTTACAACACTTACAAATACACGGGACTCCCTCCAGGCCCCATTTGCCTTCCGTCGGTTTCTTCCATTGATGCCGTGCTGAACTACGAAAAACATGCCTATATGTATTTTTGTGCAAAAGACGATCTTTCGGGATATCACAATTTCGCCGTAACGCTTGCAGAACATAACAGGAATGCGGAGCGTTACCAGGCAGCCCTGAAAAGGTTAAACATCCATTAAAAATGATCCGGAAGAAACTTTTCGTCATTGGCATCTTTTTCATCCTGACCGGCTTCTTTGCATTTCCATCCCAAGCATCCGGACCGGATACCCTCATTACTTTGGAAAAAGATACAATCCTCCATCCCGGAAGACTGACTGCAGTATTATCAGCGGAAGGCGCGTTGTATTTTGGGAGCCTCGGAGGATTGTATTTTGCCTGGTATAAGAACTATCCTCAGTCATCCTTTCATCTGTTCAATGATAATAATGAATGGATGTACATGGATAAAATGGGTCATGCAACCACAGCCTATTATATCAGCATGATCGGGTACAATTCCTATCGTTGGTGCGGGTTGTCATCGAACAAAGCAACTGTATATGGCGGATTGCTCAGCATGGCGTACCTTCTCAATATTGAGATCCTGGATGGATTTTCATCACAATGGGGATTTTCTTTGGGTGATTTTTCGGCCAATACGGCAGGATGTCTTCTTTTCATGGGACAACAGCTGGGATGGAAGGAACAGCGGTTCGTGTTGAAATATTCATTTCATCAGACAAAATATGCACCATACCAGCCGGATCTTCTTGGTGACAACCTGATCCAGAACATGCTGAAAGATTATAACGGGTACACTGCATGGTTATCGGGAAACATCGCTTCTTTTCTTCCAAAAACCACCAAATTTCCCAAATGGATCAATGTTGCATTCGGCTATGGGGCGGAGGGAATGTTCGGCGCATCATACAACCCGGATTCGTTGAATCACCAGGCTTTACCACATTACGACCGCTACCGTCAATTCTATCTTTCGGTGGATGTCGACCTGACGCGGATCCCTACACGATCAAAAGGGCTGAAAGCCTTGTTTACAATCTTCAGTTTCATAAAGATCCCTTTTCCTGCCATTGAATATAACACACTGGGGCAATTCAAATTTCACCCTTTCTATTTTTAAAGAGAAATTGTGTTTACCTTTACATAGAATATTAAAAAGAAGGTCCTGGAGGGACAAACAGATCAGCCTTCTGGGGAATGGTTGAATAAAACATGAAGATCCTAGCAGTTGATAAGATCCATGAGGCCGATCTTTTTACGATCCGAAACGAGCCCATTGCAGATATCGACCTGATGGAACGTGCAGCCAATGCATGTTTTTACTGGCTGATCACGAATATCCCCAACCATAAAAAGATCAGGATTTTTTGTGGCACAGGCAATAATGGCGGTGATGGTCTTGCCATTGCCCGGTTGATGGGATCGAAGGGTTATATTACGGAGGTATTCCTTTTCGGTTCACCGGAAAAACTTTCTCCCGGTTGCCGGATTAATTACGACAGGTTATCGGCAACGACTTCGATCAAGTGCACTGTTATTCCGGATAAAGGTTCTCTCCCGGTTTTTCATCCCGATGAAGATATTGTAATCGATGCCTTGTTTGGAAGCGGGCTAACCAGGCCGGTCACCGGTTTTTTAGCCGGGGTGATCCGGCATATCAACGAACAAGCCTCCATCACTATCTCGATTGATGTTCCTTCGGGGTTGTTTTGTGATGAAACGGTTGCCGGTTCTCCTGACCCGGCGATCATTCATGCAGACCATACCCTTACCTTTTCGCCCCCGAAGCTTGCATTTTTCTTTCCTGAGAACGACGGCTACATTGGTAACTGGCATCTGCTGGATATCGGGATCCTGCAGGAATACCTCGATCACGCAGAGACACATTATTATTATACCACACATCAGGATTGTAAAAAGATACTTAAGAAACGGAACAAGTTTTCCCATAAGGGGAATTTCGGGCATGCTTTTCTTGTTTGTGGGAGCAGGGGGAAGATGGGTGCGGCTGTGCTGGCAGCCAGGGCCTGTTTACGATCGGGGCCGGGTTTGGTGACAGCACAGATTCCGCGAAGCGGGAATGCCATCCTGCAAACTGCAGTTCCTGAAGCCATGCTTTTCCTTGATGCCGAAGAAGATATTTTCTCCGGCATCCCTGATCTTTCCGCATATTCTTCCATCGCCATTGGTCCAGGCATCGGGCAGGCAAATGTGACCCAGCATGCGCTGAAACACCTGATACAGAATTCGAAGCTACCACTCATCTTCGATGCAGATGCCCTCAATATCCTTGGAGAAAACAAAACATGGATTTCTTTTATTCCTAAAGGAAGTATTTTCACGCCTCATCCGAAAGAATTTGAGCGGTTGGCAGGAAAATCTTCAGACGATTTTGAGCGAAACAAGATCCAACGGGAGTTTTCTATAAAATATGGGGTGTATGTCGTATTAAAAGGCGCACATACCGCCATCACGACTCCCGATGGCAATTGCTATTTCAACACTACCGGTAACCCGGGAATGGCAACCGGAGGCAGCGGTGATGTATTGACCGGGATCCTTGCAGGGATTAAAGCACAGGGATATTCATCTCTGGAAACATGCCTGCTAGGCGTTTACATTCATGGACTTGCGGGCGATCTCGCAGCTAAAGAAAGAGGCCATGAGGCATTGATTGCAGGTGATATCATTCAACATTTGGGAAACGCATTTTTGACATTATATGGAGAATTCTGAAAAATCCGAACTGGAGCATATGGTTCTTGCTCCTTATGTTCAAAAAAGTACTGCACTTCGCGGGAAATATCGCTATGTGGGTGGCAACCAATTCCGGCATGCCCTCAGCACTTTTGCCATCCTGCTGGATTACCATTATATGGATTCTGTCCTTTTAAAGGCATCATTCATACATGATGTCTTTGAGGATTCAAAATGTGTTACTGCGGATGAGATTATCCGGCTTGATTCCGACGGGCCGGAAGTTTACAAGCTGGTGATGGAAGTCACACGAAACAATGAAGAATCCAAGGACCAATACCTTGAGCGGGTTCTGAAAACCGGATCAGAAAAAGCCAAGATACTGAAGTGTGCCGACCGGATATCCAACCTTACCGATCTCCATTCTGACATCTTCGACAAGCAATTCGTTCATAAGTACATCGAGGAGACAAAAAAATGGGTATTGCCCATGGCCAAGGAAGTAAATGAACACATGCTGATCGAACTCAAAGACATCATCCGCCGGAGGGAAGCAAATATGAGGATGACGGGTCACATATGGCCGCTGACCAGAAAAGGCAGTTGATCAGTTCGCATGAACCTCATCGATGAGGTCTTCTTCCACCTTCAGATTGTCAATGATAAAACCCTGGCGGTCGGGAGTATTTTTACCCATGTAAAATGATAAGAGATCATTTACGGGTGAATCTTTAGAGAGGATCACCGGGTCGAGTCGCATTGTAGATCCGATAAAATTCCTGAATTCATCGGGAGAGATTTCGCCGAGCCCTTTAAACCGTGTGATCTCGGGGTTAGGCCCCAGTTTTTCGATGGCATCCTTTCGTTCCTCGTCAGAATAACAATAGATGGTTTTCTGTTTGTTGCGTACCCTGAACAAAGGTGTTTGAAGGATATAGAGGTGTCCGTTCCGGATCAGGTCGGGATAAAACTGAAGAAAGAAGGTCAGCAAAAGCAAGCGGATGTGCATTCCGTCGACATCGGCATCGGTTGCGATCACCACATAATTGTACCTCAGGTTTTCCAATCCTTCCTCAATGTTCAGTGCCGAATGCAGGAGGTTGAATTCTTCATTCTCATACACAACCCTCTTGCTGAGCCCATAACAATTCAGGGGTTTTCCTTTCAGGCTGAAAACCGCCTGCGTATTCACATCTCTGGATTTGGTGATGGATCCGCTGGCAGAATCGCCTTCAGTGATAAAGAGCGTGGATTCATACCGGCGTTCGTCATGATTATTGTAATGCAGGCGGCAATCCCTCAGTTTTTTATTGTGCAGGCTGGCTTTCTTCAAACTTTCCCTGGAGATCTTTTTGATGTTCGCCCATTCCTTCCGCTCTTTTTCCGATTGCATGATTTTGTGGAGCAAAGCTTCAGCGGTTTCCGGGTTCATGTGAAGATAGTTGTCGAGGTATTTCTTCACCATATCCATGACATAGATGCGGATGGATTGTCCATCGGGTTCGATGTTCTGCGAGCCCAGTTTGGTCTTGGTTTGCGATTCAAAGACCGGGTCCTGTACCTTAATACTGAGCGCGGCAACCATGGATGCCCGGATATCACCCGTATCAAAATCTTTTTTATAAAAATCGCGAATAGTCCTGACCATGGCTTCCCGGAATGCTGCCTGGTGGGTTCCTCCCTGTGTGGTATGCTGCCCGTTCACGAAGGAATAATATTCCTCGCCATACATCTCGCAATGGGTAAAGGCAAATTCAAAATCCCCATTCTGCAAGTGAATGACCGGGTAGATTATGGGCGTATCAATATAGCTTGTCAGCAGATCGAGAAGGCCGTTTTGGGAATGGAAACGTTCGCCGTTGAAGATGATGGTAAGCCCGGTATTTAAAAAGACATAGTTCCAGAGCATCTTCTGGACATACTCGGGAATGAAGTGGTATTTCCCGAAAAGATCTTCATCCGGGACAAAGGTAACGATGGTGCCGGTCCTGAGCTCGGATCCTTTCTCCTTTTCTTCCTTGACAAGTTCACCCCTGCAAAATTCAACGATTTTCGTTATTCCTTCACGCGCTCCCTGGACCTTAAAATAAGAAGAAAGTCCGTTAACGGCTTTTGCACCGACCCCGTTCAGCCCTACTGCTTTTTTAAAGACATTGGAATCGTATTTTGCACCGGTATTGATTTTGGAGACACATTCAACGATTTTTCCAAGTGGCATGCCGCGACCATAATCACGCACGCAAACCTGCTGGTCCTTGATGGTGACTTCAATAGTCTTACCGAATCCCATCACGAATTCATCGATGGAATTATCGAGAATTTCCTTGATCAGGACATAGATGCCGTCGTCGGGGGAAGAGCCATCGCCCAGTTTGCCGATATACATCCCTGGCCGGAGACGGATGTGCTCTTTCCAGTCGAGTGAACGGATACTGGCTTCGTTATAGACTTCCGGCGGATTCATAAGAGAAAAATTAAGCGGTGCAAAGATAAAAGAAAGAAAACTACGGAATTCCAGCTGGCGCTATGAGTTATCATTTAATTATTCACAAATGGTAGCTGGCGAGCTAGTGAGCTGGTGAGCTGGTGAGTTAAAAAATAGCAAAATGGCGAAGTAGCGAAAATCGCGTTACGCGTGACGCGTTACGCGTGACGAAATGATCATCTTTTTTACTTCTTTCAAGATTACCAAAATATCATCCTTTTTGAGCAAGAAGTCAACTGGTTTCAGGTTTGTCATCTTTAAAAAAACAATGAACAGATAAAGCGTAGAGGCGATGTAAGAAACAGTTGCTGCCAGTGCAGCGCCCGGAAGTTTCATCTTTGGAATGAGGAGAATGCTTAAACCCAATGTAAAGACCAGTCCGATGGCTGCACTGATAGTATTGTGAATGGGCTTGCCCAATCCGGAAAAGTAAGGACTCAGGATGATTGAGATGGAGAAGGTAAGGATACCGGCTGCCAGCGTGAACATGATCACAGGCACCTGCTGAAATTCCGGTTTGAAGATCAAGGAAAAGAACAAATGGAGAAGAACCATGATCAGGATCAATGAAAATAGTGTTAGAATAAATGAGATCTTGACAAGGTTGAGGGTCAGCTTCGCGGCATAATTTTCATCTTTTTCGTTTGAGATCCGGGTAAATTGTACCATATGGATACTCTTGGCAATGAGCCAGATGCTCTCGGAAAGCTGCACTCCGACCGAATAGACGCCTACGGCAGCCCTCCGGAGAAAAAACTCAATGAAATAATAGCTGAGGCGGTAATTCAAAAATTGCAGGATATTTCCGAGTTGCATCACTGAGCCAAGATGAACCAGCTCGCGGATCACTTTGCCGGAGCCAAGGATCTCCTTTTTTTTGAAAGAAGAAAGTATTAAAATCAGGCTTGTGAGAAATGCGAAAGCATAAGAAATGTATAATCCATAGAGATACGCCATGACTTCTCTCTTCCCCAATCCGAAGAAAAAAAATATCAGTACTGCAAACAGGATCATGATCTGGAGGAGGCTGATGATATTGTATTCACGGATCCGCTCCTGCCCCATCAGCACCATAAAATTAAAAGTGAACAGGGACAAAAGCAGGGACAGAAAAAAAACATGTACTGCATAACCTGTCGGGATCAGGTGCAAGATGTTCAATAAGAATGTACCGAGTGCCGTAGTAAACAGCGCCCAGCCACAGGAAGGTAAAAAGAGTTTCACCAGTTGTGCCCGCGGAACCAGGTAAACCAGAGCTCCACCGCCTATCAGGTTACTCACCAGCTGCAAAATCGCGATCGCCAGTATGATCAGGCCGATTGTGCCAACGTTCTCAGCGCCGAGGTAACGGGCATTGACGAGCACCATGATTAGCGTCAGGAGAGCGACGAGGATGCGGGTGGAAATTGTACCTAGGATGTTCTTTAGCATAGCTGGTGAGTTGGCGAACTGGCGAGCTGGCGAGTTATTGATTTGTTGTTTAGTTGCTTAGGTGGTTAGGCGTTTAGTGTATATGATGAGTTATAGATTGTTGATAGATTTCAAGAAGTTGTTTTGCGATGGTTTCGTTGTTGAATTTTTTGAGAACTGTGTTGCGGATTGCTTGCGGGTCATAGGAATTACACTGATCAAGCATCCTGTTAATTGCATCTTCAAGCGCTTTTGTATCTCCTACGGGAATGATGATCCCATTGGTTTCGTTGATCACTTCCGGGACAATGCCTACGTTTGTTGCTACAACCGGTATCCCGCAGGAAAGGCACTCGATCACAACGGTTCCGAATGTTTCATAGTTGCTCGATAAAACCATGAAATCGGCCGCCTGGATTTCCTTAACAAGTTCTCGTTGTTCTTTCAGCCCGGTAAAAAAAACTTGTTTCCCAAGTAATCCGAGTTCATCTGCCCTGGACTTCAATAAATTGAATTCAGGTCCGTCGCCAATCAGAAAACATTCAAAATCCGATCTTTTTTCCGAAAGATTTTTAACTGCATCCAGAAACCCGGAAATATTTTTCGATCGGTCTTCGAAACAGGAAATGTGTATAAACCTCTTGATATTGTTACCTGCCGGCCGCTCGCCGATCGTGAACAGGCTTGTTTCAACCGGATTTGGAACCACAAAAAAGTTAACATTTTCCAGGCGGAACTTCAGCATGGCTATTCTAAGGGTTTCCGAAACGGCGATCATGGCAGCTGCTGATTTCACCACCTGCCGGGTAATCATTTTCCGAAATCCTCCCCGAAAGGTATTACTTGCAATTAGATACCGCGACCAGTGTTCGGTGATCACATAGGGGATTCCTTTCAGAAGTTTAATTACCAGGGCAACGAACCCTTCGCGCGTAAGTACATGTACATGGAGCAGATCAGGCTGAAATGAACGTAGCATCTTAAAACCGAGCATGTGAGCACGAAAAAACCGGAACATTTTCAGAAACCCTGATAAAAGGGGTACATGGGGTTCCCTGTAATACACCCTCACAACCCTGATCCCATTTTCTTCGGCAAAATCGATCTCATAGCGGTTGGCAGCATGTTCATCGGCATGGACATAAAGAACCACCACATCGCAATAAGAAGAAACCGCTTCGGCCTGACGCTGTATGAACAGCCCGGGCATAGGATCATAACGGTGGGGATACCAGCGGGGCAGGAATAGAATTTTTAAACGTTTACTCAACAATCCTGATATTTAATTCATTGATCGCCATTTCCACAAAGCCAATTGCATTCGCTAGCCTCTCTCTACCGATACCCGAGACGACTTTGAAAGGGAATCCACGTTCTGTCAACTCGTCCATGTAGAGGCTGAACAATTTTTCCCTCATGTGCGGGTGTTCACGCTGGGGATCCTCTTCCCAGGGAAGGTCTATGTTACATAACAGAAAAAGGTCATAATTATTTTCTTCAATCTTCTTCAGGATCCAGGGATTGCATATTCCATATTTCACTTCGCTCCAGATCTTGGTAACGATCAGTTCGGTGTCGCAGAAAAGCATTCGGGTTGCTTGTTGATCCATAAGCACTTCTTCCCTGATTTGCCCTTTGGCTATTTCAAGGATATCTTTACGGTTATAAGGGCGATCCAGGCGATCAATATATCCCCTGGCATATTCAGGTACGAATACGGTGTTGTAATACCCCGCAAGTTCTTCCGCGAGTTGTGATTTCCCTGTTGACTCAGGACCCGTTATTGCTATCTTAAGTATGCTATTCATTCCCGATGCTGGATGCTGGATACATTATTCTATTCGCTATTCTCTATTCGCTATTCTCTGTTTTCTGCCCTCTGAACTCACTAACCCGAATTAATTTCTTCCTCCACTCAAGATAACCCAAAACAGCAATAATAGTAAAAACCAGGAACTGGAAACTGCTGAAATAGAGTTTCTCATAGGCAAAAAGAAAAATGGAGATAAAATCGCCTGCGATCCAGAGGATCCAGTTCTCGATCTTTTTCCGGGCAAGAAGCCACATGCCGATAATGTAAATGGCTGTGGTGATGGCATCCCAGACAGGGACTACGCTATCGGTTAATCTTTTGAGCAGGATCCATAAAACAATAAAAAATACCAGTATGGCAATGCTGTTCCAGATCCTTTCCTTTTTCGAACATTCCGTGATCCTGATCTTTTCGTCATTGTTGCCTTTCCTGAGCCAGTTGTACCAGCCATAAACACTCATTACAAAATAGAAAATATTAATTCCTGCATAGGCATACAACTTAGCCGTGAAGCAGATGTACACATAGATCAAAACGTTGATGATGCCAAAGGGAAAAGCAAGAATGTTTTCCTTTTTCATTGACCATACGCAGAGAAGGCCGAAAAAGACAGCAATGAGTTCAACGGGCGTGGTTTGAACGGGGCCAAATTCGATCAGGTAGTTCAGGAACATCATCCATATAAATTAATCCGGCAAATTTAGCGGAAATCGCCGATGAAACTGAAATCGCAAATTCATTCTCCATTTTTCATTCTTCATTCGTATAAAAGAAACACCTCGTCAACATAATGTCAACGAGGTATTTACTAATCGCTGGTACACTATTCTGACCAATTATCTAACCTTGCCCTGATACGGGATTTTATGAAAGTGGTTGCTTTTATTAAGGGACTGGATTAATATGTATCTGTGTGAAAACCAAAAAAGTTTTCATGTATATTTGCACTTTAGAAATTCTAAGAACCATTTATTAACTAAAATTAAGTGCCATGAAGAAATTGACTTCAACGGATGCAAAAGAGATTGGTGACGCTATTGGCATCAATTGGGATGAAGTAAGCCTGGATGAATTCACCAAAGGAATAAATGTTGAATTTGAACATGGGTCAAAATATCCGAAAACCAATATTACAAAG
>JADGPR010000052.1 GCA_017882335.1 Bacteroidales bacterium | reverse complement strand
ATTTGCAAACAATCCGAGCACTTTTTTGCTTTTCTCATCTGCCTTGATCCCATCACATGATTGCAATGCTTTTGAGAAGTATTTTTCGATCTCTTCAAGAGTGATTTCCCTGATTTTTAGCGACTGATAGACTTTTTTCACACGTGCGATCTTTTCTTCTGCCGGAATGGATCGATCCGAAAAACATTGATCCAGTTCTGATCTTTCTTTTTCAGGGGCAATTTCAAAGGCTTTCAGGAGAAGGAATGTTTTTTTTCCGGAAAGGATATCTCCTCCGATTTCCTTCCCGAACTTTTGTCCATCTCCAAAAACATCCAGCAGGTCATCCTGGAGCTGGAAGGCCATGCCAATGTTCTCCCCAAATGTATAGATCTTAGTGGTTTCACAAGGTGGGGCTTTTGCAAGGAGGGCACCGAGTTTAAGACTGCATCCGATCAACACAGCCGTTTTTAGCCGGATCATCTCGAGGTATTCGCCGATAGTGACCACTTTCCGGGATTCAAAATTCATATCATATTGCTGGCCTTCACAAACCATGCGGGCGGTCCGGGTAAACTCCGATAATGCCTGGGGCAGCACATCCGGGTTTGACTGTGAGAAGTATTCGCAGGCCAGGGCAAACATCGTATCACCCGACAGGATGGCAACATTGGTACTCCATTTTTTGTACACCGTTTCCTTTCCGCGGCGGAGAGGCGCCCGGTCCATGATATCATCGTGCAGCAGTGTGAAATTATGAAAAAGTTCGATGGCTAACGCCGCAGGTCCGGCCTTCTCAAGATCTCCATTAAAAAGATCACAACCGATCAAGACCAGAAGCGGACGAATACGTTTTCCGCCGAGGTTCAGCGTATAGGTTATGGGGCCATAGAGTTCAGCAGGTTCCTGTGAAAACGAAGCCGAATCAAAGGTCTTTTTAATGATGGCCTGCAGCTCGCTGATGGAATGCATGGATCAGAAAATAAAAGGATCATTGATCATATTCAGAAGATATTGCCCGTAACCGCTCTTCACCAATGGCTGTGCTATTTTTTCCAGCTGGTCACGGTCGATGAAATTCATTCGGTAAGCTACTTCTTCAATACAGCCGATCTTCAAGCCCTGCCGGTTTTCGATCACTTCAACGAATTGGGCAGCTTGGAGCAATGATCCGAAAGTGCCTGTATCCAGCCATGCGACTCCACGGCTCAGCACGGCAACCTTAAGTTTTCCTTGCTCCAGGTAATACCGGTTCACATCTGTAATCTCATATTCTCCCCTGGCGCTGGGTTTTATGTTCCGCACCACTTCGAGCACGGAATTATCATAAAAGTAAAGACCGGGAACTGCAAAGCTCGACTTGGGCTGTTTCGGTTTTTCTTCAATGGAAATGGCTTTCAGTTCGCTGTTGAATTCAACCACCCCATATCGTTCAGGATCATTCACATGGTAAGCGAAAACTACTCCGCCATCGGGATCAATATTCTCCTGCATCAATTGCGGCAGGCCCCGACCGTAAAAAATGTTATCACCCAGGATCAATGCCGCTTTCTCTTTTCCAACGAACTTCTCGCCGATCACAAAAGCCTGGGCAAGTCCGTTTGGAATTGCCTGTTCGGCATAGGAAAATGAACAACCCAGCTGTGATCCGTCTCCCAATAATTTTTCAAAGTTCGGAAGATCATAGGGTGTAGATATGATCAGGATCTCCCGGATACCTGCTGTCATGAGAACTGACAGAGGATAGTAGATCATCGGTTTGTCGTAGATCGGCATCAGTTGCTTGCTGACAGCCAGGGTTAATGGGTGCAAGCGTGTGCCTGAACCTCCGGCGAGTATGATTCCTTTCATTTGTTAATAATTTTAATTCTAATATCCGTATTTAGATTACCCATTTTTGCATCCAGCATCAAGAATCCAGCATCAATTTTTTTCTTCCTCCCCTGCCTTTGGTTCAAGAGATAGTTCTTCAAGTTCTATGTCATCATCATCTTCATAGATTTCGAGAATCGGTTTTTTGAAGGATTTCGTTGTGCTCCATTGGTCGAGGGTAAGCAACAAGGAAGGAAGTATGAACATGTTCAGAAGGCCTGCAACCAAAAGGGTGAAGGAGATGAGGAACCCCAAGGCCTGTGTTCCCCCAAATGAAGAAAGAACGAAGATCCCGAATCCAAAGAAAAGAACGGTAGAGGAATAGATCATACTGTACCCTGTTTCTTTCAGGGCTGAAATGACCGATGAAGGAATATCGCCATGCGAATGTTTCAACTGAAGCCGGTACCGTGAAAGGTACTGTATGGAATTATCCACGGAGATTCCGAGTGCGATGCTGAAGATCAGGATGGTGGAAGGTTTGATGGGGATCCCTGCAAACCCCATCAGGGCGGCGGTCATCAGTTGGGGAATAAGGTTTGGCACCAGGGAGATCAGGATCATTCTCCAGGAAGTAAATAAAAATGCAAGTAACATGGCAATCACAATAACTGCGAGGAGAATGCTTTCCCAGAGGTTCTTGATGAGAAAATTGGTTCCTTTTAAGAAAACAACACTGGTGCCGGTAATGATCACATTGTACTTTGCAGGGTTAAAAATGGAATCCACCTTTGGCTTCAGGCTCTTCTGGATCCGATCGATATCTTTTGTCCCGATGTTTGCCATCTGAACCGAGATACGGGTAACCCGGTAATTTGAATCGATAAAATTCTTGAGCAGGTTTTTTTTCTTCGATTTCAGATCGGGGATGTAGCTGCCCATAAATGTAAGTTCACTGGAACTTGGCAGGCTGTAATACCCGGGATCACCGTTGTAGAATGCCTGTTTTGCAGTTTTGATCACCTCCACGATAGATAAAGCCTTGGAAAGTTCGGGATAGGTTGCCAGGGTGTCCTGCAGGCGGTCGATACGTTTGAGGGTTGCCAGGGTCAATACCCCTTTCTTCCTTTTCGTATCCACGGTGATTTCGAGCGGCATGATCCCGTTAAAATTCTTTTCAAAGAAAAGCAGGTCCTGGTAAAGCGCATCCCGTTTCGGAATGTCATCCACGATCCTCCCGCTGGTATGCAGGCGCACCACACCTATAACCGCAATAAGCATGAAAATACCGGTTAGCAGGTAGATCGTATTTCTGCGCGTATTCACCCAAATCACGGCTTTATCAATAATCACTTTGGCGAGGCTGGCTTCCAGGTGACGGGTGTCTTTTGTTTGCGGGTGCTTAAGGTAACTGAAAAAAATTGGAACAAGCGTCAGCGAAAGGAGATAGACCACCATAATATTAAGGGAAGCGATGGCACCAAATTCGACGAGAAGTTTGTTATTGGTGATCACAAAAGCTGCGAATCCTGTTGCGGTGGCGGCATTGGTAAGCAGGTTGGCTTTCCCGATCCGTTCAATTACACGGGAAAGGGATTTCGCTTTATTCTGATGAAGCCTGAATTCGTAATGGTATTTGTTGAGGAGAAAGATGCAATTCTCCACGCCGATCACGATGATCAGGGGAGGGATGATTCCGGTGAGGATGGTGATCTTATAGCCGAACAGAACAATCATTCCCAGGGCCCAGATTACACTGATCACGATAATGATCATCGGGAATAACACGGCTTTGTAGGAACGGAAAAAGATATAGAGGAACACGGCGGCCACCAATAGCGCAAGTAGCACAAATAACTTCAGCTCATTCTCTACTTTTTTGGAAGTGATCGTCCGGATATAAGGCAACCCGGAATAGTGAACCCCGGTGTGGTATTTTATTCCGAAACTATCCGCCGTTGCTTTTATATCGTGGATCAGGGCGACCCTGCGTTTGCTGTTGATCTCATTCTTGTTGATGGTAACCATCATGATCGTCGCCCCTGTCTTCCGGTTAAAGATCAGGTTATCATATAGCGGCAGGGAATAAATTTCGTTTTTCAGGCTGTCAAGTTCCTGCTGATTCTTTGGCTTTACCGGGCATATCGGCTTGAATTCAAACTTTTTAATGGAGTCGTTCTTCTGAAGCTTGTACAAGCGGGTGTTTGATAGAACGTCCTCCACTCCATTGATCTTCCGGATTTTATTGGAGAGATCAAACCAGTCGTTGAATTTATCCAGGGTAAAGAGATTTTTATCCTGGATACCGATAAACATGACGGTACCGTCTTCACCAAACTGTTTTTTAAAATTCTCATAAACGATTGTAGTAGGATCAGATGCCGGAAGCATGCGTACCATATCATACGAAAGTACTACTTCACGCGCCTTGTAGCCCATAAATAGGGTAAGGATCCCGATAACGATCAGAATGACCACACGATCACGCAGAATATGCCGGACAAGAAAACTCCACACGGTAGTAAAATTGGGGCTCGAAGTTAAGATTTTATCCTGAAAGTTAATTTGAAATACTGAAATATCTCACGAAACTCGGTATTTTTGTGCTGAACTGTTAACCCAACCACCTCACCCCCTTCAACCCCTCTCCTTAAGAAGAGGGGGACGGGAGGTGAGGTCTATTAAAATTGAAATTGAAAAGAATCCTTTTCATTGATTCCGTCCATCCATTGATCCGTGAGGAACTTGCCGCACATGGATTTAGCTGTGAGTTTATTCTTGATCAGGGGAAGGAAGACCTGATGAAGTCTGTTCATCATTATTTCGGAATCATCATCCGGAGCAGGATCAACCTGGATGAAGATATCCTCTCAAAAGCAACGGAACTACGCTTTATCGGAAGGGTGGGGGCTGGTATGGAAAACATCGATGTGAAGTATGCGGAGAGTAATGGGGTGTTGTGCTTCAATTCTCCGGAGGGGAACCGGGATGCGGTGGGAGAACATACAACCGGCATGTTGCTTTCGTTGATGAACAACCTCAACCGTGCCGACCGTCAGGTGAGGGAGGGGAAATGGAACCGCGAAGAAAACCGGGGAACGGAGATCAAAGGAAAAACGGTCGGGATCATTGGATATGGTAACATGGGTAGCGCTTTTGCTCAGCGGTTGCGGGGATTTGAGGCCACGGTCATCTCCTATGATAAGTACAAAAAAAATTATTCTGACGGGAATACCGTTGAAACTACGTTGGAAAAGATCTTCGAATCAACCGATATTCTGAGCCTGCATGTCCCGCTTACAGAAGAAACACGGTTCATGTGTGATAGGGCTTTCTTTGAACGGTTTAAAAAAAATATCTGGTTCATCAATACCTCCCGGGGGCCTGTTGTACATGCCAGCGATCTGGCAGACCAAATCAAGTCGGGTAAGATCATTGGCGCTGCGCTTGACGTGCTGGAATATGAAAATTCTTCTTTTGAGAATCTGTCTGTACACTTTCCGGATGCATTTCGTTTTCTGTTGGAATCAGACAAGGTCATCCTGACTCCCCATATTGCCGGCTGGACAGTGGAGTCGGATATCAAACTGGCAAAAGTGCTGACGGATAAGATTTTGAAAGCTTTTCCGGTGGCCTGAGTGTACCCCGGATGGATTATTCTCTTGCTCGTTTTTCAAAAAAAATGTAGGTTTGCTGATCCTAAAAGGGATCATTTGACTATTGAAATTAAAATTATAAACAGATGAAACTGGAACAAAAGTTATTTAATGGGAAAACGCTGGCGATCTTATCAGGTGGGGGTGATACACCGGCTATCAACCACAGTGTCGAATCGGTGCGGAACCGCGCATCGCTGCTTGGATTTAAGGTATATGGCGTCAGGAAAGGATGGAAGGGCCTGCTCGGGGAGGGCGATATCGTGGATCTTACCGATCAGCCTTACGACGGCTGGTATGGTGGTACCGCCTTGCGTTCCAGCCGAACCAATCCGTTTCCGTCAAAGAAAAATCCCGAATCCCGGGTTCCCCAGGTTTTAAAGAACCTCGCCAGGTATAAGATCGATGTATTGGTGACCATCGGCGGGGATGATACCAACGGGGCAGCCAAACGTCTTTTTGAAACTGAAGGCATCCCGGTGATCGGATATCCTAAGACCATTGATAACGATCTTCGCACACGCACCATGCATACTTACAAAGGAAAGGAGATTGAAGCAGTGCTCTGCCCCGGTTTCCCTTCTGCAGCAAAAGCAATTTCCGAATTCACTTCAAAAATAAAAACCACAGCCGAATCGCATTCCCGCATCATCGTCATGGAGGTCATGGGGCGTGATGCAGGATGGCTCGCCGGCAGTGCCATGTTTGGCGGGGCCACGCTTGGATTGGTGCCGGAATTTGAAATCACCAAAGCGCGGAAAGAAGTGTTCTTTGAGACTGTAAAAGAAGCCTACATGAAATCCCGCAACAAATACCTTGTAATCCCGGTTTCGGAAGGGGTAAGGTGGTTTAATGAAAAAACCGGGAAAGTGGATGTTATTTATGCGAGTTCAGAGGTTGATGAATATGGTCATCCGCGATTTGGCGGGATCAGCGGGATCATCGCATCTGAGATTTACACGAAGCTTAGAATTGAAGCCCGTGCTCAAAGCTCGGGTTACTATCCCCGTTCAGGCCACTGCCGTAAATACGATCGCCGCCTTACCGCTGCCCTTGCTGATAAAGTTGTCGACCTTCTTCTCCGTGAAGATTACGGACAAATGCCGGTCCTGAAAAAAATCGTTCCCTTTATGGAGCTGGAGGAATTCAATACAACATCCATTGATATGGGAACCATTGGAAACAAATCCCTTTCGGCGGAATATTATGACATCGAAAAATTCTCTTTTACCGATGCCTATATGGATTTTCTTGGAAACATACTGGAACAACCAAATGTGGAAGATTTCAGATACGATTTTCCCGTGGTTATTCCATAGCTGGCGAGTTGGCGAGTTGGTGAACTGGTGAGTAATGAGAAGTGAATGGTGAACTAATAACCCCGCAGGGGTGTCATTATTCTAGGATGGAACAGCAAAAAACCAATTAAAACCCCACAGGGGTGACATTATTCTATCATTGAACTACCAAATGGATGGTGTTTCTGGTCTTTTGCTCCATCAGTATTTTCCGGCCTTTCGTAACGCGACTGATGGCTGCAGGGTTATAGTGACGAATGGTCAGTAATTCAACATTTTCGTTATAACGGAGCGTGTAATTTTCGTGAAGCGCTGCCAGCATATCCGTTCCGGTAACTCGATCTGAATCCACGCAGATCGTGAAAGAGATCGCTGAATTCTGCATCACATTCACTTTTACATGGTGTTTTGCTAGAAGGTCAAAGATCTGGCTAAGGTTTTCTTCTACGATAAATGAAAAATCCCTGGGTGAAATGGAGATCAGTACCTGGTTCCGTTTCAGGATATAAATGGGATGCGAAACTTTCCATTCTGCCAGATGTTCAATGGTCGTCCCATCCAACTCCGGTTTTAAGAAGGACCTTACATGGAGGGTGATGTTGGCATTCTCCAGGGGCTTGATGGTTTTGGGATGAATCACCCAATTTCCGTAATAGGCAAGTTCAATGGCTTCCCTGTAAGAAAGAACCTCCAGTTTTTTCGCATGCTTAAACCATTTCGGATCTGCATTCATCACGCCGGGAACATCTTTCCAGATCGTCACCTCCTTCGTTTTCAGAGAATGTGCAACAATGGCAGCAGTATAGTCCGATCCTTCCCTTCCCAGGGTAGTTGTGTTGCCTTCCTTGTCACCGCCGATAAATCCCTGTAAAACCGCAACTTTCCGGGATGAATTATTCACAGCGAAAAATTCTCTCATTTTCGTCCGGATCTTCTTTCCGGTGAAGATCCAGTCCACTTTTGCATCACGGTAAGCAGAATCCGTACGGATCAGTTTGCGGGCATCAAACAGCCGGGTGTTGATGCCTGAAAGTGCGAGGTAATGATGAACGATGGCCGTTGCCAGGAGTTCTCCGTAGCTTACCACCTGGTCGTATTCAAAATTATATTCCCGCTTTTTTCCCCTTGTAAGTTGTGGATTGTGCAGGTAGCCGTGCAATTGTTCAAAAAGATCTTCCAACACAGCAAAAACCGGGTGACTTTTTTCCTTAAATAATTTTTGCAGGATCTCGAAATGGAACGCCTTGATCCGGTAAAAGGATTCTACCATCGGACCAGCGTTGCCTGACATATAGAATTTCAATAATTCCTCGAGCGCATTGGTTGTCTTGCCCATGGCTGAAATGATCATGGCAATATGATCCTCCGGGAAACGGCTGATGATGGATGCCACATTCCTGACACCCTTCGCACTGTTTACCGATGCACCGCCAAATTTGAATACTTTGATATCCATAAAACAAAAGTAGGTAATTTCTTTATTTTCCTGACGAAATATCAGGAACCGAAGGTGGTTCTTTTTCATAACTTTGCAGATAAATCAGGCATTTTGGACAGCACAAAACTGCTTTCACTTTATATTGAGGATCCGCGGACGGGAACGCTTTCCCGGCTGCTGAAGACAGATGATCCTGATCTTTCTGGTACCGGGGATAAACAAAGCCCTTTACCCGGTATCCAGCTGAAAGGCATCGTGGGTTCATCCAAAGCCTTTATTTCCGCTGCTGTTTTCACTTCCGTTTCCAGGTTGCATTTTCATATTCTTCCGGATAAAGAATCGGCAGCTTATTTTTATAACGACCTTGAACAGATCTTAAACGACAGGGATGTCGAGACCGAAAAGAAGCAGGTTCTCTTTTTTCCTTCCTCTTTTAAAAACACCATCGATTCCGGACAAAAAGATAACCTCGGGCTTTTATCCCGGACGGAGATCCTGAACCGGCTTCATTCAAGATCGAAAAAATTTATCATTGTTACTTATCCCGAAGCCCTTTCGGAGAAAGTAGTGAATAAAAAATTCCTGGATAAGAACACCTTAAAATTGAAGTCTGGCGAAGCAGTGTCACTGGAATTCTTGCTTGACCTGCTGCTCGAATATGAGTTTGAACGGGCCGATTTTGTGATCGAACCCGGCCAGTTTTCATTACGCGGTGGACTGATCGATGTTTATTCGTTTTCGGGCGATCATCCTTACCGTATCGAGTTTGAGGGCGATAATGTCGCTTCCATCCGCACCTTCGATCCAACCAACCAGCTATCCATAGAGAAAAAAGAAGAAATTTCAATCATCCCTGATATCCGTATCAACCGCGAAAGACTGATAAAGTACGATTCCCTTTTTACATTTCTACCGGAAAATACCGTGATCTGGGCGGAAGATATCCGTTTTAGCGCAGATATCCTGGATAAACAAGAAGATGCAAACCTGTTCCTGCCCGGAAAGGAGTTCCTGGATGAAATCAGGCGGTTCCGGCTGATAGAATATGGCAAGAATTTTTATTCCGGGAGTGCAAATCCGATACGTTTCAGCATGTCGCCCCAGCCATCGTTCAATAAAAATTTCGATCTCCTCTTTGCCGATCTGCAGCAGAACACCTCGAATGGTTTGAAAAATATCCTGCTGGCCGACAATCCCAAGCAGGCTGAACGGTTACAAAGTATCCTGGAGGATATTCAGGTAAAAAACCAGGAAACCCCAGATTCTGATCAGGGGAATAAAATCCTTTACAATTCACCACTCACCACTCACCACTCACCTTTTACGCGTCACGACCTGCAGACTACAATCAACTTTCCGTTACACGAAGGATTCATTGATAAGGACCTGAAGATCGCATGTTATACAGATCACCAGATCTTTGAACGCTACCACCGGTTTCATCTGCGCGACGGATATGTGAGCAAGGAAGCGCTCACGCTCAAAGAACTTTACGATCTCCGCCCTGGCGATTTTGTGACCCATATTGATCATGGGATCGGGCGGTTTGACGGACTGGAGAAGATCATCAACAATGACAAGGAACAGGAAGCGATCCGGCTGATCTATAAAAACAATGATATTTTATATGTGAGCATCCATTCCCTTCACCGCATTTCCAAGTATGTGGGAAAGGAGGGAAGTGCACCGGTATTGAACCGCCTCGGATCGGATGTATGGAACAAGCTGAAAAACAAAACCAAGAGCCGGGTCAAAGACATTGCCCGGGAGCTGATCCGGTTATATGCAGAGCGAAGGGCGGTAAAAGGTATAGCCTGTTCGCCGGACACCTATCTGCAGACTGAGCTCGAAGCTTCTTTTATCTATGAAGATACACCCGATCAGCTGAAGGCTACTGTTGATGTCAAGAAAGACCTTGAATCCGATTTCCCGATGGACCGGCTGATTTGTGGGGATGTGGGTTTCGGAAAAACGGAAATCGCCATTCGTGCGGCATTCAAGATGGTTGCCGAAAGCCGGCAGGTGGCCATCCTGGTTCCGACGACCATCCTGGCATTGCAGCATTACAAGACATTTTCAGAGCGGCTTCACGATTTTCCCTGCAAGGTCAATTTTATCAACCGCTTTAAATCAACAAAGGAGCAAAGCCAGATTCTGGACGAACTCGAATCAGGTAAAATTGATATCCTGATCGGCACTCACCGTTTGCTGAGCAAAGACATCAAATTCAAAGACTTGGGATTGCTGATCATTGATGAGGAACAGAAATTTGGTGTTTCCTCCAAAGAAAAGATCAAGCATTTCAAGGTAAATGTTGATACGCTGACGCTCACCGCGACGCCCATTCCACGGACACTGCAGTTTTCATTAATGGGAGCAAGGGACCTGTCGATCATCAACACGGCACCACCCAATCGTTATCCCGTGCAAACAGAGATCCATCCTTTCAGGGAAGAGATCATCCGGGAAGCAATTCAGAATGAGCTCTCGAGGGGGGGACAGGTTTTCTTTGTCAACACCCGGGTGCAGAATATTGTTGAGGTTGCCGGAATGTTGCAGCGGATGGTTCCCAAAGCGAAGGTTGCCATAGCCCATGGGCAGATGGATGGGAAAAAACTTGAAAAGGTGATGGTCGATTTCATTGAAGGCGATTATGATGTGCTGGTGGCAACGACCATCATTGAATCGGGACTGGATATTTCCAATGTCAATACCATCATCATCAACGATGCCCATCATTACGGGCTGAGCGACCTGCACCAGTTGCGCGGACGGGTTGGCCGCTCGAACAAAAAGGCATTCTGTTATCTTCTTGCGCCACCGATGTCGTCGCTGACCGATGAAGCCAGAAAAAGATTACGTGCCATAGAAGAGTTTTCCGATCTGGGTTCAGGCTTCAACATTGCCATGCGTGATCTCGATATCCGGGGAGCCGGCAATATCCTTGGCGCTGAGCAAAGCGGCTTCATTTCGGAGATCGGATTTGATATGTACCAGAAGATTCTCGATGAGGCAATCCTGGAGTTAAAAGAACAGGATTTCAAAGATGTTTTCAGGGAAGAAATCCAGAAGGAATTTGTGAAGGAATGCCAGATTGAAACTGACCTTGAGATCCTGATCCCGGATGATTACATCACGAACATCACGGAAAGGCTGAGCCTTTATAAAGAACTCGACTCCCTGGCAACGGAATACGAATTGGTGAAATTCAAAGGAAAGCTGGAAGACCGGTTCGGGCATGTTCCGGAGCAGACCATGGCATTAATTGATACGATCCGCTTGCGGAGGTTTGCCCAAAAGATCGGTTTTGAGAAATTGATCCTCCGCAACAACCGCCTGGCTTGTTATTTCATCAGCAATGAAGATTCAGCTTATTTTCAATCGCCGCAGTTCACGGCCATCCTGGAATATATCAAGACCAATCCTCCCAACTGCAGGATGAAAGAGGACAAAAACAGGCTGATGCTCATTTTCCGTGAGACCGGCAAGGTTAAACATGCACTGGAAGCGCTGGAGCAGCTGCCTTTGATTTAGCCATTCGTCATTCGCTATTTCGCTACTATTCACTCGCCAGCTCATTAGCTCATCAACTCGCCAACTAAAAAAGGACACTGCAACCTGCAGCATCCTTTTTCCTATAGAAAATGTATTATTCTAATTTTTCCTTCCGGTAAGTTTGAAGGTATCTACTTCCCATTTGGCAGCAGAAGAACTTGCTGTTCCTGATGATCTGTATTGGAAAGCAACATAGACTTTCTGATGAATGGCTGACAGGCTGATATCCCCGCTGGAGGTCCATACTTTGCTGTTGGCAGCAGGCAAAGTACATTGCAGGTTAGACCATGTAGCCGCCGTAGGATCACCGCTTCCGCTATAATCCGTGGAGATTTTCACTTCCAGTGGTAATGGAAGTCCGCTGTCGGTAAATTGTGTCCAGGTGTTAAAGGTCAACACAGGATTTGTAACATTCGTAAGATCGAGACCAGGAGAAATCAGCCAGGTGTTCGATGGAGCAGACCCGCTATAACCATTTCCGGTCATTTCTGAATATGAAGCATCCCATGCCCATCCATTTCCTGAAGAAGTAAAAATGACCCAATCGGGAGGTGCCGCATCGAAATTATTCTGATAGATGACTGACTGGCCTGTATCCACAAAATTCACCAGGTCACTCAGATCGCGGACTAAAAATTCGTATTTGGTGGTGAAAACGGTAAAAATCCCCTGCAAAGTACCAACCCCTTGCGGCAGCAGATTGTTGGCAAAAGTTGCATAGCTGCTGTTATAAAGAATTACACTGTTTCCATCCATGCTTAGCGGGTTACCGAATGCATCACCAACGGGCCGGGAAGTTGTTACACCACCAGTTACAAATGGCTGGCCGGCATCCGGGAAACGAACATCCGGGATAGCTACGAGCATGTTTATATACTTAAAGAAGGGAGGGTTCAGTAGATTAAGAACAACAGGCACCGGTTTTTTACCGGGAAGGCTGTCGGGGAAGATATGAACGGAGGCAATGGAACCAGGCATCCTGCCGATTGAACCATTGAAAGGATAGCCAAGTTCGAGTGCGCCACCATATAATCCGAGATATAAGCCTTTGCATTCAATATAAACCCGCTGACCAAGTTTATACTTGGTGTAAAGACTCGTTGCGTCAATCTCAACATCAATTCCGCCTGAGTTGTCCTGCAGGTAGAATTTTTTATAGATGTTCCCGGATTCATCATTTCCAACAATGATTCCCTTGATGATGATGTTCTGGGTAATCAGTAACGTATCCGGATGGGTTCCGTACAATTTCACAAGGGTGTCGATGGTAGCATTTGCCGTACCATTATAATGGGGAATGTTGATGGGCGGCTCGTCAAAGTTTTGTTTGACACAACCTGTCATGATGGCTATCAGTCCTGCAAGAATGCTTATGGATAAAAGAATCCCTGATTTTTTTACAAATGAATATTTCATGGTTGTTGATTTTTTGTTTTCTGGTTTCATGATCTGTTAATTAATAAGATTGCCTGAATTAAATCCGGAAACTGACGTTCAGGAAATAGGTTCTTCCATAATAATACAAGTATTTCGGAGGGAACAGGTCCAGGTTTTTATTTGTGAAATCAAAACGGTTCTGCTCGTATCCCCAGCTCTGGATGCTGGTGTTATTGAGGATATTTGTTACGCTGAGGTTAATGTTGATGAAATACTTATACTTGATCCGGATCGATTTCCCGATTGAGACATCCATGGTAAACCCGCTCTTCAGCTTTTGTTCCTGGGTGATCGCTGCAATCAGCGGATCGCCGGGGCCAAGACCGGATATAGCATCAGCTGTCCTTCTTTCCGCGGAAAAACTGAGCCAGTTGTTATCATAATAATTGGCATTGATATCGAGGAACCAGAATTTATAATTGTATTTCAGTCCGCCCGACAATGCCGTTTGAGGCGTACTTGGGATATTGAAATTCTTGATGTATGTCGTGAACGTAGTGTCCGGCATAGATCCGTTGTCATAGGAAATAGTGGTTTGGGGACGGGAAGTATAGATGTATTTCCCGATTGCTGCAACGGCAAAAAACTTGAGGCTCTTGGTTGCCTTGATCTCGGCCCCGAATTCAACTCCCTGGTGTATCCTGGCGATCCCGGTCATCATATTATTAACATAGGTACCAGGAAGGGTAACAAAGTTTTTTGTTAATTGATCCTGATAATAACTTACAACAGTTGCACCGTCGAGGAACCGGGTGTAATAATAGGTAAGCCTGATATTCAACCAGGGGTAACGCATGATATAACTGGCATCGCCACCGAAAGCGGTTTCGCTCTTCACGTCAGGGACAACTGTATTCCTTGTTCTCGGTGAAACGAATGTGTTGGAGAAATAAGGAGCTTTTGTTTCATAGAAGCCTGTGGCTGTCAGGTAGTGTCGACCTGTGATTTTGTAAGTGACACCGCCTTTTATTGCATAATTCAGAAAAGAATATTTTTTTGAATCACCATACGAATTATCCGGATAACGGCCGTTCCGGTAGTTACCTGTACGCCAGAATTCGGTTTCTGTCAATGATGCCGCTGCAAAGAAATCAACCTTGTTGTAAGTGAAGACTCCCTGTCCCCAAAGGTTGACATCGTTCATGTGTGCAACGTAATCGTATCCAAATTTGTCATCCTGGTGGATAACCTTGTTGGGATGATTCAGGTCAAGTTGCCAGCTAGCTGTATCACCGGGAAAATCAGTTTTGTTGAACTGGTCGATGTTGACCCAGTAATTTCCGCCGAGTAGGTCGTCGAGGATCTTGTAATGCTGACCATTGTATAACTTGAAGTTCAAGCCACCTGTAATGGTAGCATGTGAACTCATTTCCTTGTTAATAGTGGTATTGAATGCAATCTGACTGGTTTTCGTGACATTTCTTTCCACGATATAATTTGCCTGCAGCCCTTCCATGTTGCCGAGTTTATTAATCTGGATCAGCTTGTCCCAGTTGATCTGGCGGACATTTACATCATTCTGCCATTGTTGCGTGATCAGGTTCTGCGTAAATTGATCAATTGGATCAATATAATTCGGGTGGTAACTGGGCAGGTAGCGGTAATAATCCGGGCGTGGGTCCGGGGCATTATACCAGTTGAGAGAACTCCAGCTGTTGGTTCCGAAGGAATAATTTACAGCAGTAGTCAGCTTGGTTTTATCATTGATATTCCAGATGTGATTGAGGATAAATTCCGGTTCGTGGTTCTGCCTTACGCGGGCATTCCTGATTTTCCCGTTCTGGTAACCCCAGTTCGGGTTATAATAATTGCTGCCTGATAAATCATAGGCCTCCTGAACAGTAGCTGACTGTGTTCCTCTTTTAGTGGGAGCGCCGAAGATTGTCAAACCGAGGCTGTGTTTGGTTCCGAATCTTTTCTCGATAGAACCAAAGTAACCCCAGGCATCGTAAAATGTTCCCTGCACGTATCCCTCCTGCGACCAGCGGCGCGATCCGCTCAAGGTTATGGCCCAACCGTTTTTCATTAGGCCGGTTGAATAAGTTAACATGATGCGGTCGCGGTAAGTCCTGTTGGTAAGCGAGTAGGATAATTTTATCTGTTTCCGGTAGTTGGAGGCGCGGGTATCGATGTTGGTCAGGCCTCCTATATTGCTGAAAGAATAAGGCGTTGGTTCGGTATAATTGTAAACCTGCTTGTTCCGCATGGCGTCGTTGAGTCCACCCCAGTCGTTAAAAGTGATACGCCCATTCTCAGCATCGCTAACATCGGTGCCGTTGATCAGAACACCCCGGTTATCGGCATCATATCCTCGTGGCCGGAATGACATCGACCCAAAGATATAACCTGCAGTCGATGTAAAAATATCATCCGAAGAATGCAACAGTCCTGAGATGTTCTGGTCCTTGTTTTCATCTTCCTGGTCGAGAACGATGGTACTAATCTCTGAAATGCCTTCGCCTTCTCCTGCTTTTTTCTTCAATTCAATGTTGGGAAGTGTGACCGACGCTGCATTGAGATCAATGCTTGTTTCATAAGTTTCAAAAGATCCGCCACTGATGGTGACGGTGTGTTTGCCGTAGGGGATGTTTTTGATCTCAAAAAATCCTTCCTGATCACTTACGGCGCTCATATTCAAGACACTGATCTTGATTGAAATGTTGGAAACCGCTTTACCGGTGCCACTTTCAATGATCTTACCCGACATTTTGCCGTTCTGCGCATTCACAAAGGAAAAAAAGAAAAGGAAAAATCCCAGCAAAGAGAAAAATCTTTTCATAGATAGATGTTAGTTAAAGAAAGTTAAAATTATGTTTGCAAACCTAAACATTTTTTTCATTCGTATATTAAAATGATCGTAATTTTGACGCGTTAAAAACTATATTGTGAAAAAATTCTACAAATACGCTTCATTCCTTCTTTTTCCCTTGCTTGCTTTTCAGCATCCTGCCGTCAATGCCCAGGGAAAACAGGCTAAAGTTGTCTGTGTCGCATTTTACAACCTCGAAAATCTATTTGATACCATTGATGATCCGAAGATCGATGATGCGGAGTTCACGCCCAATGGTTCCGGCAAATGGGATTCGGAAAAATATTACACAAAACTGAGCCACATGGCCGAGGTGATTTCCCAGATCGGGGATGAGTATACCAAAAACGGACCTGTTTTCATTGGAGTTTCGGAAGTGGAAAACCGGCGGGTGGTGGAAGATCTTGTTAATACAGCTCCGCTGAAGTCGATGGGATACGACTTCATTCATTTTGATTCTCCCGATGCCCGTGGCATCGATGTGGCCTTACTCTACCAGCCGAAATTGTTCAAAGTAACATCCACCAAAACCCATCCTCTGAAGATGGCAGATACGAGTTTTCGAACCCGTGATATTCTTCAGGTGGATGGCCTTCTCGATGGCGAACTGGTGCATGTGCTGGTCAACCACTGGCCATCCCGCAGCAGCGGAGAAATAGAGACCGCTCCCAAAAGAGATGCAGCAGCCGATAATTGTTTGAATGCAGTTAAAGCAATCTATAAGGATGAACCCAATGCCAGGATCATCATCATGGGCGACCTGAATGACGACCCGGTGGATGAAAGCCTGATGAAACATCTTAAAATAAAGACCAAACCGGAAAATTTACTGCCCGGGGATCTGTTCGATCCGATGTGGCAGCTTTTCCATGACGGTGTTGGCTCTCTGGCATACAGAGACAGCTGGAACCTTTTCGACCAGATCATTGTTTCTTCTGCCCTGATGGATAAAAAGTCGGATGGTTACCGGTATTTAAAGGCCAGGGTCTTCAATAAAAAATTTCTGCTACAAAAAGATGGTGCCTATGAAGGGTACCCATTCCGGACTTATGGAAGTGGCGTTTACCTTGGCGGCTATAGCGACCATTTCCCGGTTTACATTTTCCTCGTAAAAGAAATCAGGTAAAAGTGAAAATTCCGGAAGACACCGTTTTTTTATTCCGATAGAAAGATTTATTTTCGTAAAAAATTACCGTAGTGTCTGATAGTTTAGTTATCATCCCCACCTATAAGGAAAAGGACAATATTGAACGGATCATCCGTAAAGTGTTCTCCCTTGAAAAAGTATTTCACATCCTGATCGTGGAAGATAATTCTCCCGACGGAACAGCGGATATCGTGCTTTCCCTTATCCCTGAATTTCCTGAACGGCTTTTCATGGAAGAACGGGAAGGCAAACTGGGTCTGGGTACGGCATATATCCATGGATTCAGATGGGCATTGGATCATGGGTACGAATTTATCTTCGAAATGGATGCTGATTTTTCCCATAATCCCGATGATCTGCCCCGGCTGTATGATGCTGCAAAAAATCATGGAGCGGATGTCGCCATCGGTTCACGGTACATCACCGGTGTAAATGTGGTCAACTGGCCGATGGGAAGAGTATTGATGTCGTATTATGCTTCTGCCTATGTCAGGTTTATTACCGGAATGAAGATCCGGGATACCACTGCCGGGTTTAAATGTTATACCAGTAAGGTATTGAAAGCCATCCGGCTGGATAAGATCCGTTTTACCGGATATGCATTCCAGATCGAGATGAAATTCACTGCATGGAAACTGGGATTCAACATCGTGGAAGTTCCCATCATCTTCACCGACCGTACCATCGGGGAATCTAAAATGAGCAAAGGGATCTTCAAGGAAGCCATCTTCGGCGTGATCAGCCTGCGGTGGAGAAGCTTCTTCATAAAGTATAAACGGCAGGAGTAGCGCTTTCTCTTTCCTCTTATCTTTGCACCAGTTTTATTTACTTTTTTTCCCCCATGGAACAGATCCTTATTACAGGAGCTAACATCGTTAATGAAGGCAGGATTTTTGAAGGCAGCGTTCTGATCAGGGGTGAGTGGATAGAGGAGGTTATTCCAGCAGGTTCAACCAGTATTGTCCTGGAAGATCTCGAAAACATTGAACTGATCGATGGACGTGGAAAATTCCTGCTTCCAGGTGTGATTGATGACCAGGTGCATTTCCGTGATCCGGGACTGACACACAAAGGCGATCTTTATACCGAATCCAGGGCTGCGGTGGCAGGTGGCGTCACTTCCTTTATGGATATGCCCAATACCGATCCCAAAGCCACTACCCTCGCGATTCTTGAAGAAAAATACAAACTGGCTTCACGGAAATCACTTGCAAACTTTTCCTTCTTTCTTGGCGCTACCAATGAAAACCTGGAGGAGATCGAAAAGGCAGATCCTGCAAAGATCTGCGGCGTGAAAGTTTTTTTGGGGGCTTCAACGGGAAATATGCTGGTAGATGATCCGGATGTATTGGAGAAGATCTTTTCAAAATCCCGGATGATCATTGCCATCCACAGCGAAGACGAAGGGATCATCCGGAAAAATCTTGCTGCCATCAGGGAAAAATACGGGGAGCAGATCCCGATGGAGGCTCATCCCCTGATTAGGAGCGAAGAAGCCTGCTTTGTCTCCACGAAAAGGTCGGTGGAACTTGCCGCGAAACACAATACCCGCCTCCATGTGCTTCATCTCTCAACGGCCAGAGAGCTGGAACTGTTCCGGAATGACATCCCATTAAAGAAGAAACGGATCACGGCAGAGGTGTGTGTGCATCACCTTTGGTTCGACGACCGCGATTATGCCCGGCTCGGTTCCCGGATTAAATGGAACCCAGCCATCAAGACTGAACAGGACAAAGAAGGTCTCTTCAAAGGGCTGCTGGAAGATAAGATCGATCTAATCGCCACCGACCACGCACCTCACCTGGAAGAAGAAAAGTCGAATCCTTACCTGAGCTGTCCATCGGGCGGGCCGTTGATCCAGCATTCGCTGGTGATCATGATGGAGTTTTTTCACCTGAAAAAGATTTCGATCGAAAAGATCGTTGAGAAGATGTGCCATGCACCGGCTGTTTTATACCGCATCAAGGATCGCGGATTTATCCGGAAAGGATGCTTTGCAGATCTTGTGCTGGTGGATGCCGATGACCCCTGGACCGTTTCGAAAGAAAATATCTTGTACAAATGCGGCTGGTCGCCCTTTGAGGGAATCAAGTTTTCATCCCGCATAAGTCATACATTTGTCAATGGGAATCTCGTTTACAGAAACGGAAATTTTGATGAACGGTTTCGGGGAAAACGGCTGGAGTTCAATCCTGAAAACTAAATCACGAAAATTAAAAAAGTCAATCGTTACGGATTATGAAGAAACTGTGTTTGATTTCCCTGTTGGTGTTCTTTGCTCTTACTTCCTGCACGCACGAAACCAAAGTCATTGAAGAAACCTACCCGAATGGATCGCCCAAAAGGGAATGCGTTTATAAAGGAAAAGATGCATCTCGTGAGCTGATTGGGGAAACAACCTGGTATCCGAATAAAAAGATTCAGATGATGGGCGAATACAAGGCAAAGAAGCGTGATGGAAAATGGATATATTATTATGAAAACGGGAATGTGTGGAGCGAAGGTTTTTTTAAAGACGGTAAGAGTGATGGAAAACGGACCACGCATTATGAAAATGGAAAGATCTTTTACGAGGGTTATTACAAGGACGACCGGCGTGTGGGTGTATGGAAATTTTATGATGAAAAAGGAACCCTGGTGAAATCAGTAGATTATTCCAAAGAATTGGAAAAAGGCCTAAAACCATCTTTATAAGACCTGCCAATAAAAAAAAAGAGGCTGCCTCGTACTTTTGAGACGGCCTCTTTTTTATTTCCCTCCTGATGGATTAGTTCACCAGGATCACCAGGTATCTTACATTGCTCCAGAAAGCCCTATAGTCGGTTATCTGAAGAGACTGTATGATTTTTTTGTCGCCAACCAGCTTATATGAAGAGGTAGGATGGTTGGAGATGACTTTTGCTTTTTTGCTGAGAATGGAAACTTCCGACAGTTTACGGATATCCACTTTTGTGAAAAGAGCTTTGTTGAAATCGGATAGCAGCTTGTCGCCTTTACCGATGATTCCATTCTTTTTAAGGTCTTTTGCAGTTCCGACGATATAATAGGCGGTATTCAAAGAAGCTTCCTGTTGGGCAAGTGTTTGTTGCTGTTCATTGAGCCGGCCCGATTGTGCCTTCACCACGTTGGAAAGTGTATCTGCACGCAGGTTGGCCGTTTCAATGACAATATTCAGTTTGGCCAATTTGTCGCGGAGGGTTTCGATCTCTACATTCCTATCTGTAATGTCTTTCTGCAGGCGGTCAACAAGTTTCTGGAGTTCTGTCACCTTCATGTTGCTGGCTTTCATCTTACGGTTAAGGTCGGAAAGTTCCTTCTTGTTTTTCTCCATCAACATATAAATCGATGTAATGTCGCTTTTGATCTGATCTCTTGCGGAGAGTTTCAATTCACCATTTTTATTGGTGCTGAGGTTGATGATGTTTTGCTTCATCTTGATTGTATCCAGCGTTCCCTGGATATCGTTCACGGTAGCAATGAATTCGTTGATGGCCTCATCCTTCTGCATGGTCTGAGCCATAAGACTGTCGTTTTTTGCTTTCATCGCCTCTGCTTCTTTTTTGGCAGCCCTTCCGCAAGCAAAGAGAACAGGGATTAATAGTAGAATCAAATACTTTTTCATCTTGTGCAAATTTTAATTTAGTTTTAATAAGGTGCAAAAATACAAAGAAATTCAGGCTTTTGTTCATCCAAGCTAAAAAAACTTTTACTTTACTATACGGAAATCATCTGAACTCCGTTTCCTGATGATGAATTGTTAAGGATTTTTTAGATCGATAAAGAATGACAAGATACCCAAGGGTAGTATTAAAAAAAGACAAAGAAGCCGCCCTGAAACGTTTTCATCCCTGGCTCTTTTCCGGAGCCATAGAAAGAACGATCGGCACCTGCTTTCCCGGAGATATCGTGGAGGTCTATTCCATTTCCCATGATTATCTTGCTACCGGACATTTCCAGGATGGATCTATTGCGGTTAAGCTATTTACATTTCAGCAACAGGAAATCGATTATTCCTTCTGGAAAGAGAAGATTGCAAGAGCTTACCGGTTAAGGACAGCCCTTGGACTGACCTCCTCCTTTTCGACAACTGCCTACCGCCTTGTATTTACGGAGGGCGATGAACTTCCGGGCCTTATTATTGATTGGTATAACGGGGTCGCTGTTATTCAAACCCATAGCTTGGGAATGCACCTGATCAAACCCGACCTGGTAAATATCCTGAAAGAGATCTATGGCGAAGGATTGAAGGCAGTTTATGATAAAAGTGCCGAAACAACCTTACTTTCTGTTCCTCCGTCAAAAGAGGTAGGTGATAAGGGAAGGAACAACCGGGTTGAAGATGGTTACCTCTTTGGCATCCCGCAAAACGGACTGATCACTGAAACCGGGCATACCTTTTTGGTTGACTGGGAAAGAGGTCAGAAAACGGGATTTTTTCTTGACCAGCGGAGTAACCGTATGTTTGCACAGTTTTATGCGGAGAATAAAAAAGTGTTGAATGCATTTTGTTATTCCGGGGCATTTTCAGTTTATGCCCTGAAAGGCGGTGCCATCCTGGTACATTCTGTCGACAGCTCTAAACAAGCCATTGAATGGACAAAAGAGAACCTGGCATTGAACGGGATCGACAGCACACGTCATGAATCTTCGGTTGCCGATGTTAAGCGTTTCCTTGTCCAGTCAACAGCAACGTACGATATGATCATCCTGGATCCGCCTGCATTTGCAAAGCACCACAACATCACACACAATGCACTTCAGGCTTATATCCATATCAATTCCGAAGCGATGAAAAAAATTAACCCGGGAGGCATCCTGATGACTTATTCCTGTTCACAAGCCATCAGCCGCGAGATGTTTCGCTCCGCGATCCAGGCAGCAGCCCTCGAAACCGGCCGTAAGATCCGCATCCTTCACCATCTTTCCCAGGGCCCCGATCACCCCGTCAGCATCTACCATCCCGAAGGTGAATACTTAAAGGGACTTATCCTCCAGGTGGATTAACGACAAAGAATGCAGAATGCATTCTCAAATAAACTTCTTATTATTATTTGCTGACTATTAAAAAGAAGATTTAATTTTGCGGAGTTTCGTAGAAATTTCAGCATAAACATTCCTACATGAATCAGTACAAAAAATTGAACAACATTCTCGGTTGGCTTGTCTTTGCAATTGCCACCGCAGTTTATTTTCTAACCATCGAGCCTACCGTAAGTTGGTGGGATCCGGGCGAGCACATCGCTACAGCCTATAAGCTCCAGATCGGGCATCCGCCGGGAGCGCCGACATTCCAGCTGGTCGGGCGCATTTTTGCATTGTTTGCTTTTGGAAATACAGCCAAAGTGGCGCTGCTGACCAATGCCATGCTCAGCCTCTCCAGCAGTTTCACCATTCTCTTCCTCTTCTGGACCATCACGCTGCTTGCCAGGAAGATCATTGTAAAAAACGGAGAGATGACCAAAGCCAACATGTGGACCATCTTTACCGCAGGATTTGTAGGCTCTATGGCATTCACCTTCTCGGATTCCTTCTGGTTTTCGGCTGTGGAAGCCAACGTTTTCGGGATGTCGTACCTGTTTACCGCGATTGTTTTCTGGGCCATCCTGAAATGGGATGAAGTAGCCGACGAAAAACATCACTATCGCTGGCTCATCTTTATTGCATTCATGATCGGGCTTTCAATCGGGGTTCACCTGCTCAACCTGCTCACCATTCCTGCCCTTACGCTGGTATTTTATTTCCGGAAATATAAAACCACAAAGTGGGGAATTGCCCTCGCTTTATTGGTCTCCTTCGTGATCACGGCTTTTATCATGTACTTCCTGATCCCCTGGATCCCAAAACTGGCCGGGAACTTTGAGTTACTTTTTGTCAACTCTTTTGGTATGCCATTCAATTCGGGTACGATCATCTATTTCCTGTTACTGATCGGACTGATCACCTGGGGACTTATTTATACCCGCAGGAACGGCAAGCCCGTTCTGAACACCGTTCTTCTCTCACTTGTGTTTATCCTGATCGGTTATTCCACTTTTATCGGACTGGTAATCCGCGCAAATGCCGGCACCCCGATCAACGAGAATGCCCCGAAGGATGCCATCAGCCTGGTTTCCTTCCT
>JADGPR010000010.1 GCA_017882335.1 Bacteroidales bacterium | reverse complement strand
AATAATATATGGATCACTTCGAAGAAAGGGGTATATAAGATTAGCCGACATTTTATCTATTCCAGGCATTATAACCCGGGGTTTTTCGGTAATGAACCGATTGAAGCTATGTGTTCGGACCTGGATGGCGGTGTATGGTGTACAAATGGAGATAAAATATATTTATTATATAATAATGAAATCTACAGCCTTGATATTCATCTTAATCCTTTTTCAGGTACCCAGGTAATCGGATTAAATAACAATCGCATCATTTTTGGTAATAATAGTGGACGGTTCCTGTTAACAGGCATCAGTAAAGATCCTTTATCAAAGAAAATAAAATACCTCCATAAATTTAATCTTCCCCCTTTGGCCACCATTGCAATAGACAATACTTGCAGGAAATTTAGTGCAAATTCCTTGCTTTTACCCCCTCCGGGGGGCACTTGCAGTTTACTCACATTTTCACTCGAGAAACCAATTACAGAAATAAACCGGATCAGCCGTACATGTGATTATTTTATGTGGGGGTTGTTCTATAATACAACCAACAACCTGATCATCAATGAAGAAAAAAATTACATTTTGACTAATAATAAGAAATTACCTTATCAAGTTCTGGCTCCACTTAATGGTAAACCAATTTTAATCCATACTATTTTAAGCAGTACTACTGACTTATATTCTTCAGATAATGACAGCATCTACCTGACCAATAATAATAACTTATATAATTTAACATCTGCCTTCATTTATCCAATAGATCAAAGAATACGAAGAATTATATATGATCGGAAAATATTATTTTTATCAACCTGGAATAATGTCTACATATGTGATAATCCTTTACAACTTCTTGATAATAAACCGGTGCATTTGCAATTGCTGGATTTAAACTTCCGAAATATTTATGATATTATCATTCAAAATGATTCGCTTTATATTGTTACGGATGAGGGGCTTACAATGATTTCCGAAGCAGTGATAAGGAATATTAAGCCTTATGTCCCCATACCCTATTTACAATCCATAATGGTCAACGATGCTGAAGTCGATCTTTCAAAGGAAGAAATTACCTTAACAGGAAATAACAAGATCAGTTTCAGATTTGGCAGTATTAATTATTCCGCAAGTCCAGTGATATATTCTTACAAGATAGAAGGGTTGGAACATGACTGGACAACTGGAAAAGCAAACAGTGTGGTATATCAGAATATATCGATGGGGAACTATATCTTTAAAGTCAGGGTTAGAAAAGCAAGCACCGACTGGAGCAAACCGATTGAATTCAAGGTTACCATACATGCGCATTTCTGGCAACATCCCCTTTTCTTTGTGTTTTTATCCCTTTTGTTTACAGGGTTGATAGCCCTGATCATCATCCGGAGAAAAAATATCCAGATAAAACGCAGGGAGTTGGACCATCAACTGATCACATTGGAACAGAAGGCGCTTCAATCGATGATGAACCCACATTTTATCTTTAATTCTTTAGGGTCGATACAGACTTATCTTCTCGAGAAAAAGTCGGGTGAAGCAGGGTTATACCTTTCCCAGTTTGCCCGGTTAATCCGTCAAAACCTCAATGCTATCAACGCTGCCAGCATCAACCTCGAAGAGGAGATCGACCGGTTAAAGAATTACCTTGATCTCGAAAAACTGAGAATGGAAAATAAGTTTGATTACAACATTGAAGTGGATGAGAATGTGGAAGAGGCTGACGTCCAGATCCCTTCCATGATTATTCAACCTTTTGTAGAGAATGCCATCTGGCACGGGATCGCTGCATTGGAAGACAAAGGCCAGATCAACATCAAATTCCAAATGCAGGATGAAAAATCCATGACAGTCATTATCGAAGATAACGGGATTGGCATAAAGCGTTCTGAAGCTTATTCAACAAAACAGGAAAAGCACTTACACCTCGGCATGGAGATGACACGAAAAAGGCTTGAGCTTCTCGGCAAAAAATTTTCCATCAAAACGGCAATTGAATTCTTTGAAACCTATCCAGGAACTGCGAATCCGGGAACGAGAGTGGTGTTGGTGATGCCAGTCGGGATATAGTTAAAAGTCGGCAGTCAGCAGTCGGCAGTCGGCAGCGTAGCTAGCGTCAGCGAGCGAAGTCCCGATGAACGAAGTGAAATCGGGATCGGCAGTCGGCAGTCGGCAGTAAGCAGTTTGAAGTTTAAAGTATCCACTTATTCTTCTGTATTTCGATTATAACCAATCTGCCTTCTAGGTTCCTTCGGTGATTTCAGTAACTGTTTAAGAGTTTCGAATATCAACTGTATTTCATAGCTATTCTTCTTTACCTGTTTTTCGAACTGTTCCAGTTTTAACAAGATATCTTTGTGAGTTAGCAACATTTCACGCATCTTTGTATACACACGAATGATCTGGATATTTACTATAATTGCTTGTTGACTGCTCAAAATACTTGATAACATTGCAACTCCTTGTTCTGTAAAAACCATAGGCGAATAACGAACACCGCCCTAACTTGAGGTGCCAGTTTGGCTCCTCAAGTTCTGAAGTTCCTCAATAGTAAGCTCAAACATAAAATCATGCGGGAACCTTTCCATGTTGCGCTTTACAGCTCGTTTCAGTTGCTTTGTTTCTACTCTGTAAAGCCCAGCCAGATCATAATCTATCATTACCTTCTGTCCTCTAATTAAGTAGATTTTGTTGATTATTGTCTCTTCTGGTATAATTATTAAATTTTGCTTTCTCATATCTCTGGTTTATGGTATCACAAATTGCAATAGCAAGGGTTCAAAGTAATTTTCCCTATTAATCCGTTTTACAAGGAAAAGGTAATACAATTGAGAAGGGAAATTTTTAATAATCTGACCTTCGCTGTATGCGTTATGCGTCACGTTAAAATCAGAAGTCCAAAGTTAGAATTACCACGGAAGAATATGGAAATGCTATGAATAACAAATGGGAGAATGGAAGGACAAATGTAGAATGTCGATTGCCGACTGCCGACCTGCCTTCGGCAGGCAAGCTGCTGACTGCTGACTGCAGACTGCTGACTGCCGACTGCTGACTGAGAACTGCCGACTGCCGACTGCTAACTGCCGACTGCTGACTGCCGACTTCCTTATCCCGTTACTCCACAGATTTTGAGAAATGCTTTATTGCCTCCCGGAAGTCATTCAGCTTTCCCCGTGAAATACTCAGTTTTGTGCCATCATTCAGCTCGGCAAAATTCCCTTCATAACTCGAATAAGCACGCAGATAGTTCATGTTTATAATCGTCGATTTATGGATCCTGACGAAGGCTGGATGCTCAAGTATTTTCTCAAATTCACCCAGGGAACGGGTCGCAACGATCTTGTCCAATCCCGACAAATGCAGGATCGTATAATTGCTGTCGGCCTGTAAATACATCAGGTTGGAAACATCGACCATTCTGAAACCAGATTGCTCGCGAACGGTGATCCTTGTGATCAATTTTTCTTCCGAATGGATATTCTCATGCAGGTTATCCAGTGATTCCTGGTAAATCTTCCGTACCTCTGCCCTGCTTTGCCTCAGTTCATGATACTGAATTGCCTTCAAAACCGCTTCACGAAGGTCCAGCCCGTTGACCGGTTTTAATAAATAATCGATGGCGCTTGCCTTGAGCGCCCGCAAAGCATACTCCTCGAAAGCTGTGACGAAAATGATACCGTAATTCTCCTTTGGGATGGAACGGAGAAAAGTGAAACCATCTTCTTTGGGCATGGAGATATCCAGGAAAATAAAATCCACCTCGTACGATTTCAACAGTTCCCGTCCTTCCTGTGCCGATCCGGCAGAACCACAAACCTTGATTTCAGGACAATATTCAGCCAGCAATAAAACCAGTGCTCTACGAATAGTATTCTCATCATCAATAATAAGTGCATTATACTGTTTCATGGATTACAAGTTAATTTGCATGATCACACCGGCCAAATATATCATAATAAAATTAACTAATCTCAGGGAATGCGCAAAATGTCATTCTTTTTTAGTGAACTGTATTGTTTTCAACATTAACGGTAGAAAATTTCCGCTTTATTCTTCATTTTGATGGAGGATAAGTTGAAGCAAAGGTAAAGCATCCTTTGTCAATGAAAGTTCCTGATTTCGGAAAACCGCTATCTTTGCTTTAAAAAAATCATCCTCACATTATGACCCAAATTACTGAAGAAATGATCCGGCTGGAAACGGTCAAAAGGGTTGCGGAATTTATGCTGACCGCAGCCCGCACAGCTCCTAAAGCAAAGGGGATCGACAACCTGGTTTTGGCAATGGTCACCGAAACCGGCATTAACGACATTGCAGATAAAATGGAAGAGATCGGGAACCGGGACGAAGGAACTCCCTCCTTTCTTCGTGATGCTGAAAATATCCGGAAAGCACAGGCAATCATACTGCTCGGGACCCATATCAAATCCCAGGGAGTGAAATATTGCGGCCGGTGCGGTTTTAAAAATTGCGATGAAAAAGACGAACATCCCGGATTCCCTTGTACTTTTAATTCCGGAGATCTCGGGATTGCGATCGGTTCAGCAGTCAGCGTGGCGATGGATCACCGGATCGACAACCGTGTGATGTACACAATCGGTCAAGCTTGCCTGGAAATGAAAATCCTGGGGGAAGAAGTGAAGATCGCTTTTGGCATTCCACTTTCCGTAAGTCCAAAGAACCCTTTCTTCGACAGGTAATATAAAAAAGTATGATGCCAGTTCTTTTTATCGGACATGGTTCACCCATGAATGCTGTTGAAGACAATAAATTCACCAGGAAATGGAAAGAAATCGCAGGGTTGTTTCCCAATCCCAAAGCCATTCTAAGTATCTCTGCACACTGGGAAACCATTGGCACGCGTGTTACAGCCATGATAAAACCCCGGACCATTCATGACTTTTATGGATTCCCTGAGATCCTTTTCAGGCAGGAATACCCTGCCCCCGGATCCCCTGACCTTGTTTCAAAAATTATAAAAATGGCTGGAAAAGTTGAAATTAAGGCAGATGAAACCCAATGGGGACTGGATCATGGCACATGGTCGGTTCTTCTACAGATGTATCCTGAATCGAACATACCGGTGGTTCAATTAAGCCTGGATAAGAATAAAACCAGCCGGCAACATTTCGACCTCGCTGAAAAACTGCAACCCCTCAGGGAATCAGATGTACTTATCCTGTGCAGCGGAAATATTGTTCACAACCTGGGTATGATTAAATGGACCAAAACCGGGCTTGCCGATGATGCTTACAGTTGGGCCACAGAATTTGATGAATGGATCCGGAACTCAGTTTCCACCAGAAATACGGAACACATCCTGAATTATCATGAAATGGGAAAAAATGCTGAACTGGCCGTTCCGTCAGCTGAACACTTTCTCCCCCTGATTTATTTCACCGGTTTGCGCCACCAAAATGAAGGTGTTAAGTTTTTCTGCGAAAAGATCGTAGGAGGATCTATTTCAATGACGGACATTCTTACCCAAAACTAAGGAGCTATGGAAAAAAGAAAATTCGGAAACACAGGACTGGATGTTTCGATCCTCGGTTTCGGTGCCATGCATATCGGTAGTGCAAGTGTGGAAGATGCAGTGGCTGACAAAATGTTAAATGAAGTTCTCGATCTTGGAATCAACCTGATTGATACTGCCCGTGCATATGGACAATCGGAACGGAGGATCGGACAATTCATCTCACACCGCAGGAGCGAATTCATCCTGTCGACCAAGGTGGGTTATGATGTACAATGGCAACCCGACTGGACTTACGAGGCAGTAGTAGGAGGTATTGATCAGGCACTGAAACTCATGAAAACCGAAACTATCGATATTGTTCATCTTCATTCTTGTTCATTGGATATCCTCGAGAAAGGAGATGTCATACGTGGCCTGGAAAAGCAGAAGAAAGAAGGAAAGGTCCGGTTTATTGCCTATTCCGGAGAAAATGAAGCATTGAAATATGCGGTCTCAACCGGGAGGTTTGACAGTATCCAGGCTTCAGTGAACATCTGCGATCAGCGGATCATCGACAACCCGCTGCCTGAAGCAGTTAAACGAGGCCTCGGTGTGATCGCAAAAAGACCCATTGCAAATGCTCCCTGGCGACACAGTTCACCTCCTGTGGGACATTACAGTGCAGAATACTGGCACAGGTTAAAAAAGATGAGCATCGACCTGCACGGGTTGGACTGGTTGGAACTTGCTCTTCGTTTTTCTGCGTATAACGAAGGAGTCAGCACCTGTATTGCAGGAACTTCGAGCACAGATCACCTCAAAGAAAACCTCCGGGTTTTGGAAAAAGGCCCACTCGACGGGGAGATAATTCAGCATATCCGTTCTGAATTTCAGAAAAACGACAACAATTGGATGGGTTTGATCTGATTCATGGCACGATCAGTTCATACCACGTTGCTTCTTGATCTCGTCGTAAGCTGCATTCAGATTCTGGAACTTTTTAGTGGCGGCCTTTTTGATATCTTCACCGAGATGGGCGACTTTATCGGGGTGATACTGAATTGCCAGCCTGCGGTAAGCTTTTTTCACTTCCTCGTCAGTTGCGGCCGGAGTGAGTTCAAGAATATCATAGGCATTATTGATATTCCTGACGAACATGGCTTTTATGGAACTAAAATCGGAAGGGTCGACACCCATATACCCTGAGATCTGTTCAATGACATTTTCTTCTGCTTTATCGATCTGCCGGTCTGCCATTGCAATTCCAAAAAGGTAATGAAGGAGCTGCAGGCGAGAAGGATAATCCATGAATTGCCCGACCTGGACACTTACATCTCTGAGGTTAATTTCCTGGTTCAAAACCTCTTTGAGGATCATGATGAGGCGGTTGGTCTCCTCCGTACCAAATTGTGAAAGAAAAAAATTCTTAACGTACTCCAGCTCCGACTTTACAACTTTTCCATCGGCTTTCATCACGGCTGCCGAAAGTACCAGCAGGCTCATGGCAAAATCTCCGCGAGCCGTACCCTGGTAGAAGGTCTTTTCTATCCTCACCCCATCCAGCACAGAGCCCATGGCAAAACCCAGGATGGCCCCGATCGGCCCACCGAATGCCCATCCTAGCCCTCCGCCGATCCATTTTCCATATTTGTTACCATTAGGGGACTTTGGTTCATTATTCTTTTTTTTCAATACACCGAGAAGTGCATAAACAAAAATGATCACAATAACGATGATGAGGATGGTTGACATACCGGCGACTTTCATTCAATGTTTTCGTTTAGGGGTAAACCGTATTCCTCCACCATCCGGATGTTCAGGTGTTCGAGCTGGTCGAGCACGGGATTATAGATTTCGGGGATGACCGGTATGTGAACACCTTTGGCAGTGATTTTCCCGAGCAGGATCATTTCCGCACCGATGGCTGCCGGCAGGGACACTGTCCGTGCGATAGAAGTATCAGTTGCCCGGGATCCAAAATCAAGCATCCGTGACCGAATCACTTCTTTTTTGCCATTGGAATAGCCTGCAAGGAAAGTATGTTGCAGGGCAACCATATCCCGTTCATCGGGTCCGAGCCCCATCCTGCTGATCATTAGATCCGAGGTTACTTCAAAGGTCGAATCAATTCCCCTGCCCATCGGTTCTGCTTTGAAAAGCCCAAGCCACTCGATTGCATCCAAAGCGTATGACGTAACAGGAATATCAAGATATGCTGCGACCTGCTGACGGATTCCGGATGAACTTTTCATGCCCGTCTGGTGGGTGACCATATCCGCATAAGTCATTCCTTTCATGTCGAAATGATCACCCGAAATGAGGTTCATCTGTTTCATCACATCGAGTGTTTCACACCAACCTTTGTAACGGAACGTGCCGCGAAATACAGTTCTTGCTTCAGAGATCCCATATATCGTCTGGTAAGCTAATGAATCCCTATTAGGGTAAACATCGAGTTTGCCGACTTCCGGAAAATCCACTTCGAAAGGATTTTTGAAAAGGTCTTTGGTGGGAATGCTAATCTCCTGGCCGTGTCGAAGGTAATGCGCATCATTATTCCCGGCCATGACCACGCCTTTGGGACTCCAGGAAAATTTATAACGGAACGGGTTGCCGGCAGCTTCGGGTGCGGGAAGTGCACCGCAGATGGAATAAAACTCAAGTACAGCGCCTTCATTGGCATGGATCCGGTCGATGATACGCATGGCCGACATATGATCGATTCCGGGATCCAGTCCCATCTCATTCAGGAGAATAATTCCGGCCTCTTTTGCTTCTTCATCCATTGCCATCATCTCAGGCTTCACATAGGAAGTCGTTACCAGGTTCTTTTTATGTTTCAGGCAATGCTGTGCAACCATTACATGGAACCGGTAAGGCAGCAGGCTTACTGTAAGATCATGTCCGGCAACAAGTGTATCAAATGTTTCTTTATCATCTGCTTCCCAAAAAATGGTATGGCCCGCCGGGTGATTCCCGACCATTGCTTCTGCCCTGTCGGGTGTATTGGAAGCGACTGAAACCTTAAAGTTCTTACCCAGCAGGTATTGAACCATAGGGTTTGCCACCAGGCCAGCGCCGAGAATTAATACTTTTTTCATAGTAGTTGATTGAGGATGTTTTGGTTTGCTAATAAATTGTCACTGGATCCTGGATGCTGGATCCTGGATATTGGATGTGTGTGTTTTGTAGAAATTCTTCGAGGTATTTAAAGTCCGGAGTAAGTTCACCATGATGAAGGATCAATCCTTTTTTGATGGCCTTTGGGAGATCAAGGTCTTCAAAGGAATCCTCAAAATCGGCATCTGCGATGGGTTTTACAAAATTCACCAGAATATCACCGAATCCGTTTGATGCATCCCGTGGCAGCTCTGCCGGCAGGATATCAACAGCCATGATCAGCATTCCTTCGCCGTCATGCCCCATTGTTATTTTTTCGGTTCCTGAATTATAGATATAGATGGGATCGTCAATCTCTGTTGTTTTCAGGGTGCACTCCACCGATCCTTCCACATCACAACTGATATCACCGATTACGCTCAGTTTCGGGCGTCCTTTGGAAAACAGCTTCTTCAGGTATTCTTTCGTGACCAGCCGCGGATAACGTTTATCCCAGTAGATGCAATTGATCAGCATGGAAAGATGAGGAATGTACTTCTCAAAAACACACCGGTAATTCCGGGGATTTGCATAATAGTCCTGAAGGTCGAAGAGGTCCCCGCCAATATGTTCCACAAGGTCTTCTTCGTGAAAGATTACCTTATAAATAATGTTGTCTGGTAAATTTTTCCGGTCGCGGAGTTCGAGCAGTTTTTCGGGAGAAATTTCCTTGACCGGCAAAAGACCGCAGATTTCCTGGGCGCCCTGCGATGCATTCCCGTAACCTGTAAAACCAATAACGAAAGGCAAAAGTTCATGCGGAATCCCTTTTTCGGCGATCCGCTGGCCGATAGCGGAGATGTCCTCCCTGGCTTCCTTCAGGGAATGATAATGATGCGATTGCTTTATCTTTAACAGGTTCGAGATGTATCCATGATCCTTCATCCTTAATCCCAGTGCCCAGAAGGAGTTGATCATTCCGGCAAGTCCTGCATATTTGCCGAAAAAGATAAGCCGCTTGCCCTGTTCATCTATGATCTTTTCATATTCGATCAGGTTGCATTTCAGCTCCATCATCTTTTTCAGCATAGGCATATTGTACTGCTGACCTTTGATCACATGCGCAAAGAACACATAGGTTTTATCCGGCTCAAAGAAAGATACGGGAATCTCCTTGACACCGAAAATGACCGAACATTTCCCCAGGTCTTCTGCAACCTCAGCCCCCGCTTTCCGGTATTCTTCATCTTTAAAAATCCGTTTGTCCGATGACTGAACAATGATATCAAGTTTTTTATGACTGACTAACCATTCAACGTGTTTCGGCGTAAGTGGAGCCCGTTTTTCGAGTAAATATTTGTCCTCGTAGCGTATTCCGATATAATTGCTCATCCAGATAGAAGTTGAAAATAGACTTCAAAATTAGGAAATAATCTTCAATTTGCAGCAAATTAAGGAGGTTCGGAAGAACATTTAATTTGTTCTCGCAGATTTTCGCAGATTAAACGCCAATTTTCGCAGAACAGATATCAATTAAGTTCAGACAAACCACGTTTTAATCAGAAGTTATAATTATTCTGCGTGAATCTGCGAAAAATCTGCGAAAATCTGCGAGAACAAATAAAACCCCGCAATAACAACAAATTCATTGAGGGGAAGCGTAACCGGTAGTTAAGATTTTCATTGACACGGGCAAAAAGTACCTTACCTTTGCAAAAAAATCGTTAATTATGAAAACATTCATCAGAACAATTATACTACTTATGGCTTTCGGTTTTTCTGTCAAAGCCATGGCCCAGGGGACATCCCTTACTGTTTTTTCGGAAAAAGGTGAAAATTTCACCGTATTAGTCGATGGTGACCAGAAAAATTCCAAACCTGCCGATCACGTGAAGATCGAAGGTTTATATGGCCCAAGTTTTAAAGTCAGGATTGTATTCAAGGATGTCAATATCCGTGAGATCAGCAAAACGGTCTTCAACTCACCATCCAGTGAACTTTTTTATGCTGTGAGACCGGGAAAGAAAGGTGTTTACACCCTTGAGAAAACCAGCTCGGATTATATCCATACCCAGGAAGCTGTAAAAGAAACACCCCCATCGTCTTCCACTCAAAAAGATAGCAAACAAACCAACGCAAAAAGCGAAACTCCGGCAAAGACCTCAGGAGGCGGATGTGTTAATCCCATGTCTGAAGGTGATTTCCAGGCTTCAACGGTAGCAATCTCCAGCGCCCCTTTTGACGGGATCAAGCTGTCGCAGGCAAAAAAAGTGGTTGAATCCCATTGCCTTTACTGCCGCCAGATCGTTGAACTCATGTACATCCTGAGTTCCGAGTCTTCCCGTCTGAATCTTGCGAAAGATGCTTACAAGCATTGTTATGATGTTGAAGACTACAATCAAGTAAAAGACGCTCTGAACAGCAGCAGATCGAAGGATGACCTCGACCGATACATTAATTCGGTTAAATAGTGATGGATGAAGAAATTTCTGAAATTCCTTCTCCACTTCTTAAAATATTTCCTGATCATCTTTTTCAGTTCATCGATATTCTTTGTCGTTTCATACCGTTTTGTAAATCCTCCTGTTACTCCGCTGATGCTGATACGGACTTTACAGCAAACAGGCAACGGAGAACCACTCAGGCTGAAAAAAAATTGGAAATCGCTGGATGAGATCGCTTCCAACCTTCAGCTGGCTGTGGTGGCCTCTGAAGACAACCGCTTCCTGAAACATACCGGGTTTGACCTTGAGGCTATTAAAAAAGCCCGGGATTATAATGATACGAAAAAGGGCAAAAAGATCCACGGCGCCAGTACCATTTCCCAGCAGACTGCTAAAAATGTTTTCCTTTGGCCCGACCGCACCTGGTTGCGAAAAGGGCTCGAGGTTTACTTTACCTTCCTTATCGAAACGGTATGGGGAAAGAAAAGGATCATGGAGGTTTACCTGAATGTGATCGAAATGGGAAATGGCATTTACGGAGCCGAGGCAGCCTCTCAGAAATATTTCCATAAGCCTGCAGCCGTCCTCACCCGCAACCAGGCGGCAGGGATCGCAGCCATTCTTCCCAATCCGCGAAAATGGGATCCTTCCCGTCCATCTGCGTATCTTCTGAACCGTGAGCAATGGATCCTCTGGAACATGGGAAATATCGGGAAAGTCGAATATTAATTTTTCGTGAGATTCCCCTATCTAGCAAAATATTTTATACTTTTGGCCATTCAAATTTTTATATTAATATTATAGATTATCGACTATTTAATCATTGTGAACTATGTCAAAAGATGTCAGGGAGAAAAAGTACGTTTATTTTTTTGGAGGTAAAAAGGCAGAAGGTGAAGCAAACATGAAGAACCTGCTTGGCGGCAAAGGTGCCAACCTTGCTGAAATGGTGAATATCGGTCTGCCTGTCCCCGCCGGTTTTACACTTTCCACGGAAGTATGTACGGCTTACTACCATAACAAAAAGAACTACCCGCAAGAGTTAAAGACACAAGTTGAAGATTGTTTGAAGAAGACTGAAAAAGAGATGGGCGCCATTTTTGGTGACAAGAATAACCCTTTGCTTGTTTCTGTAAGGTCAGGTGCCAGGGCATCCATGCCGGGAATGATGGAGACCGTTCTGAATGTCGGCCTTAACGATTTTACCCGGGAAGGTTTGATAAAAAAGACAAACAACCCGCGTTTTGTTTATGATTCCCAGCGCCGCCTGATCCAGATGTATTCGGATGTGGTGATGGAAAAAGCCGCCGGTATTGAACCCCCCGAAGGAAAGGGTATAAGGAACCAGCTGGAGCGGGAACTTCACAAAATGAAGGAATCCAGGGGATATTACACCGATACGCAGCTTTCGGCCGATGACCTGAAACAGCTGATCGATATCTATAAGAAAAAAGTAAAGGAAGTATTGGGAAAACCTTTTCCGGAAGATGCCATGGAACAGCTGTGGGGTGCGATCAGCGCCGTGTTTCAGAGCTGGATGGGAAAACGCGCCATCTCGTACCGGCGGTTTGAGAATATTCCCGATGAATGGGGAACCGCGGTAAATGTTCAGTCGATGGTATTCGGCAACATGGGCGACACCTCTGCAACCGGTGTTGCCTTCACACGTAACCCGGCTACCGGTGAAAACTATTTTTATGGCGAATGGCTGGCTAACGCACAGGGAGAAGATGTGGTTGCAGGTATCCGTACCCCGAATCCCATCAATGAGATCGGAAAAAATGAGCATACCATGGACCTGCCTTCCCTTGAAACTTCCATGCCGAAGGTTTACAAAGAACTGAACAAGTTCCAGCGGTCGCTTGAGAAGCATTACAACAATATGCTGGATATCGAATTCACCATCCAGGACACGAAACTTTATATGCTCCAATGCAGGGTTGGAAAGAGAAATGGGCCTGCTGCCGTGAAGATGGCGCTGGACATGTATAAGGAAAAACTGATCACCAGGGAAGAAGCGGTGAGCCGCGTGGAACCTGAGCAGCTGGATGAATTGCTGCATCCCATCCTGGATCCGAAAGCAGAAGCCGCCTTAAAACCCATGGCAAAAGGATTGCCAGCAGGGCCCGGCGGCGCCACGGGACAAATCGTATTCAATTCGGAAAAAGCAGTAGAATGGGCAAAACAAGGCAAGGCCGTTATTCTTGTAAGGGAAGAAACAAATCCTGAAGACATCGAAGGCATGCGCGCTGCATATGCCATCCTCACTGCACGTGGCGGGATGACCAGTCATGCTGCGCTCGTGGCAAGAGGCTGGGGTAAATGCTGTATCGTGGGGGCCGGAACCCTTAAGATCGAAGCTTCAACCAAAACGCTGGCTGTTGATAACATCATTCTCCACGAAGGAGATTACATCTCGCTGAATGGGTCCAAAGGATATGTTTACAATGGCAAGATCAATATGATCAAGGCAGCAGAGCAAAATCCCGATTTTCAGGCCTTCATGAACCTGTGTGATGAGATCCGCACCATGAAAATCCGCACCAATGCCGACACCCCCGATGATGCTGCAAAAGCAAGGGCCTTTGGCGCAGAAGGGATCGGGTTGTTCCGTACCGAACATATGTTCTATGGAAAACATGCCGAAAAGCCTTTGTTTATCCTGCGGAAAATGATCGCTTCAAACACCGAAGTTGAAAGGAGAAAAGCACTGGATGAACTCTTCCCTTATATGAAATCCGACATGAAAGGGACGCTCGAAGCCATGGATGGCTATCCTGTAACCATTCGTACCCTTGATCCGCCCCTTCATGAGTTCATTCCGCAAAATCCCGAAGGACGCCATAAGATCGCAGAAAGCCTGGGGATCTCAAAGGAAGAATTCGACAAGCGGGCAGAGGCACTGCATGAAACGAATCCCATGATGGGACACCGTGGTGTGCGGCTTGGCATCACCTTTCCTGAAATCACCGAAACACAGGTAAAAGCCATTTTCGAAGCCACTGCTGAACTCCTCAAAGACAGAAAGCATCCTTTTCCCGAGATCATGATACCGGTAACCTGCAGTGTGAATGAGCTGAACCACCAATATAAGATCATTGCCGATATCTACCAGGAAGTATGCAAGAAATTCGGTTTAAAGGAAATTCCGCACATGATCGGAACCATGATCGAGATTCCCAGGGCGTGTTTAACGGCTGACCAGATCGCAGAAGCGGCCCAGTTCTTCTCTTTCGGAACCAACGACCTCACCCAGATGACCTTCGGCTTTTCCAGGGATGACATCGGAGGCTTCCTTCCCGATTACCTTGATAGAAAGGTTCTTCCCGTAGATCCATTCCAGGTGATCGATTTCGAAGGGGTAGGCCAGCTGATGAAGATTGCCGTTGAAAAAGGCCGTAGCACCCGCAAAGATCTGAAGATCGGTATCTGCGGAGAACATGGCGGTGAACCAAAATCCGTCGAGTTCTGTCATTCGCTGGGATTCAACTATGTAAGCTGCTCGCCTTTCAGGGTTCCTATCGCCCGGCTTGCTGCTGCACAAGCAGTTATCAAACAGAAAGGCAGTAAAACAAAAAAAAAGCTAAAAAGACAGGAAGCAAAAAGAGATAAGAATCATTGATCTTTACAACTAAATGGCATCATGTTCTTATAAGTTGCCTATATTTGGATCGCAAAACAGTTGCACAAATGCTGACAAAAATTTTCAATAAACGCACTCTGCTGGACCTTATCATCTATCCTTCCGTGTTCCGACAGCGTGGTATGAGATTGAATTTGTTGAAACCCTAAGAACAGAACCTCACCTGATCCGCCAGTGCCGCTTTAAAAACCTATCGGTGTTCACGGCGCTTTCGACAACCATCCCCCAGGGTATGCTTTCTATCGCATTTCCGGTAGAAAAAAATCTTGATCAACCAATGATCAGCTTGGTTGAGAAATTAGCAGCAAATTTCAAAGATCGTTCGCTATTTCAAAACCTATGAAAACCAAAATCACCAAATATTTTTATTCCATATATTCCTTAAATATTATTTGTTTTTTTTGAGTTAATATGAGTTGATTTCATTAATGGAAGAACGTGTAAAATCGAGTTTTTTCATCGCTAAGATAACCTCTTTCTTTTATGGTTAACCCCTGCCTGAGGGCATATCAAAGAAGATCCCGTATCTTTGATCCGTAAAATCGTCTTCCAGTTTTCCATGAATGATTATGATGTAGTAGTAGTTGGTGCGGGTGCCGCAGGGCTGATCGCAGCCGGCAGGGTTGCCGAGCTTGGAGGGAAGGTACTGCTGATCGAGAAAATGGAACGGGCCGGGAGAAAACTGCTGATCACCGGGAAGGGCCGGTGCAACATCACCAATGATGCCCCGCAAAGTGATTTCTATGATCATATCTATCCTAACTCCCGGTTTCTAAAACATGCATTTGCTACTTTTTTCTCCGGTGATATCATCCGTTTACTTGAAAAATATGGAACTGAAACCATTGTGGAAAGAGGCGGAAGAGTGTTTCCCGCTTCCAACAGCTCTGCCGATGTTGTAAAGGCGCTCCTGAAATGGGTAAATGCAAATCATGTCGAGATCAGGTATGGACATCAGGTTGAACGAATGATCACTATTGCGGGGGAAGTGAAAGGACTTCTGGTCAAGGCGAATGGGAAAGCCACTAATATCACCTGCCGGAACGTTATTCTTTGCACGGGTGGCTGTTCCTATCCTGCCACAGGATCTACAGGCGACGGTTACCGGATGGCTAAAAAAGCTGGTCACACGATAGAAACACCAAGGCCTGCACTCGTACCGGTTGAAACGGAAGGCGACATGGCACAGCGGCTCCAGGGACTCAGCCTGAAGAATGTCAAAGCCATCGTATGGGTGAGTGGAAAGAAACTGAAAGAAGAATTCGGAGAGATGCTCTTTACGCATTTCGGGCTTACCGGGCCCATCATCCTTAGCCTGAGCCGCTTCATTGTTGATGAGTTACTGAAAGGCCATAAGGTAGAGGTATCAGTCGACCTGAAACCCGCGCTGGATGAGGTTAAACTGGATAACCGCCTCTTGCGCGACCTGGATGAGAACGGAAAAAGGAAGATTGATAACCTTTTCAGGTTGTGGCTGCCCTCTTCGCTGATCCCGGTATTTCTGAAGGAACTGAACATCGACGGACAGAAGGAAGGCCACCAGCTTCAGGCCAAAGAACGCAAAAAGATCCTGATGATGATGAAAGATCTGAGGTTCCGGGTTAATGGTTTCCGGCCGTTTAAGGAAGCGATCATTACCGCCGGAGGAGTTGTCACCGGCGAGATCAATGCTAAGACAATGGAATCAAAACTGGTAAAGAATCTCTATTTTGCCGGAGAGGTGATCGACCTGGATGCCGACACCGGTGGATTTAACCTTCAGCTTGCCTTTTCAACGGCATGGCTGGCGGCGCAGTCGTGCATGACGCCGCATTAATTCCCTTCTTTTAAAATATTCATGGCTATTTTGATCCCATCGGCAGCGCTGGAAACAATACCGCCGGAGTAGCCGCTTCCCTCCCCTGCCAGAAAAAGATTGGCAAACCCGGTGCACAGTCCGTTTTGCTCACGGATCACCTGTACCGGGGAGGATGTCTTGCTTTCCAAACCAAGGAGGTTTCCCTTTTCATAACCTTTTATCTTTCTGCAGAAATCTGCCAGCCCTTGCCTGATCGAAGCTGAAACTGCCGGGGGAAGAATATTCCAGAGGGGAGCAGGTATAAGTCCGAGAGGATAGCTGGTTTCGGGGAGTTTATGGGGTTCCTTCTCCCGGAGGAAATCGCTGATACTGCAAAACGGCGCCTGGTAACCTTTTGCAAAATCGAAAAAGGAGGCTTCCAGATTTTCAAGCCATTGAAGGGCTTCCAACGCAGTCACCTTCCTGCCTGCAAGTTCATCGGGATGTACCCCCGCAACGCAGGCAGCATTGGAAAACCGTCCGTTCCTTCCGTAAAAACTCATCCCGTTCACAATGTTGATATGTTTGTAGGTTGCTGCCGGAACTACAATGCCACCCGGGCACATACAGAAAGAATAAACCGGGTGTTTCCCGTCTCCGTCAGATGCCAGGCGGTATTCGGCTGCTTTTACACCGGGAAGTCCCTCAACGCCCCATTGTGCGCGGTTGATGTCGGACTGCAAGTGTTCGGCGCGGCAGCCGAGTGCAAATCCTTTAGTACGGAATTGAACGCCCATCGCGATCAGCATCCGGTAGGTTTCATAAGAGGAATGTCCCGGTGCAACAATAAAATAATCGGCAGGTATCGTATCGTCTTCCGTAATCGCCTCTTTGATCTTCCCGTCCTTGACGGCCATTTCGCGAAGGGTTTTTTCAAACCGGATCTTTCCTCCGAGAGTTGTGTATTTCGTTCTGAGTTTTTTTACGATGTTCTTCAGGTTATCACTTCCCACGTGGGGATGCGTCATATAGCGGATCTCTTCAGGGGCACCGGCATCTATATATTCCTCAAGAAAAAAATCGCGTTCAGGAGAGATGTGTTTGGAACGGGAAGTGAGCTTGCCATCGGAGAAGGTTCCTGCCCCGCCTTCACCAAATGAGTAATTAGCAACCGGGCTGAATTCTCCGGTATGTTCGAAATTCGCAATGCCTGCCGCCCGCTTGTCAACCTCCGCGCCACGTTCCAGGATGATGGTATCAAACCCCGCTTTCTGCAAAACATAGGCTGCAAAAAAACCCGCCGGTCCGCTCCCCGTGATCACAACTCTCTTATTCCTTTTTGCATAAGAGATTTCAAGCGGCGAACCTTGTTCCGGTTCATCACCCTTGATATCCTGTGAAGTAACGGCAATCCGCATCAGCCAATGGATATTTCCCTTCTTCCTGGCATCCAGGCTCTTTGTCTCAATCTGCCAGGTGACATCTCTGCTCCCGCATTCCTTCAAAATCCTTTCCTTTAATTCCTTATCGGAATAACCCGTTGGAAGTTTAAGCTCTATGATCTTATAACCCATTTTTCACCATTGTTAATCAGCAAATATACGGTTATTGGAAGTTTAAACTTTAAGCTATACTCAACAAGGCATTAGGCATTGGGCATTAGACAATAAGATTCCTTATCTCTCTCTGCGAACTTTGCTAAAACTTGGCGGACTTTGTGGTTAAAGAAATATTAAGAAAAAGGTTTCTCGCAGACCTGCCTGCCGGTAGGCAGGTTTTCGCAGATTTTCCGCAAATTTTCGCAGAGAAAATCACAATCGTATATTTAATTTACTCTATCTGAATTACCGTGTCATTATATTTTCTGCGTTAATCAGCGTTTAATCTGCGAAAATCAGCGAGAACATTTTTTCTTTACCTGTATGAAATTCCTGATTAACCATAAGGAGACATTTAGAGGTGTAGAAAACGTAAACTTATAGAGTAATGAACTTTATTAACTTTACAAACTTTAACTGAGATCCCTCCTTCGTCGGGATTAATTCGACTAGTCATTTTGCTTCACTACGTTCGCAAAATGTCAGTCTCATTAACTTTATCAACTGAATGGTTAAGCAATCAGATTTTATTAGCGAAAGCGTTGTACGGCAGGAGCCCTGCAGGATCTGCGGTTCTTCGGAGGGTATTAAGATTGCGGAAACAGAATTCTGGAACCTGCAGAATTGCAATATCGTACAATGTACATCCTGTAAGCTGATCCAGCTGGATCCGATGATTACCTTGGAGAATACAGCGATTGGTTGTCACGCTTATTATCTGAAGGAGATCATTGAAACCCCGGTTCTTGAACAAAAGCGAAACCTCCTGAGGAACTACCGCAGGGGTATCGTTTTTGCAAGATCTCTTCAGAAAAAAGGAGTTCATCCTGAAACGATCCTCGAATTCGGGCCGGGTTCGGGATATTTTTCGGCAGGGATTCAATTCATCTTTCCGGGATGCAGGATCACCGTTGTCGACATCGTGGATGAAGTAATGAAAATGAACCAGGAGATTCACGTGTTTAATGTTTTCAGCGGAAGTCCTGAAGATATCCGTTTATTCGAAGACCGGAAATTCGATCTCATTATTGCACGGGATATCCTTGAACATGTTACAGATATCGGAAGGGTGATCCTGAATATCGCTGCATTGCTGAACCCGCATGGCTTGTTTCATTTCATCACTCCAAACGGAAAAGAGGATGTGTGGGGGCATTACATCAACTGGGAATTCCGGAAGAAACCCTCCGAACTCCTGATCAACCATGTCAATTATTTTGAGGGTGCCGGTTTGTTGAAGTGTTTGACCGATTCAGGATTCTCAAAGCTAGAATATTATACCTACCAGGTTAAGTATGCTTTGAGGGGAAAAGGATGGAAGAGGAAAGAAAAACTGGCAGTACCGGTATCCACTAAACAACGTGCAGATGAATTGATCCGGTTGCACGAAAAAAACCAGGGAGCGCAATATTTTCAAAAAGATGAGATCCTCGATGTTTTTATCTTCCGGACAAAAATAGTGTGGCTGATTAACCTGTATTGCCGGTATAAGCATCACTGGCTCATCCATCTTGATCCACGGAGAAATGTTGGTCATGAGATTCATGCTTTGTTCATTAAAAAATAAAATCACCAATTCACCACTAAATCTTTTAAAAACCGAATCCTGATCACCATGAAAAAAATCTACATTTTATTCATCATGGCATTGCTGTTTGCCATATCCTGCTCAACAGAAAAGAAAGAAAACCTCATCGACCTGAACATCCCCTGGAAATTTAAAGCGGGAGATAATATGGCATGGGTTGCGCCTTCCTTCGATGATTCCAAATGGGTCACCATCCTTCCGAACAAAATATGGGAAGACCAGGGTTTTGAAAAACTCGACGGCTTTGCCTGGTACCGCATCAGATTTCTTCTTCCTTCATCCCTGAAAGAAAAATCCCTGATGAAAGACAGCATCCAATTCCTGCTGGGTCGTATCGACGACTGTGACCAGGTTTTCCTGAACGGTGAAATGATCGGACAGAATGCCAGAACCCAGGCTATAAAGAAGGCTCCCGGCAATGAATTTATAAAAGAGCAGGGAATATGGAATACCGAGAGGCGGTATGTTTTGAATGTGAATGATGAGCGGATCATGTGGGATAAGGAAAATGTAATCGCGGTGAGGGTATATGACCAGAATGGCGCAGGGGGAATGTTCTCAAAGCCGTTTGCAGTTTCCATGGTCAGTTTTGGTGATTATGTGAAATTTGACTTCACAAAAAACACATTTGTTTTCCGCAATGACAATTTCATCAGCCGGAAATTCACGATAGAAAACCGATCGGGAAAAGATGATTTCAGCGGAATCTTATCGTTGAACGTTATTTCTTATTCGACCGGTGCTGTACTTTTTCATAAAGACACGGCTCTCAAACTTGCCCGAAACTCTAAAACAGAAACCGGCTTTTCCTTTCAAACCGACCCGTCAAAGCCTTCATCTGCAGAGATCATCTTTAAAGAAAACCTTTCGGGACAAAGCGTAACGGAAAATATGGAACTTCCTTACATCCTCACTCCTGCCGAAAAAAAAGAACCAAGGATCAATGGGGCCAGGGTATTTGGCGTGAGGCCCTGGTCGCCTTTCCTTTTCAAAGTTGCAGCAACCGGCGAAGTTCCATTAAAATATTCCGCCAAAGATCTTCCGGAAGGATTAACCATTGATTCAATTAACGGGTTGATCACTGGTGCATTGAAGAAAAAAGGCGAATACCTCGTAAACCTTACTGTAAAAAACATATCGGGCACTGCTACGCGGAACCTGAAGATTGTTTGTGGCAACACCCTTTCACTTACGCCTCCGCTCGGATGGAACAGCTGGAATTGCTGGGGATTAAGCGTGAGTGATGAAAAGATTCGTCAATCGGCCGAAGCCATGAAATCAAGCGGTTTGATCGATCACGGGTGGACCTATATCAACATTGATGACGGATGGGAATACATGCACGACAAGGATGGAAAGATCCTGACCAATTCAAAATTCCCCAACATGTATACGCTTTGTTCCTATGTGCATTCGCTTGGCCTCAAAATCGGAATCTATTCCTCGCCGGGACCAAAAACCTGTGGCGGGTATGAAGGCAGCTACACTTTTGAGGAAAAAGATGCAGAAGCCTATGCCGCCTGGGGCATTGATTACCTGAAGTATGACTGGTGTTCGTACGGGAATATTGCCCCGAATCCGACCAAAGCGCAATTAAAACATCCTTACCAGGTGATGAAAAAGGCGATACGCAAGGTAAACCGCGACATTCATTACAGCTTATGCCAATATGGAATGGGGAAAGTGTGGGAATGGGGCGCAGAGGTCGATGGAAATTCATGGAGGACTACCGGAGATATAGAAGATACCTGGGAAAGCCTTTCCGGGATTGGGTTCAGCCAGGGAAAATGTTCGCCGTATTCTGCTCCGGGTCGCTGGAATGATCCGGATATGCTGGTGGTTGGATGGGTAGGCTGGGGACCTGCGTTGCATTATTCACGGCTCACCCCAAGCGAACAATACACGCACATCAGTCTTTGGAGCCTTTTATCTTCGCCCTTGCTAATCGGATGTGACCTGAGTCAGCTCGATGCATTTACACTGAATCTTCTTACAAATGATGAAGTCATAGCTGTAAACCAGGATCCATTGGGCAAACAGGCAACACGGGCCAAAGCAAATGAATCCTATGAGGTCTGGGTCAAAGACCTGGAAGATGGAAGTAAAGCAATAGGGTTGTTTAACCTCACGGAAAAACCGTTAAATGTCCCGGTTGACATGAAAGATATCAAACTGAAGGGCCGATGGAATATGAGGGATATCTGGCGACAGACAGACCTCGGTGCGGTTGAAAAGCATTTCGAAATGAATGTGCTGCCACATGGGGTTATGCTTATTAAAGTAATTCAGAATTAAGAATGCAGGAATGCAGAATATTTTTATGAGGCGGGTCGTTATAATTTATTAATGATTATTTTTGTGAAAAAGTTAACTATTCTATCATCATCAGTACTAAAAGTTGAATGAACATAGATAACTATCAATATTTTAGAAACAGATAAATAATTATTTCTCATCCTGACTGGTTAATTCATTTCCTTCCGCTTAAAAACTTTAAACTTGTATAGCTATGGCAAAAATTACGAAAGAAGATGCATTGAGGTATCATGCAGAAGGTCGTCCCGGAAAAATTGAAGTTATTCCAACCAAGCCACACAGCACTCAAAGAGATCTATCGCTGGCCTATTCCCCGGGGGTTGCTTTTCCCTGTCTGGAGATTCAAAAAAACCCGGATGACATATTCAAATATACTTCAAAAGGAAATTTGGTTGCAGTCATCTCTAATGGAACAGCAGTTCTTGGATTAGGAAATATCGGCGCAGATGCAGGGAAACCGGTAATGGAAGGTAAAGGATTGTTATTTAAGATTTTTGCTGATGTAGATGTTTTTGATATAGAAGTCGAAACCAGAGATATCGATAAATTCGTTGAAACCGTAAAACAAATCGCTGTCACATTTGGGGGGATCAACCTTGAAGACATCAAAGCGCCTGAATGTTTTGAAATTGAAGAAAGATTAAAAAAAGAACTTCAAATTCCTATTATGCATGATGACCAGCACGGAACAGCTATTATCACTGCTGCAGGCATGATTAATGCATTGGAAATTGCCGGAAAAAAGAAGGAAGATGTCAGGATCGTGGTGAATGGAGCAGGAGCCGCTGCAATAGCATGTCTTAAACTTCTGGTATCCCTAGGAGTCAAAAAAAAGAATGTTGTTATGCTGGATACTAAAGGGGTTCTTCGCAAAGACAGAACAGACCTGAACAAGTACAAACAGATCTTTTCTACCGACCGGGATATCCATACTTTAGCTGAAGCAATGGAAAAGGCTGATGTGTTTTTAGGATTATCCTCCAAGAATGTTGTTTCAAAAGAGATGGTCCGTTCGATGGCGAAGAATCCCATTGTTTTTGCTATGGCCAACCCTGATCCGGAAATCACTTATGATGACGCCATGGACGCAAGAAGTGATGTGCTGATGTCAACGGGGCGGTCTGATTATCCGAATCAAGTAAACAATGTTTTAGGTTTCCCGTTTATCTTCAGAGGAGCGCTGGATGTGAGAGCCACTTGTATAAATGAAGAGATGAAAATTGCTGCTGTTTATGCGCTTGCAAAACTGGCCAAAGAAGATGTACCGGAAAATGTCAGTGAAGCATATAATGTTAAAAATCTGATCTTTGGCCGTGACTATTTCATTCCCAAACCCTTGGATTGGAGGTTGATTACCACTGTTGCGCCTGCTGTTGCAAAAGCTGCAATGGATTCCGGTGTCGCACGCAATCCAATAACGGACTGGGATGCTTATAAATCCGAATTAAGTCTGCGACTTGGCCACGAAAATCAGCTTCTGCGTTCCATCACCCAGCGGGCAAAACTGGATCCGAAACGGATCGTATATGCGGAAGGTACCAATTTAAAAATCCTCAAAGCCGCAAATGAAGTTTATCACGAGGGGATTGCCAATCCAATTTTATTGGGAGATGTTGAACAAATAAAACAAATTATTGCCGAAAACAATCTTGATATCGGAGATATAACTATCATTGATCCAAGATGTAAGAGCGAAGAGGAGAGGAGAACCCGGTTTGCGGAAATGATCTGGAAAAAACGGCAGCGTAAAGGTATTACAAAGGATGAAGCTTATGAATTAACTGAAAACAGGAATTACTTCGGGATCATGATGGTAGAAACCGGCGAGGCTGATGCAATGGTTTCAGGTGTTTCCCATGAATATGGCGAAGTTGTGGGACCTGCATTAAGACTGATCGGTCCAAAGCCAAATTTAAACCGGATTTCAAGTATGTATATCGTGTTTACCAAAAAAGGTCCTTATTTCTTTGCTGATACCACGGTCAACCTTGATCCTGACTGGAAAACCCTTGCAGATACTACGTTGTTAACAGCTGAGATGGTTCACCGTTTCAACATTGAACCTGTCATTGCCATGCTCTCTTATTCAAACTTTGGATCGATAAAAGGTGGCGAACATACCCATGGACCCGAAAAAGTGCGGCAGGCAACAAACTATTTGCATCAAAATCATCCGGAATTATTAGTTGACGGGGAGATCCAGGCAAACTTTGCATTGAACAGAGAAATGTGCAATTCCAAGTTTCCGTTCTCAAAAATTGCCGATCATGATGTTAATACCTTAATATTCCCGAATTTAAGTTCCGGAAACATTGCCTATAAAATCATGCAGGAAATTGGCGGCGCAGAAGTCATCGGTCCTATTCTCATGGGAATCAACAAACCGATACATGTAGTTCCTATGGAATGTAGCGTAAGAGAGATCGTACACATGACTACTATTGCGGTTGTAGATGCTCAATATGCCAATAAAACAGAAAAATAACCTGTAAAATTTTCGTATTTATAAAGATAAAGGAGAATTATGAGTTTAAGTATTATTGGAAGATCAATTGCGGAGTCTGTTACGCTTAAATTGAACGAAACAGCCGCCATTCTCAGAGCAAAAGGTGAACCTGTAATTCATTTAGGAATTGGTGAACCGAAAAGCAAAGCCCCTTTAGATGCTATTATAGCCGCAGCAAGTTTGCTCAACACTGGTGAAATCCGTTATACGCCTGCTGATGGGATACCCGCCCTTAAGCAAGCTATAATCCGCTATACCGGGGATATGTACGGACGTATTGTCTCTCCAGAGAATGTTATTGCATCCGGAGGGGCAAAACAGGCAATCATGGTAGCACTGCAGGCAATATTAAATCCCCAGGATGAAGTCGTTTTCCCTGCTCCTTATTGGGTCAGTTATCCTGAAATGGTAAAATTATGTGGTGCAATACCTGTACCTGTACTTCCGGAAGACGGAAGCTTCTATCCGAGAATACTGGATATTGAAAGAGCTTGTGGTTCAAATACCAAAGCGATAATCATCAATAGTCCCAACAATCCGACCGGGGTTGTGTATTCCGAACAGTTCATAGGTGAAATTGTTGAGTTTTGTGAAAAACGGAGCATTTACCTGATCATGGACGATATTTACCACCGGCTGATATTCAATGGCAAGAAGCCCGTCAATTGCTATAACTTCCTCAAAGGCAGTATCGACGATTCCAAACTTATTCTGATCAATGGGGTTTCAAAACAATATGCCATGACGGGTTTCCGCATCGGCTGGGCCGTTGCCAATAAAAAACTGATCACTTGTATGACCAACATTCAGAGCCATCAAACCTCAGGACCTTCGGTTGTATTACAGGCTGCAGCCGTTGGTGCTATCAATGGCATTCAGTCGGGTGTAACAAATCTTTGTATAACACTCCAAAATAACACAAACGTTATGATGGACCAACTTAATTCGTTTGAGGGAGTCAGGGCCACCCGACCAGATGGTACTTTTTATTGCTTCGTTGACTTTAGCCACTACAATAAAGACTCAAGCAAACTTGCTTATTTTTTACTGGATAAAGTCAGGGTAATTACTGTTCCGGGTAAGGAATTTGGGTTGGACGGATACCTGAGGCTTTCAACTTGCGGATCAATAAAAGATATCACACAAGGCATTGAACGCATTAAATGGGCGCTGGATCCGAATTCCCCGAATGAATTATTTATCGGCGACCGTAAACTGGTGAGAGATTGGCTATAATATTAATTCCTGGATAATTAAACCATATAAATTATGTCAAAATATTTGAAATTTGAAACACCTGCTCAAAAGCAGGCCGCAAATTTAAAAAGTGAATACGGATTACAGCATCATGGGTTAATACATCTTGAAAGAGTATATTGGAACCTTCCGGAACCTGCCTTGTATGAAGAAGCCGTTTTTCGTAATGAAGGGAAGATCGTAAATGGGGGTGCATTGCTGGTAAATACCGGTAAATGGACTGCCAGGGCAGCAAACGAAAAGTATTTCGTCACGGAACCTACAACCGAGGATCAAATAGATTGGGGAAAAAATAATCGTCCGCTAAGCGCAGAAAAATTTGACGGGATCTTTAGCCGTTTGCAGGCATTTCTGCAAGGAGAAGAACTATTTGTGCAGGATGTTTACGCAGGTGCTGACCCGGACTACCAGATGCCAATCCGTATCATTACAGATACTGCCTGGCAAAGTCTGTTTGCACGTAATATGTTCATGACATTGAATACACTCGAAAAACATAAAACACACATTCCAAGTTTTACAGTTATTGCTTCACCCTCCTTTAAACTTGATCCAAGGATTGACGGTACCAATAGCGAAACAGCCATTGTGATTGATTTTTCAAAACGCCTCGCTGTTGTAGCCAATACCCAATATGCCGGGGAGATTAAAAAGTCGATATTCACGATCATGAATTTCCTGATGCCATTACAGGATATAATGTCCATGCATTGCTCCGCTAATGTTGGTAAAAAAGATGATGTCGCTTTGTTTTTTGGATTAAGTGGAACAGGAAAGACCACACTTTCAGCCGATCCTAACAGAAGGCTGATCGGTGATGATGAACATGCCTGGAGCGATGAGGGTATATATAATTATGAGGGAGGCTGCTATGCAAAAGTAATCCGTTTATCTGCTGAAAACGAACCTGAGATCTATGCCTGTACCCGGAGATTCGGTACAATCCTGGAAAATGTAGTGTTTGATCCTACCTCTCGAAAAATCGATCTGGATGATGATCAGGTAACGGAAAATACAAGGGCCTCCTATCCGCTCGAGTTTATTCCGAATGCAATTCCCGAGAAGATGGTAAAAGCACATCCAAAAAATGTCATCTTCCTCACCTGTGATGCCCAAGGTGTTATGCCCCCTATTGCCAGGCTGGATATGAACCAGGCAATCTACCATTTTATCAGCGGGTATACTTCAAAGATCGCCGGAACCGAACTTGGTCTCGGTATCGAACCGGAAATAGCGTTCAGCGCCTGTTTCGGAGCCCCGTTTATGGTACATCATCCTTATTTCTATGCGGATCTTCTAAGAAGAAAAATAGAAAAACATGGCGCCAAAGTGTGGCTTGTGAACACAGGATGGGTCGGCGGAAAATTTGGTGTCGGCAAACGTATAAGTATACGCCATACACGGAATATGCTGAATGCCGTGCTTGATGGGGAATTGGATCATGTAAAATTCAGAAAGGATAAAGTATTCAACTTTGACATCCCGAAAACGTGCCCCAATGTCCCTGATGATGTATTGGATCCATCCAATGCATGGGGGAATAAGAATGAATATTGGATGAAATATGATGCATTGGCCTCCAGATACATTGAGAATTTTAAGGTTTTTATCGAAGGATGTCCTGAAGATATCGTGAACGCTGGCCCTAAACGAATGAACTTGTGATCTTCCGCGGGAATTGTTCCCCCTCCTTCTTATACTGTGTAATCCTGGGTAATGGTTAACCCCCGGGATTGAGTGATCTCACTTAACTATTAAATGTGTCTGTCGGTCGCAGGATTATTTATTCCGGTAACGAAAGACAAAGGATACACATAAAAGTATTTATATAGTATAATATTTTTATAAAAAAACAATTCTGAAAAGTTGGATGTTAAAAATTTAACATTACTTTTACTTCGTTAAAGAAACCATCCAACAAAATAAATAAATTTTATTACGTATTAACCAAACAAATCAAAATGCCATGAGTTCACTAAAGAAAAAATTTGCTGAAAAGGCTGTTCCTGTGGCAGCTGAAGTAAAAACATTATTTAAGGAATATGGGAGTACGGTAATCGGACAGGTCACCATCGAATCGGTCATTGACGGGATGAAAGGATTGCCATCTCTACTTACACTGACCTCAAAACTCGATCCCCAGGAAGGGATAAGGTTCAGGGGTTATTCTATCCCGGAATTACGGGAAAAACTGCCTAAACTCGGTCCTGACGATGAACCATTACCCGAAGGGCTGTTTTACCTGATGTTATTAGGTGAGTTACCTACACTTGACGATGTAAAGGAAATTGGCAAAGAATGGAAACAACGTGCTGTCGTTCCTGATTATGTTTTCAAGGTGCTTGATGCCATGCCAATGGATTCAGCACCTATGGCTGATTTCTGTGCCGGGATATTAGCGCTGGCTACTGAATCTAAATTCCTGCAAGCCTACAATTCTGGTGTCGGGAAGAAAGACTATTGGGATTCAACCTATGAAGATGTGATGAACTTTATCGGCCAGTTACCCGTTATTGCATCTTACATTTATCGTAAACATTATTTTAAAGGCAATGTAATCCCCGCTGATCCCAAATTAGATTGGTCAGCCAATCTTGCACACATGATGGGATATGATGATCAGGAGATCTACAAACTATTCAGACTTTACCTTACCATTCATGCCGACCATGAAGGCGGTAATGTTTCAGCACATGCCACACACCTGGTTGCTTCGGCTTTAAGTAATCCTTATTATTCCTATGCAGCTGGAATGCTTGGGCTCGCAGGTCCGCTTCACGGTTATGCAAACCAGGAAGTTGTTGCCTGGATCCTTGACATTCTCAAGGAAATCGGAACTGAAAATCCAACCAAACAGCAGATCCATGATTTCTGCGAAAAGACCATTGCAGCCGGAAGGGTCATTCCCGGATACGGACATGCCGTACTTAGAAAAACAGATCCCCGTTTTGAAGCACAGCGCGAATTTGCTTCCAAGTATTGTAAAGGTGACAATTTCATCCAAGTTGTAAATGATCTGTACGAAGTTGTTCCACCGATCTTAGGATCTCTTGGAAAAGTGAAAAATCCATGGCCGAATGTTGACGCTTATTCCGGTTCTTTATTAAGGCATTATGGAATAAAAGAAGCTCCATTCTATACTGTATTATTTGGCGTTTCAAGGGCACTGGGAGTGCTGGCATCATTGCTGTGGGACAGGGCACTGGGATTACAGATTGAGAGGCCATCATCCTATACGCTTGAATGGTTTCAGGAAAAAGCCGGAATAAAAAAATAACCTTAAAAATTGATAAATTATGAAAGTTACAGTAGTTGGCGCCGGTCTGGTAGGTGCAACATGTGCTGATTCAATCGCACATAAAGATATCGTTAAGGAAGTCGTTCTGCTCGATGTCAAACAAAACCTCGCTGAAGGAAAAGCCCTTGATATGTGGCAAATGTCGCCTGTGGAATTGTTTGATACACGGGTACATGGTTCCACAAACGATTACAGTAAAACAGCGAATTCAGATATCGTGGTAATCACCGCCGGTGTACCAAGAAAACCCGGAATGAGCCGTGATGACCTTATCTCCATTAATGCCGATATAGTTAAAACAAGTACGGAGAATGTCATAAAATATTCACCGGAAGCAATTATTATCATCGTTTCCAACCCCCTGGATGTGATGACCTATTGTGCTTATCTGACTGCAAAAATTGATTCCAGCAGGGTATTTGGAATGGCTGGCATCCTGGATACAGCGCGGTATGGGGCTTTTCTTGCTGAAGCCTTGGACTGTTCTCCCAAAGATATTCATTCAATATTGATGGGTGGACATGGGGATACTATGGTTCCTCTGCCACGCTATACCACTGTTAGCGGAATTCCCGTCACCGAGTTGCTGGAAAAAGAGAAACTCGATGCCATCGTTGAGAGAACAAAGAAGGGCGGCACAGAAATCGTGAACCTGCTTGGAACCTCTGCCTGGTATGCGCCTGGTGTTGCTGCAGCACAGATGGTGGAAGCAATCGTAAAAGATCAGAAGAGAATCTTCCCTTGCTGTGCATGGTTACAAGGCGAATATGGTTTAAAAGACATTTACCTGGGCGTTCCTGTTAAATTAGGTAAGAAAGGTATTGAACAAGTAATTGAGCTTAAGCTGAACGAGGCAGAAAAACAATTGTTAAACGCTTCGGCAAAGGCTGTCAGGGAAGTAATGGATGTTCTTGATAAAATGAACGCCACTAAATAAAATTAGGTAATTAGCTATATTCTTTTATTCGATCGATGATCGTTTTTTTAATTGAGGCTGTCTCAAAAGTACGAGGCAGCCTCTTTCTTATTTTATAAAACCGGTTCCTTTAGTATGCAAGAATTTATTTCAACCTTTGTTGTGGGCACGCGTTACAAACGCGCGCCAGCCAAGGCAGCCTCTTTCTTATTTTATAAAACTGTATCCTATTCCCACACTCACACATCCAGCATCCAGCATCAAGTATCTAATACAAACTAAACCTCACAAACCTGCATTCCAGAGGGCCGTTGAAGACGGTGATCTTTTTTGAAGGATGCAACCCGATAAATTTCAGTGCTTTCAGGTCCGATGAGATGATCCAGGCTTCGAAGCCGGTGTATTTTTTCTTCAGTACATCACCGATGGATTTATAAAAAGAGATGATGTCATCTAACTGAAGACGTTCATCGTAAGGAGGATTGCTGATGATCATGCCGGCAGGTCCTTTAGGTAGTGTATTTTCAAAGGCGGCAACTTCCAAGTGGATATGATCCCGGAACTTTGTGAAACCAACATTCTCCGTTGCAATGCCGATCATTCTTGAGGAAAGATCAGATCCGTAGATATCGACAATGGTATTCTGGATTTTTTCATTTTCTTCTTCTTTGATTTTGTTCCACAATTCAGGATCGAAGTCCATCCACTTCTCAAACCCGAAAACCGGCCGGAAATAGCCGGAAGGGATATTTCGTGCTAACATATTTGCTTCGATCAGAATCGTCCCGGAACCACACATGGGGTCGTACAATGGAATTTTCTTATCCCAGCCCGAAAGCTGGATCAGGCCGGCAGCCAGCACTTCGTTGAGTGGGGCCGGACCCGTGACATGGCGGTATCCTCTTTTATGAAGCGACGAACCGGAACTGTCGAGCGAAACCGTACAGGTTTCCTTGTAAAGATGAATGTTTATTCTCAAGTCGGGGTTGTCGAGATCCACGGAAGGACGACTACCGGTTTTCTCCCGGAAACGGTCGACCACCGCATCCTTTGTCTTTAAGGCAACATACTGGGAATTGGTAAAAACAGAAGTGGCATTAACCGCATCCACAGCCAGGCTGTTTTCATTGCCAATGTATGCTTCCCAAGAGATCTTGTTAATGTTATTGTAGAGGTCTTCCTGTTTTGTGATCGGGAAAACCAGGATGGGCTTCAATATCCGCAAGGCAGTCCTGCAACAGTAATTGGCCCGATAGAGCAAAGCCTTATCCCCTTCAAAAGAAACGGCTCTTTTAAGGATCTGTGTATTCACCGCTCCCAGTAAATCCAATTCCCTTTGAAGGATCTCTTCCATCCCTGCCACCGTTTTAGCTGTGTAAATTGCCGTTATTTTATCATTTTTCAAACTGAGATCTTTAAAACTGAATAATACGAAACTTTGAACGTTCCTGAAAATTACGAATATTTTTCCATCGGAAAATATATGATTGAAAATGATTCTTACCTTTGAAAATGAAAATTCCCGATAATAGCCGGGCAGGTAAGATTAAAAAGTTTCTCCCCATTTACTGTTTCCGGGGATAAGAAATTTATTGACCGTAAAATTACGAACATTAAGAATCAACCAAACATCTTTATGGTCAGGGCAACAAGAAATATTTTCCTGCTATTCCTGGTCTTCGTTTCCCTGGTTGGTTTCAGCCAGGACACCTATTATGTATCCGGGAAAGTGACCGACAGTAAAACGAAGGAGCCGCTTGCCTTTGTAAATATCGTCATCAACAACAGCCAGTACGGTGGCACCACTGATATCGACGGGAAATTCAGGTTGCGCAGTGCCCGGCCGGTTCAGAAACTTCAATTATCCTATGTCGGCTATCTTCCGATCACCTATCCGGTCGGGAATAAAACGGAGAATCTTTCGATCCAATTGACACAGACCGAGATCGAACTGAAGGAGGTGGATATCCTGCCCGGTATCAACCCTGCCCACCGGATCATCCGGAATGCCATCGAAAACCGCGATCAGAACGACCCGGAGAAACTCGGCTCATTTTCTTACACTTCGTATGATAAAACCATATTTACTGCGGAAGCCGATACTTCTGTCAACAAGGAGTTCACGGATACGCTGGCAAAAAAGGATCAGCAGCAGATGATGCTGGTTACCGTCAATACTTCTGATACATTGAAGAAGGACTCGGCAAAAATAGATTCGATGGATATGGCCGTGAAAAAATTCATAAGCAGGCAGTACCTCTTTCTGATGGAGAATGTAACCAAACGGAAATTCCTCGCACCCGACAAGAATTATAACCAGGTGATCGCCACACGGATGTCGGGGTTCAAGGATCCTATCTTCGTCTTCCTCACCACGCAGATCCAGTCGTTTTCCTTTTACAAACCTTACATCACGATTTTTCAGAGTACCTATGTAAACCCGATCAGCAACGGCAGCCTCAGCAAATACTTCTTCAAAATAGAAGATACACTGTATTCGGCAAAGGATACGGTTTTCGTCATCTCCTTCCGGCCGAGAAAGAACACCAATTTTGACGGTTTGAAAGGGGTTATCTCGATCAACACGAACAAATGGGCTATCCAGAATGTCATCGCACAGCCCAACCAGAATACAGGAGGACTCCGCATCAAGATACAACAGCTTTATGAGCTTGTGGATGGCGATCACTGGTTCCCGGTTCAGTTGAATACAGATGTCAAATTCATGATGATGCAAATTGGTAAGTACGCGGCCATTGCCAAAGGACGAAGTTACATCCGCGATATCGTGCTGAATCCCGAACTGGTGCGACGAGAATTTAACCATCTCGATGTGGAAGTTGAGAAAGCAGCCACGGAGCGGACGGAAGAATACTGGAACCAATACAGGATCGACAGCCTCACAGTTAAAGACCGCAAGACTTACCATATCATCGACAGCATCGGCAAGAAAACCAACTTTGACAAGTATGCCAGGGGGCTAAAAACCATTCTCTCCGGCCGCATTCCATATAAGTTCATCGATTTTGACCTGAACCGGATTCTAGGTTTTAACACATATGAAGGGCTGATTTTGGGTCTCGGCATCCATACCAACGACCGGGTCGCCAAATGGTTTAAGGTTGGCGGGTTTTACCAGTATTCGTTTGCAATTTCCACTGCCAAATATGGCGGAGATGCGAGTTTCCTTTTGAACAAGCGCAACGATTTCACGATCCAGGGTGGCTACTTCTACGACCTGCTGACTTCGGGTGGTGTGAAATTTTTCGATGATTACAACTCCATCCTCAGCGGGAATTTTCAACCTCTTTTGATAAAAAAGTTTGATCGTGTTGAGAATGAAAACTTTTCATTGACAATCCGTGCACGCAAGTACTGGCTTTTCAACGTGGGTATTTCACGCAGTTTTAAAAGGTCAACCACGACAGATCTTGCAACTACCGTGGGAAACGCGGTCATTCTGCAAAACGAATTCCAGTTTACAGATGTTATTGCAGCCTTGAAATGGGCCTATAAAGAGAAATTCATCCAGACCATCGACGACAAGATCTCGCTCGGAACCAATTACCCTATTGTCTGGCTGCAATATACGCGCGGTTTCAAAGGCTTTCTCGGTGGTCAGTTCGATTACAACCGCCTCGACCTGAAGATCCGGAAGACCTTTATGATCAAATATCTTGGAAAGCTGACTTTCCAGGTCAATGCCGGGTATGTGGATCAGCCGGTTCCTGCATGTAACCTGTATTATGGAAATGCCAGTTACCGCCTCATCACACTATATGCACCGAACAGTTTTGCCACCATGCGGATGAATGAATTTCTTTCCAGCAAATATGCTTCTTTATACCTGTATCACGATTTCGGATACCTGCTATTCAAAGGGAAGAAATGGTTTCATCCCGAATTTGCACTTTCTCAGAACATAGGGTTCGGTTGGCTCGATCACCCGGAACGGTACCGGTATGTGAACCTTTCGCAGGAACCTTATAAAACCATGGATCTTGGGTATTATGAATCAGGGTTGCTGATCAACAATATTGTAAACCTTAAACTCTATACCATTGGCATCGGTGCATTCTATCGATGGGGCCCCTATTCAATGAACTACACCTGGGATAATTTTGCAGGAAAAGTTACAGTGATTTTTCCGTTCTGATTTTAAACTTTACTAAAATATTTTCACCGCAAAGACGCGAAGGCGCTAAATTTCGCTAATAGTTGTTTAACTATCCTACGAAACTATGATGAACCAGGATTTGATCAAAATATCTCATTAACCATTTTTAAGTAAAAAAATAATACCAATAATTTGCGCTTCTTAGCGCCTTCGCGGTTAAAGAAGTTTGATTATAAGTTGATCGGATTTGATAAAACATTGATATCTTTGTATTATCGGGATGAAAACTTGAAAAGAAATCCGGAATGATCCACGACGATATTTATTAGCAACAATTGAAGCATGAGCACTTTGTACCAGAAAAACAAGCTTTTTTTCATCATCCTTATCATTTGTGTGATTGGTTTCCTGGCCTGGTATTTTTCGCAGATCCTCATCTGCATCCTCATTGCAGGAATCATTTCCATCATCGGTTATCCGCTGGTTGAGTTGTTTGGCAGGATCCACTTTAAAAAAATAAAATTTCCACATGTGCTCAGTGTTTTTCTTACCCTGATCATCATCCTTGTAGTGGTATTTGGTCTTTTGAGCTTTTTCATTCCCTTAGTCGTAAAAGAAACCAGGATGATAGCCTCAATCGATGGGCCAAAACTCGTGGAATATTACCGGCCACAAATACTGTGGCTGCAGGAAACACTTATCCGATACGGGGTCATCACCAAAGAGGCAACCCTTGAATCCCTGCTCAAAGAAAACATCTCCCATTTCTTTGATTTCAGCATCTTTTCGAACTTCCTTTCCGGGGTCATTTCCTTTGCAGGCAGCCTTCTTTTCTATATATTCACAATCCTTTTCCTTTCTTTTTGTTTCCTCCTCGATGTGATGATGCTTCCCCGTTTCATCCTCATGCTGGTGCCACTGAAATATGAAGAACAGGTCAAACATATTATGTTGAGAAGCAAAGCTGTATTATCGCGTTATTTTATCGGCCTGGTCATCAATGTTCTCGTTATGATCGCATCCTATTCCATAGCACTGAGCATTGTGGGCGTGAAAGGTGCTCTCGTCATAGCATTCTTCGCCGGGATCGTCAACATCATTCCCTATGTGGGCCCGCTCATAGCAGTCGGAACGGGTATCATCCTGGGTGTAACGGGAGTGGTAAGCGATGGTTTGTATGGAGCCACCGGATCCACAATGTTAAAGGTCTTCCTCGCAATGGTTGTGGTTATCGTGATTGACAACATCGTATATGGGCCCCTGATCCAGGGGAGAAGCCTGAAAGTCCATCCGGTGGAGATATTTCTGGTCATTATTGCCGCCGGCAGCATCGGTGGTATTCCTGCTATGATCATGGCTGTACCGTCTTATGCCTTTTTACGGATTGTCGGGGAAGAATTTTTCAGCCAATTTCGGATCTTTAAAAAACCTGATGAGCTGATGAAGTAGCAAAATCGCGAGGTAGCGAAATAAAAATATAGAGAATAATGGTAATTGAATTCAGCACTTTATAACTCAATTCATAATTCATAATTCGTAATTCGTAATTATCAGAGGTATGTCCAAAACAAGTACAAAAATTCTAAGGGCCGGCATCACAGGGCTGGCTGCTGGCATAGCGATCGGGTTGCTGTTCGCACCCGCCAAAGGATCGAAGACCCGGAAAAGATTGAAGAAGAGACTCATGAGCCTGGCCGAGACCATCGAAGATGATGTTTCAAATAAACTGGGAGCATTAAAGTCGGTATTTTTAGGTGAGGAAGAAGAAGAGGAAGAAGGCGATGCCCAAACCGAGGGTGAAAACGTAACGCGTAACGCGTGACGCGTGATGCGAAAATACCATGAAGTATTAACAATTTGTAACATTTCAAACCATGGAATCCCAAAATTTAAAAGATAATGTCAACGAGATCTCCGAAAACGCCAAGGCATATATCCGATTGAAGATCGATCTCCTGAAGCTCACCCTGACTGAAAAGGTGTCGTTGATCATTTCGGCATTGCTCATCTCGGTGATCCTGTTCCTCGTTTTTCTCTTTATCAGCATGTTCGTCAGCATCGCATTTATTTTCTGGTTTCGCGAATATGCCGGTCCTCAATATGTCGGAGCGCTGATTGTTGCCGGTTTTTATCTCTTGGTCGGCGTCATCATATTTTTCGCTCGCAACAGGTTATTTATAGATCCGATGGTGAAGCAGATCTCAAAAATTATACTGGAGGAAGAAGATGAAGACAAATAAATTTCGGCGGAGTACGATCCGCGAGATCCATTCGATGCATGGGTTGCAACTGGAAAAGGCACGGGTGAAAATGGAACTGATGAGGTCGGAAGATAACATCAAGACCAGTTACCGGCGTATCCTTTCTGCATTTTCATTAAGGAATATTTTTTCAACGGTAACCGCGGAACTTACCAGTACATCTTCCATTATTTCAAATGTATTTACCCTGGGGAAGAGTTGGCTCAGCAAGCGGAAGAAAAAGAAAAAGGATAAGGAGCTCAAGGCGGAGAAGAAAGCTGGTGAATTGGTGAGTGGTGAATAGTGAATGGTGAGTGGTAAAATGCGAGTATTTTCTGCGAAACTCTGCGTATTTATATGCGGAAACCTGCCTGCCGGTAGGCAAGTCTGCGAGAAACATTTGTTCAAATGTTTTCTTCAACGCAAAGACGCTAAGACGCTAAGTTCGCAAAAAAATGCATACTAAATTCATTCGTAATTCGTAATCCGTAATTCGTAATTTCATTTGATTTCCAGGATCTTAAATCTAATAAAACTTCTCTCGGGTTATTTTCTTTCGCGTTTGATGCGCAGGGTTATTCATTGGGGAAGCCCCGCCAGCCTCTCGATCGAACCGACCAACTGCTGCAACCTGAATTGCCCTGAGTGTCCCAGCGGGATGAATCTGCTTACGCGGGATAAAGGGATCATAGATTTTACGTTGTATCAAAACCTGCTCGATCAGCTGTCCCCAACTCTTTACTACCTGAACCTCTATTTCCAGGGCGAACCTTACATCCATCCGCAGTTCACGGATATGGTGCGGATGGCAAAATCGAAAAAAATCTATGTCTCAACTTCCACCAACGGACATTTCCTTACACCTGAAAATGCAAGTGCGACCATTGAATCCGGGCTTGACAAGCTGATCATTTCCCTCGACGGGACCGATGCCGAATCCTATGAACAATATCGTATTGGCGGAAATATCAACAAAGTCATCACAGGTATAAAGGAGATCGTCGAACAGAAAAAGGCAGGCGGATCAAAGAAACCCGCGATCATCCTTCAGTTCCTCATGCTGAAATCCAACCAACACCAGGTAAAGCAAATCCTTCAATTGGGAAAAGATCTCGGCGTGGATAAAGTTGAATTGAAAACAGCTCAATTCTATGAATTCAAAGAAGGAAATCCATTGATGCCGGATGATCTGCGATTTTCAAGATATAAAAAGATAAAATCAAATCCGGAAGATTATCCCCGTTATGAGATCCGGAACCGTTTGTCAAACCATTGCTTCCGGATGTGGAGTTCATGCGTGGTCACCTGGGACGGTGCAGTGGTTCCCTGTTGTTTCGATAAGGATGCAACGAACACGATGGGGAACCTGAAAGATCAGGCATTCGAAAAAATATGGAAGAATGAAGCCTACCGCGAATTCCGGAAAAGAATTTTATCCTCACGAAAATCCATCGATATCTGTATGAATTGTACCGAATGAATTGGATGATTATCATCCAGCATATAATTAAATCCTAACAATCCTCTTCATTCCGGATATAATGCTGCCGGGCATTTTGCACGGCAACAATTTTCTTTTTCCCTTAATCATTCAATATGTTAATGATTATTTTTGATTTTAAGATAGTGGTTTTCCACAGGTACATTTTACGGTTAACCGCTATTGGATGCTAAAGAAAACTTGTTTAAGTTTGTAGGGATCAACAAAACATAAACCCACCACCATGTTCTCATACCAAAAAAAACTTGTTTATCTGATTCTGGTTCTTCTATGTTCGACAAGTGCATTAAGGTCGCAGAACTCATTTCAGGTAACATTGAAGGATAGCACTTATGATGATCGGGTAAACGATGCAATCGAGTTGTCGAACGGACTATTTATAATTGTTGGCATGAGAATTATGCCGCAGTATAGCAGCTTGACAGCAGTCATAACGAAATTAGATGCATATGGAAATCAAATATGCCAAAAATTACTTCAATTTAATGGTAACTCAAGTTGCCTCTCAAGTATTATTAAAATTTCAGAGGATGAGTTTATTCTAAGTGGGATTACATATTCGGGATCCTCGGCCTGCTTGTGGTTGTGTACACTTGATTCATCATTAAATGTGCTCCGTCAGAAAAGTTACACTTTCAGAAATTATTCTCCCTCATTTTCCAAGATAAAAATGGATTATCAAAACAACATCCTCGTATTTGGTGTAGTTGACTCATTGACTACACCATACTCATTTATTTTCAAACTAACCTCTGGTCTTGACAGTATCTCCTGTAAAATTTACAATGAAAAATGGTCGTTCGGGCTAGATTTAATAGAAAGAAGCGACCATAAAGGTTATTACTTTTTAGTAATCGGATTTGACTTTGGATCAGGAAAAATTCTGTCAGTTGACAATGATTTTAACATTGAAAGGATCACAGTATTGATTGATGGTATAGGAAATCACGGAACAATCAGACTTATTGATTCGACCCATTTTATTATTTGTGGCGAGAGGGCGCCACCAGGAAACCCGAGCCAGTCAATTGCAATTCAACTTTACGATACAAATTTTAATCTGATTCACTACATTTATTATGCTAAACCGGATACCGTCGAATTTCCGGCACTTTTTAAAAGTATTGACTTTTCAGATCCAATGTCAGTTTTTATTGGTGTGGCAAGCAATTTTCAGTTTGATGAGTTCGCTGAAGTCGATACCTGGTACAGGCTGAATAATATTGACACAGCCTTTAATCTTAACTGGGAAAGATATTATGGCGGAGATGGATATTACACAATGTACGGCATTGTTGCAACACACGACGGAGGTTGCCTGATGTACGGTACATTCTGGGATTATCATAACATTACAGATTATACCCGGTATATTCGGTTGATCAAAGTAAGTAAAGATGGGTTGCTATCTGATGGAAACGGAAAGTCAGGTATTAAGTTGAAGGAAGTGATACTTTATCCGAACCCGGGAACAGACAGGGTTACAATTGAAACAGCTTTGAAGAATATCGTGGTTTCCTTTTTTGATGTATATGGAAACCTGGTCCTTAAGAAATCTATTCAATCCATGGTTGAGATATTGGATGTTTCTGAATTGTCATCAGGAATCTACTTTTATCGGTTCACCTGTGGGGATAAGGTTATAGATAGCGGGAAATGGATTAAGAAGTAAGCCGGACTGAAGTCCGGGGTAATTCATATCAGGAATAAACCTTAAAATTATGCAAGATTATATGAATTACACTGCGCTTTAGCGCGGGGTTAAAAAACGACACAAAACCGGGCTTTAGCCCAAAACCTATTATGTGGTTGCCTCGATCTCAAGCCAATTGATTGATTTCCCATTCTTCATTCTTCATTCTTCATTTTTCATTGCTTCCTGTTGCATGATTCTTTCATTACTTTCTTCCTGTATGAATAATAATAACGACGGTTTTCAGTTCTATTCATAACAAATTATTTTCTTACCTTTGCACACCTAATTTTCAGCCCAATGGTAATGGATTCAGACAAATTTCAGGGTGAAGGACTGACCTATGACGATGTGCTGCTGTTACCGGCTTATTCCGAGGTTCTTCCGCGCGATGTGGATGTGACGACCTTGTTGTCTAAGAACATCCGTCTTAATATTCCGATCGTTTCTGCCGCAATGGATACGGTTACCAACTCCGTCATGGCGATCGCCATGGCCCAGGAAGGCGGGATAGGGGTGTTACACAAGAACACAACCATTGAAGCCCAGGCCATTGAAGTAAGGAAAGTGAAGCGGGCCGAGAACGGCATGATCCTGGATCCTGTCACCATCAATGTAGGCGGCCTGGTAGGAGATGCCCTGGAGCTCATGAAAGAATTTAATATCGGCGGAATCCCTGTCACAAATGAGCACAATGTGCTTGTCGGTATCGTCACCAGCCGTGACCTTCGTTTTGAGCGCGATGTGTTGCGCCCGATCACCGAGGTGATGACAAACCAGGTTTTTACCACTACTGAATTCACGGATTTCGCAAAGGCAGAAGAGATCCTTCAGAAATACAAAATCGAAAAACTCCCGGTTGTAGATGCCGATAACAAACTGATCGGGCTGATCACTTACAAGGACATCATCAAGATTAAGGCGCGTCCGAATGCCTGCAAGGATTCACGCGGCCGTTTGCGCGTTGCTGCTGCTGTAGGAATCTCAAAAGATACCATCGACCGTATTTCCGCTCTCGTTAACGAGGATGTAGATGCCATTGTGATCGATACCGCTCACGGCCATACACGGAGCGTGATGGACATGGCAAAACTGGTGCGGAAGTCATTTCCCAATATTGACCTCATCGTAGGGAATATCGGCACCGGAGAAGCCGCCAGGGACCTTGCCAAACTAGGCGTAGATGCCGTAAAGGTGGGGATCGGGCCAGGTTCTATCTGCACTACCCGCATCATCGCAGGAATCGGCATTCCACAACTTTCAGCCATTTATGCCGTCACCAAAGCACTGAAAGGTTCAGGTATCCCGGCCATTGCCGATGGCGGGATCCGTTATACCGGCGACATTGTAAAAGCATTGGCTGCCGGCGCCCATTCGATCATGGCCGGTTCGTTGTTTGCCGGTGTTGACGAATCACCCGGCGAAGCCATCATCTTTGAAGGAAGGAAATACAAGACCTACCGCGGGATGGGATCGATCGAGGCCATGCAGATGGGTTCAAAGGACCGGTATTTCCAGGACATGGAAGATGATATCAAAAAGCTGGTTCCTGAAGGTATCGTCGGAAGGGTTCCCTATAAAGGTTCACTTTCTGAGGTCATTTACCAAATGGTTGGTGGGCTGCGCTCGGGAATGGGTTATACCGGGTCGAAAAACGTGGAAGAACTTCAGAAAGCAAAGTTCCTGAAGATCACTGCTGCGGGGGTTGTTGAAAGCCATCCACACGACGTAACCATCACCCGTGAGGCTCCTAACTACAGCCGTTAACCGGATGAACGATTGAATATAGAGTAATCCAATATTTATAAAATTAAATCAGTTTAACGATGAAAAGATTTATTGCTAATTTTTTTGTATTGTCGATCTTAATTGGAATCGGATTCCCATTGAAGGCCCAAGTAAAAAATGACGAAGTTTTATTGACCATCGGGGGCAAGCGGGTCACGGTTGGTGAATTCATGGCTGTTTACCAGAAGAATGACATGAAGAAAGGCGATCCGATTGACACAAAGAAACTGGAAGACTACCTTACTTTGTATATCAATTTTAAATTAAAAGTGCGGGAAGCCGAAGAACTCGGCCTTGATACCGTCACCTCCTTTGTGACTGAACTCAGAGGATACCGTGATCAGCTTGCTAAGCCCTACTTTACAGATGAAGCGACCATCGACCGGCTCATCAGAGAAGCTTACGACCGTGAGCATTCCGATCTGCGGACCCGCCATATTTTCGTCAAACTGGCACTGGATGCCTTGCCAAAGGATACCCTGGAAGCCTGGCAGAAAATCTCGAAGATCCGTGAGCGGCTCATGAACGGTGAAGCTTTTGAAAATGTAGCAACTGAAATATCGGAAGATCCCTCTGCAAGAGATCGCGAAGCTAACCAGCAACATCCCTTCCTCGCTGGAAACCACGGTGACCTGGGCTATTTCACCGTTTTCGACTATGTTTATTCCTTTGAGAGCGGCGCTTACAATACAGCCCTTGGGAAAGTCTCCCCGATCGTCAGGACCGAGTATGGTTATCACCTGATCAAGGTTACCGTCAAACGGGAAGCGCTTGGGAAAGTGACCGCTGCTCACATCTTTATGTCCATCCCGAAAAATGCTACCCATGCCGATTCCCTGCGTGTATTCCAAAGGATCGATTCCGTTTACCACAAACTGAAGGATGGCGCCAGGTGGGAAGAAATGGTAAAACACTATTCCGATGACAAGGGCAGCGCTGCAAAAGGAGGGGCATTACCCAAATTCGGCGTGAACCGCATGGTACCTGAGTTCATCGATGCCATTTATAACCTGGCAAAAGAAGGCGATTTCTCCACACCTGTCCAGACTCCTTATGGCTGGCATATCATCCGACTCATCGAACGGAAGAAACCAGGAACATTTGAAGAAGAAAAAGCCGACCTGAAACAGAAAGTCCAGAAAGATGGGCGTTCAGACCTGGCAAAGCAGGCAATATTCGCCATGATTAAGAAAGAGAGCAATTTTATGGAAATGCCGGATGCTGTAAAAGATTTCCATTCCGTGGTCACCGATAGTATTTTTGCCGGAAAATGGGATGTCGCCCTTGCCCAGAACCTTACTAAACCGATGTTCCAGATCAGCAACCAGCGATACACCCAGAAGGACTTTGCCGCTTACCTTGCAAAGAACCAGCACAAGATGGAAAAACAGAAGATCACCTTCTTTGTGGATAAGGCGTATAAGGATTTTCTCAATGAAAACCTGATAAAATATGAAAACACCCGTCTTGAGGCGAAATATCCTGATTTTAAAAACCTTATGAACGAATACCGAGACGGGATACTCCTCTTCGATCTGACCGACCAGAAAGTGTGGTCGAGGGCTACTAAAGACACGACCGGACTCAAAGATTTCTATGCGAGCCACAAATCCAATTACATGTGGGAAGACCGGCTGGAAGCTACGATATATACTGTCAAAGATCCGAAACTGGCGCAGAAAGTAAGAAACTTCCTCCAGTCGGGACTTAATGATGAGTCCCTTCTCAAGGAGCTCAATCCCGATACAACCAAGAACCTGAAGATCGAATCCGGAAAATATTCAAAGAAGGAAAACAAATACATTGATGCCATTGCCTGGGCACCCGGTTTGTCGAACGACATTCCTGCAAATCCCGGCGTGGTGATCGTAAGTGTAAAGAAAGTCCTTGCACCTGAAGTCAAGACCCTGAATGAAGCCCGCGGATTGATTACCAATGATTACCAGAATTTCCTGGAGAAGATCTGGGTGGAATACCTGCGGAATAAATATACTGTCACGGTCAATAAGGACGTCCTTACAAAAATCAAATAAATCACCGTGAAAAAATTCATCCTTGTCCTGCTGATCATCATTACAGGTTGTTCCGCATTTTTCAAAAAAAAAACGGAGCATGCCGTTGCAAGGGTGTACAATGAATATCTTTACGAATCCGACCTGAAAAGTGTAATCCCGATGGGTACTCCGGCAAAGGACAGCATCGGCCTGGCAAAAAGCTACATCGATAGCTGGGTCCATCAAAGGCTGGTCATTCATCAGGCAGAGCAAAACCTCACCAGCGCCCAGATGGAATTTACCCAGCAGCTCGACAATTACAAGAATTCACTCATTATTTACACCTATGAGAACGAGCTTGTAAAACAAAAACTGGATACATTGGTTACGGATGAGAATGTGGAGAATTACTATGATGTGAATCAGCAGAACTTCCTGCTGAAAGACAACATCGTCCAGCTTCAATATGTGAAACTTCCGCTGAAATCAGCCTATATCAAACAGTTCAGAAAACTACTCGGATCAGACAACCCGTCCGATAAGAACCGGCTATCACAACAATGCGAGCAATATGCTTCCGATTATTTTCTGGATGATCAAAACTGGCTTCCGTTCAATGACCTGCTAAAACAGATCCCCATCAAGACATACAACCAGGAAGAGTTCCTGAAAAACCGCCGGGACCTCGAGTACCAGGATTCTGCTTTTATTTACCTGGTAAGGTTCAAGGATTTTAAAATAAAAGAAAGTGTTTCCCCATTGAGTTTTGAGAAAGAACGCATCCGGAACATCATCCTGAACAAAAGGAAAATTGACCTCACCAAAAAGATGCACGAAGACATCTTTGAACAAGCACAGAAGAAAAATGATTTTGAAATTTATTAAGAAATGAAAATATTCCTGAGAGCGATCGTCTTAGTCTTCCTGACTACCGGTTTTTCGATACCAGCGAAACCACAAACTGCCAGCGACTCAGTTGTTGACGGTGTGGTGGCTGTAGTCGGCGCCAATGTGATCTTACGATCGGACATTGAAAACCAGTACCTGCAATTCCGTGCCCAGGGAAATATCCAGGGAAGTGCAGAGAAAGTAAGGTGCCAGATCATGGAAGGGCTGCTGCTACAGAAACTTCTGTTTCACCAGGCACAGATCGACAGCGTTAAGATCACCGAATCGCAGGTGGATGGTCAAATGGACCAACGCATGCGGATGTTCATCGGGCAGATCGGTTCTCCGGAAAAGCTGGAAGAATATTACCAGAAGTCGATCTCTGAGATCAAAAACGAGATGCGCGATATCATCAAGGAACAAATGATGGTACAGTCATCCCAGGAAAAGATCACCAAGGATGTGAACATTACTCCTTCGGAGGTAAAAGCTTTTCTTAAAAAGCTGCCGAAAGACAGCATCCCTGAAATCTCCTCCGAGATTGAAGTTGGCATGATCATGAAAACACCTGTGATCGGAGATGCCGAAAAGCAGACCTGCATCGACCGCCTGAAAAGCTTTAAGGACAGGATCAAGAAGGGAGATGATTTTTCCACGCTTGCCGTTTTGTATTCTGAAGATCCCGGTTCAGCCAAGAAAGGCGGCGAATTGGGAATGTTCAAACGAGGCGATATGCGGATCGAGTTTGAGGCTTCTGCTTTCAAATTGAAACCCGGGGAGATTTCCGATATCGTGGAAACGGAAGACGGATTTCACATCATCCAGATGATTGAGCGGAAAGGGGAATATATCAATGTGCGCCATATCCTTCTTCAGCCAAAGGTATCAATAGCCAGCATGATGCATGCAAAAAACATCCTCGACAGCGTCGGCAACCTGATAGAACAAAAAAAGATCACCTTTGCAGATGCTGTTGTCAGGTTTTCAGACGACCCCACCCGGAACAACGGAGGGTTGATCATCAACCCGATGACTGGCACCAGTAAATATGAAGCCAGCCAGCTCGATCCCAAGATATTTTTTGTAATCGACAAGCTGAAAATGGGCGACATCTCAGCTCCTGTGCTCTATAAGACCGACCGGGGGAAAGAACAATATCGCCTTTATTATCTGAAGACCCGAACGGTTCCTCATAAAGCCAATTTGGTGGACGATTACGCGAAGATCCACCAGCTGGCACTGGATGAAAAAAAGATGGAAGCAATGAATGACTGGATGAAGGAAAGAATAGTGAAGACCTTTATCAGCATCGACGAGGGATACCGGAAATGTACGTTTCAAAGGGAATGGATTAAAAAACAATGATGGAAAAAATGCATTATAAATCGGATGTAGAAGCTGTTGACGCCCTGGTTCAGAAGTATAATGTTTTACGTTCGGAGATCGCCAGGGTGATCGTCGGGCAAGAGGATGTTATTAAGAATCTGCTGATATCGATTTTCTGTAAAGGACATTGCCTGCTTGTGGGTGTGCCCGGGTTGGCCAAGACGCTGATGGTAAACACTCTTTCGAAGGCCCTGGGTTTGAATTACAGCCGGATCCAGTTTACCCCGGATTTGATGCCCTCCGACATCATCGGGAGTGAGATCCTGGATGAGAACCGGAAATTCAGGTTCATCAAAGGACCTGTATTTGCCAATATCATCCTTGCCGACGAGATCAACCGTACGCCGCCGAAAACACAATCGGCCCTGCTTGAGGCAATGCAGGAGAAAGCCGTAACCGTTGCAGGTATTTCTTACCACCTCGAAGAACCTTTCTTTGTGCTTGCCACCCAAAACCCCATCGAGCAGGAAGGCACATATCCTCTGCCGGAAGCTCAGCTTGACCGGTTCATGTTCAACATCTGGCTGGATTATCCTTCTTTCGAAGAAGAAATAACCGTGGTCAAAAACACTACTTCCCGGCATCTGGAGACGCCACAGATTGTAGTCAGCGCCGAAGAGATCCTTTTCTTTCAGGAACTGATCCTGAAGATTCCTGTTCCGGATAATGTTTTCAATTATGTCGTGAACCTCGTTTCAAAAACACGCCCGAATACTGCAAAAGCAGACGAAAAATCGAACCAGTTCCTCACGTGGGGCGCTGGTCCAAGAGCTTCGCAGAATCTGATCCTGGGCGCCAAGTGCCATGCAGCAATCAATGGAAAATATTCCCCCGATATCGAAGACATAAAGGCCGTTGCACATGCAGTGCTGCGTCACAGGATCATCCGGAATTATAAAGCCGAAGCAGAAGGAATCAGAGTGGAAGACATCATCAACCACCTGATAAAATGAATTATTGCGGGTTTTCACGTGAGAATCCGTAATAATTGTTGAACGGGAAATGGAAACCCTGTACTTTTATCCGCGAATCGTCTATCCATAAAAAAATAAATTATTACAGATGAAAAAGCGTTACTTCCTTCTCTCCGTATTCTTTTGCAGTATGTTTGTCCTGCCTTTTCTTTTTCCTGCCTGTAACTCCGGTAATAGGCATTCAAACAAGAATGGCGATAGTCTATCCGGGAAGATCACCATTTCGGGCGCTTTTGCACTTTATCCGCTGACGGTTAAATGGGGACAGGAATTTAAGAAGATCCATCCGAAGGTAACCCTCAACATCTCTGCAGGCGGGGCCGGGAAAGGCATGGCAGATGCGCTGTCGAAGATGGTCGACCTGGGCATGTACTCCAAAGAAGTAAGTCCTGAAGAGAAAGCCAAAGGGGCCTGGTACATTGCCGTTTCCAAAGATGCCGTTCTTCCTACCATAAATACGGCAAATCCGGTAATAAAGGAACTCAATGCCCATGGGCTCACAAAACAAAAATTTTTCGATATCTTTATTTCCGGAAAGATCAAAACCTGGGGCGAAGCAACCGGAACCCGGTCGAATGTCAAACTTGAGTCGTTTACCCGTTCGGATGCATGTGGCGCAGCAGAAATGTGGGCCAGATACCTTCAGGGGAAAAAACAGGAGGATCTCCAGGGGCTTGGTGTAAACGGAGATCCCGGAATTGCAGACGCCATCCGGAGAAATGAAGGTGGCATCGGTTACAACAACCTCAATTTTGTTTACGATATGAACACCCGTAAACCTTACGAAGGCATTGATGTGGTTCCGCTCGACATGAACGGAAACGGGAAGATCGACCCGGAAGAAAACTTTTACGGCAGCCTCGACCAGGTTATGACCGCCATCCGGAATGGGGTATACCCTTCGCCGCCGGCCCGCGACCTTTACCTCGTTTCAGCAGGAAAACCCAAAAATAAGGTTGTTCTTGCATTTCTGAACTGGATACTTACGGATGGTCAAAAGTACCTTTCCGAAGCCGGGTATGTGCCGGTTTCACCGGAAAAACTGAAAGCAGGCCTTGAAAAGCTCAAATGATCAGTGAAAGAGATTGAAATTTAGCAGAACAGCATGTACCTACTCAACCGAATTCAACGCCACCGGGTCAACTACACCTGGATGATCGTAAGTTTGCTGCTGGTTGCATCATTGCCTTTCCTTTTGTTCCTCGGACTTTACCTGAAATCATTCCTGCTGATCCACGATTACCATCTCGGCGACCTTTTGTTTTCCAAGGTATGGAAACCGGGAAGCGGCAAGTTCGGGTTCTACCCCTTCATCGTCGGTTCCATCTGGGTCACCCTCCTGGCCATGCTCATTTCCGCACCTATCTGTCTGCTTACAGCCATCTATGTGACGCAATACACCCGCAAACGATTCCTGCGCATCATGCATCCCGCAATCGATATCCTGGCAGGGATTCCTTCGGTAGTTTATGGCGTATGGGGCATCCTGGTGATTGTTCCGTTCATTTCCCGTTTCGTCGGGCCTCTTTTCGGGGTGCAGACTTTGGGCTACAGCATCCTGGCTGCGGCGCTGGTGTTGTCGGTCATGGTCATTCCATTCATCCTCAATATCCTGATCGAAGTTTTTCGCACTATCCCAGTGGAACTCAAGGAAGCCTCGCTATCCTTAGGCGCAACGCAATGGCAAACGGTTAAAAGCGTGCTGGTAAAGAAGGCGCTTCCGGGTATCATCGCGGCATACGGGTTCGGGCTGGCACGCGCATTCGGAGAAACGATGGCCGTTTTGATGGTGGTCGGGAACGTGGTGAAACTGCCAAAAAGCGTATTTGATCCGGGATATACATTACCTGCACTGATAGCCAACAACTACGGGGAAATGCTTTCGATCCCGAAATATGAATCGGCCCTTATGTTCGCCGCACTCATTTTGCTTGCAGTATCGCTGTTCTTTAACCTGGTGATGCACTTCTTCATCGACCGTTACAATAAATTCTCCGCATGAAATATTCAGGAAAGATAGAAGAAAAGGTTTTCAAAATCCTGATGGTCATTGCCACCTATTCCATCCTGGCTGTCCTGGCCATCATCATCTATAGCATCTTTGCCAAAGGGATCAAGGCCCTGTCGTGGGAGATCCTGAGCCAGGTGCCACAAGGAGGATATTATTATGGGAAAGGGGGTGGAATCCTGAATGCCATCCTCGGATCGCTCTCCCTGGCGTTTGGCGCAACCCTTCTGGCTTTCATCGTGGGTCTGCCGGTAGCGCTTTACATCAATGTTTTTTTGGTGCGGCGGAAAAAGCTGATCACACTTTTCCGTTTTATCCTGGATCTTGTCTGGGGCATCCCCTCGATCGTTTACGGAGCATTCGGATTTTCCATGATGATCCTGCTAGGCTTGCAGACTTCCCTGCTGGCAGGGATGCTCACGGTGACCTTGTTCATTCTCCCGATCATGATCCGGTCGATGGATGAGATCCTGCAAACGGTGCCAATCGGGCTCTCGGAAGCCACCTATTCCCTGGGAGCCAACAAATCGGAATTGGCCTTTAAAATCTTTACCCGGCAAACCGTATCCGGCATCATCACGGCGATCCTGCTTTCCTTCGGAAGGGCCATCGGGGATGCAGCTTCCGTTTTGTTTACGGCCGGCTATACCGATAATCTGCCCAACTCGCTGATGGAACCGGTTGCAACCCTTCCATTATCGATCTTCTTCCAGTTGTCATCGCCAGTGCCTGCTGTACAGGACCGAGCTTACGCTTCCGCCCTTGTACTTACTCTTATCATTCTCCTGGTCAGCCTGTTTTCACGTGGACTCGGGAAGAGATATCATAAAACAAAAATCAACTTTTAACCGGTGAGATCTGATTGAAATGGAACCCACAACTAAAATACACATCGAAAACCTGAATGTTTACGCCGGGAAACAGCAGATCCTGAAAAACATCAACATCGAAATTCCGAAGAATAAGATCACGGTGATACTGGGACCTTCGGGTTGCGGGAAAACCACGCTGCTGAAATGCATGAACCGCCTCACCGACCTTTACCCCGAACTGAAAGTGACCGGAAAGGTGATGATCAACGACAAGAATGTGCTCGAGGCCGGGGAAGATATTGTCAAACTCCGGCAATACATGGGGCTGCTCTCGCAACGCCCCTATCCCCTACCCATGACCATCTATAATAATATTGCCTTCGGATTGAAACTGAAAGGGGTAAAAAAAAGAAGGAACTTGCATAAACAGGTGGTTCGCTATCTTCAGCAGGCCAACCTGTGGGATGAAGTGAAGAACCGTTTGAGGGAACCGGCATCGCGGCTTTCGATCGGACAGCAGCAGCGACTTTGCCTGGCACGCGGGTTGGCCGTGAACCCGGAGATCATCCTTGCTGATGAGCCAACCTCGGCGCTGGATCCCATCTCCAGCCAGTACATCGAAGAGAAATTCGTTGAATTAAAAAACGACTATACCATCGTCCTGGTTACCCATGTCTTGCGGCAGGCAAGGCGTATTGCCGACTTTGTCGTGTTCATGTACCTCGGGGAAGTGATCGAACAGGGAACCGTCGAGGAGGTCTTCGGAAACCCCAAAATGGAGAAAACGAAACAGTACCTTGGGGGAACCTTTAATTAATCTTTATCTGGTCCGGCAATTTCTTGTCTATCTTTGTGAAATTCTATGCAATTTTGCAACTGCCTGTTTGTGCAGATCTGAAATTCATTTAACCAATGGATAAAACCGACAACAAGACCGGATTAAGTTTCCTGGAAAAAGTCATCCTCCTTGCATTGGATGATAAGGGTTGGCTCGGCAATTCGGAACACAGCATTAAATTCGGGCTGGCTGGTGCGATACTGTTCGAACTCTTCAAACACAGCCGCATCGAGTTGAAAGAAGGCGTCGTGGTTGTAAAAGACCACACCCCCCTGAATGACCCTCTGCTCGACAGGGTTCTCGAGTTTATCCGTTCCGGAAAAAAACCCAGGAGCATCCGCACCTGGATCCAGCGAATGGTCTTCAAAAAAATGATGATCCGGAAAAGTATCATCCGTTCACTCATTGCAAAAAAAATCATTCGTAAAGAAGAATACAGTTTCTTATGGGTGATGTTTCAGTTCAAATATCCTGTTATCAATTCTGAGGTTAAAAGAGAGGTGAGAGAAGAGATCTTTTACCGGATCATGAAAGAAGAAAAATTAGATGGATACGATATGATGATGATTGCAGTGATGGATTCCTGTAGGATGTTCAGGAAAAATTTCAGGCACTTTGATAACTTTCCAAGATTAAGGAGAAGAATCAAAGTTATCATCCGGTTTGATGATCCGATAGAAGATGGTAAACTCGTGGGATTCATCCACAATGCCATCCGGAGTGCCATTGTAGCTTCCAACGTCTCCATTCACGCATAAAATTTTCCCTGCCGGCTGTCGCGTTTTTCAAGTTCTGCTTCGATCCGGCGAAGAACCTCATCGTAGCGTATCAGTCCCATGTTAGTGCCGGCCAGGAACCTCGGCGGCATTTCACTGGTAAACCGTTCAATTACGATGGAGGGATTCAGTTTTTCGATAAAACGGATGATGAAGTCGATGTACTCTTCGAGTGAGAATGAATGGAATGCAGCAGGATTTTCATTAAATTCCTGTTCAATCCGGGTCCCTTTCACGATCTGGAGTTGATGAAATTTAACAGAATCGAGCGGCAACCGGGAGATCACCTCCCCGGTGCGGAACATCTCTTCAGGGCTTTCACCCGGTAGTCCGAAAATGTAATGCGCCCCGGTGTTGATACCGTATTCATGGGTTTTCCGGATCATCTGTTCGGCCATCTCAGCATTATGTCCCCGGTTGATACGCTTCAGCGTTTCATTGTTGTGGGTTTCAACACCATATTCAACCTGTATGTACCATTTTTTCGTTAGTGTCGCCAGGTATTCCAGCTTTTCATCGTCCACGCAGTCGGGGCGGGTGCCGATGACCAGTCCTGCCACACCCGGGAAAGAGAGGGCTTCCCCGTATTTTTCTTTCAGGACTGCAAGGGAAGCATAGGTGTTGGAAAAGGGTTGAAAGTAAACAAGGAATTTCTTTGCCCGCCGGTACCGGGCTGAATGAAATTCAATTCCTTCTTCAATTTGTTGGGTGATCGGTTTCCGGGGATCGCAGTAGGAAGGGTTAAACCCACGATTATCGCAGTAGGTGCATCCGCCGGTCCCTTTGGCCCCGTCGCGGTTAGGACAGGTAAACCCTGCATCCACCGTCACTTTCTGAACCCTCCCGCCGAATCGCTCTTTAATATATTCGGAATAAGCATTGAACCGGCGGGAGTGGTTCCAGGGAAATGGTGGTTGGTTAGTAGACATCCTAACAAAAAAGAAATAGCGAAATGGTGAAATAGCGAAATAATTTTCAATTCACACTTTGTGACTCTGTGACTCTGTGACTCTGTTACTTTCCGATTTCGTTACATATTAGCAATGATCTCGGTCCCGAATTCCGAGCATTTGAGTTTTGTGGCGCCTTCCATCTGGCGCTCAAAATCATAGGTTACACGTTTCTTCAGGATGGATTCCTGCAGTCCTTTTACAATAAGATCGGCGGCTTCTTTCCAGCCCATGTATTCCAGCATCATCATGCCCGAAAGGATCACAGAACCGGGATTGACCATGTCCTTGCCTGCATATTTAGGCGCTGTTCCATGGGTAGCTTCAAAAACCGCATGTCCCGTCATATAATTGATGTTGGCGCCGGGTGCGATGCCGATCCCGCCAACGATGGCTGCCAGTGCATCGGAGATGTAATCGCCGTTAAGGTTCAACGTGGCGATCACGGAATAATCTGCGGGACGTGTGAGGATCTGTTGAAGAAAAGCATCGGCAATTACATCTTTGATGATGATCCTGCCGGCGCTGATGGCCGCTTTCTGTGCCTTTTCTGCCGCTTCTTCACCCTGGTTTTCTTTCAGTTTATCATACTGAACCCATGTGAAGACATGATCCCCGAATTCCCTTTCGGCCAGTTCATATCCCCATTGCTTAAACTGTCCTTCGGTAAATTTCATGATGTTCCCTTTGTGTACCAGTGTTACCGACGGTTTCTTTTCGCGGATGGCAAATTCTATCGCAGCTCTTACCAGCCGTTCCGTTCCTTCTTTTGAAACCGGTTTGATGCCGATTGAGGAGGATTCGGGAAAACGGATCTTTTTCACTCCCATCTCTTTGATCAGGAAATCAACGATCCTGACCGCTTCCGGCGTTCCCTGCATCCATTCGATACCGGCATAAATATCTTCCGAGTTTTCCCGGAAGATTACCATGTCAGTGGTCTCCGGATGCTTTACAGGCGAAGGAACACCCTTGAAATACTTCACTGGCCTCAGGCAAACATACAGGTCAAGGATCTGGCGCAGGGCCACATTCAGCGAACGGATTCCCCCGCCTACAGGTGTGGTCAACGGCCCTTTGATGGCAACGATGTATTCCCGCATGGCAGCCAGGGTTTCATCCGGCAACCAGTTGCCGGTCTGGCTGAATGCCTTCTCCCCTGCAAGAACTTCTTTCCAGATAATTTTTCGTTTTCCGTGGTAGGCTTTTTCCACCGCTGCATCGAATACCCGCACACTGGCATTCCATATATCCGGACCGGTTCCGTCGCCTATGATGAAAGGGATCACCGGGTGATCTGGCACATTAAGAATTCTTTTGCTGATTGTGATTTTTTCTCCGTTCATAATTTTTTGAATTAATTTTTAGTTTTTAATTTTTTCACCACAATAGACACATTCATTAGCTGGCGAGTTGGCGAACTGGTGAGCTGGCGAGTTTTTTCAATCATTTAACCGCTTCACCAGCGCTCCCCACTTTTTATCCACTTCAAAATAATGTTTCAGGTAATAGTTTCCCAGGAGGAAATGAGCTTTCACCACCTTGACTCCCCTTGCCGCCATACTGGTAAAGAAATTCTCGATCATCCCCGAGGCGATCCCCCTTCCCTGCAATGACGACGTAACCACAACACCATCCATCAATACATTATTATTCTCAAGGTTTCTCCAGGTCATCCCTCCGATAATCTTATCATTTTCATCCGTCACAACATAATGATGATCGGTGGCAGAAATTTCTTTTGGGAAATTTTCGTGGAAGAAGAGTTGGTAAAGCTGGCCTATTTCCCTTGGTTCAACCGGGTCGCGCTGGGTATATTGTGTTCCGGATTTGTCGGTAAGCAAGAACTTTACTACTAAGTGTTCTTTCAGCCGTTGCCCCACTTTCATAAAATCGATCTTCTGTTCGCTCATGAGCCTTGGAAATATCATTCTGCTGAAAATATTCTTATCCTCTCCACCGGAGATCACCGACTGAAGGGCTGATAATTCGACAAGCTGTATCGGTAATACATTCGGATCGGTCATCATTTTGTCGAGTAACTTATCAAAATTCAGTTTTACCGTTTCGGATGCATCCATGAAATAAGAATTCCGGTAAAAATAATATCTCACGAGTTCAGGGTATACCTGTAGTTTATATAACTCAAGAAGCTCGAATAAAGTTTGCTCTTTCGCGGCAGCGGAGGTCAAAGGGTTCATTTTGTACCATTCACAGTATTGGTCGATTGCGCTGTAGAGGGCAAGCGGCAGGTAATATCTTTTTGTGCTGGCAGCAAGGTATTTTGCCAAATCCTCCGCCAGGTTTCCGTCATCAATATAATAAACCGGTTTTTGTTCCAGGTCTTTCCGCAGGGTTTCCATGAAAACCATCGCTTCTTCCCTGCCCAGGGCTTCGATACAAGCATCAAAGATCCAGGTAACATCCATCTGCTTGCTGCACCAGGGATAAAGAGCGGTCGTTTTACAATAAAAATCCTGGAGGATCGGGCCGACCAGGGAAACCGTGTTCTTATAGGATGTCCATCCCGTAAGGGAAACAATGACCGCGCTTTGCCGGAAAGCCACTTCCGGGACAACGACATTATTTGGAGAGATAATCCCGGGAACGATCTGGTAGCCGCTATTGTGCCATGCCCTGAAGATCACCGTAAATGCCTTTGTAAAAACCTTCTTCCACGAATTGGGGCGGACAAATCCGGCCGATTTGTGGATTTCTGCAAACTCCCGGATCTTGTCCCATGCAGTAAGTCCGCCGATATACTGTGTTGAAAGTACTCCAAGATTAGGACGGCTGCTGCCAAGGAAAGGGCCAACGGCCGGGCCATACGGGAACCCGGCGAGGGAAGCCAGCCAGTAAAAGGTATCCGGCTTTGGCCTGAAATCAGGGTTCTCACTCATCACCATGTGAAGGTCGTAGTGTTTCCCCGATTTCATGTTTATGCTCAGGCGGTAATGGCGGAATTCCTTGTAAGCCTGCAAACGAAGAACCCAGATCCCTTTTTCGGGAACATCATTCAGGTCAAAGCCCTTCTCGTTAAAGGCAAGGATAATGCTTTCCGCAAGGTAAGTGCTCGACTGGAAAATCTTCAGTATCCGTTCTTTTTCAACGTCCTGCATCCCGTATTCATAAAGAATCTTTTTTTGCCATGTTTCTAAAGGATATTCCTGGATCTTTCCTTCCATCGACTCCTCAAACACGTCGGCGAGACGGTAAAAATATTCCTCTGCCTTTTTCGAAAGGTAAGGATCTTTCTTCAGGAGGATCCACCTCGACATTTCAGCACGGACGGAAACATAAAACTCCAGGTGCTCCACAACAAAATTGTAAAGCATCCTGAGCACACTCTCAAACTGCTGTTGGTTCTTTTCATTTGCGGGCCATTCCATGTGGGTACGGTACCAGTATAACCGTTGCTCCAGCGCATCCAGCCTGTGCTTTCCGAAATTGCCCAAAGCAATCTCGCGGATCGATTTCTCGTTCAGGAAAGAAAGACCTGACTCAATGAACACCGGTAGGTTCTGGATTTGCTCCGGGTCCGGGGCTTTCAGGAGGATAGTCCGGTAAGCAAGCGTACGGATCTCTTCTTCAGGATGATAAGCCAGCGCTTCCATGCGCTTGCGAATCACCCATGCAAGCCTCGGCTCAACATCGGCAAACAGCCCCCCCAGCTCGTTCGTCGCCAGGGAAGATTCATCTATCGGAAGAAAAAGAGACTTGCAGATGAGTTGGTGTACCTTCAGCAGTTCCTGGTTCCGCATTGGTCGTACCAGAAGGAAATCCTCCTCCTTGTAATTCGTTCCCTGCACAAAATAGGACGATTCGGAAATCGTACCCGGCGGCAGGTCCCAGCCCTCCCTTACCGGGCAGAAGGCAACCAGTTGGGGGTTTCCCAACCAGATTTTCGGCTGCCGTGCAAAAATGCCAAGATCAATGTTGGGGGAAGTAATCTTGTACCTCAGGTCGCCGATCTCAAAGCTGTCGGCCGCGGTTTTCCGGACATGCAGATACCGTTTATTCCGGCGGTCAAATAATTTCCCATCAGTAAAAAGAATGTCGTTCTCAAGGATCCCCAGATCCCTGAAAAACCATCTTGGAATATGGATGCTGAAATCCTTTGCCGCAATGGTGACTACATTACTGACGTATAGGCTTTCTATGATGTCGTGAAAATTCTTTTCGATCGTCTTTCGGTTGAATGAACCCTTCGGGGTCAATTCGCCCATTTCACTGCTGAAGTTGCGGTCGATAAAGGTAAAGTTGATCACGCGTTCATAAGGCGCCACATCGGCATTGGCAGCCATAACGATCTGGTGAAAATATTCATTCAGGTTATCTCCGGAGAGGTCCTGGTGGATGGGATCTTCTTTGTCAGTGGCAATCAGCAGAACATTATAGGGCCGGGTATCGCCAACCAGGAATGTGTTTTTTATACCCGGTACATTGTAGAACTTCTTTTCGATGACCTGGGGCGCTACCGTTTGTCCACGGTTGTTTTTATAAATGTCTTTAATCCGGTCGATGATCTGGAAATACCCGTCTTCCGAGATCGTAAAAACATCACCGGTTGGGAGCCATCCGGTCTTATTTTCCGGGTCAGGGTAAGCGATATGCTTACCGGGGCCGGCATCTTCCAGATATTTTCCGATATAATGGCCTGAAATTTCCAGCTCCGAGTCTGCAATAAGTCTTGTCTTAACGCCGGGTAAGGGGATGCCAACCGACATCTCCCGGTAATGCCCCGGAGGCGTCATGGTGATGCCACCCGTCGCTTCGGTCATGCCGAACCCGCTGCAGAGCGCAATGCCATACTGGTTGAAGAACCGGAATACCCTGGGGTCAAGATAACCCGCAGCAGAAAGTCCCCAGCTTAACCGTTGTCCAACGATTTCCCTGACTGCCTGCTCCCTCAGATCGGCATTCTCCACATGATTGATCTTTTCCAGGCATAGCTCATATAGTTCTTGCCAGCGCAAAGGGATACTGATAAAACCGGTCGGGTTCACCTTAGGAAATAAGGAAAACAGGGTTTCGGCAGAGCTGTTCCCGGCAAAAGTATAAGTACCGCTCCAAAAGATCGTCCCAATCATCTCAAGATATCTTCCAAAGGTATGGAACAGGGGGAGGAAACACAGGAAGGTCTCATCCCCGGCATCCGGCAAGGCAGCGGCACGGGCAAAACGCTTGCTTACGATATTGTAGATGGAAAAGGAAACTCCTTTCGGCAGTCCTGTACTCCCGGAGGTGAACATTGTCGTTGCAACTTCTGTGTTTTTCCGTGTTGAAGGCCGGTCAAGCAGCTTCTCAATCTCCTGTCCGGAAAGCTTCTTACATTCTTTCTGAAGAAATACCGGCTCACCTTCTTTTGCTAATCCACCTGACAGCGTAAATATTTTGAATCTGGTTTTTGTTTTCGTTTTTACTTTTTGCAATACCGCATAGCGCTCTTTCGAATCCGCCACGGCGATGTTGATCTTCAGCATGTCGAAAATGCGAACCAGCACACCCACAGAATAATGAATACTTAGCGGTGTATCGAAAATGTCATAACACAGGCAAGCCAAGTCGGTACACGCGCCTTCAAGACAATTGTCGGAATAGATCGCAACCCTTGGCGGCGATTTTACAGTATGATAAAATACGGCTGCTATTTCCCTGAGATACCTTTGGATCTGCTCATATGACCATTCTACCGGGTTTGTGGCCGACATTTCCCTGAACAGGGTTCTGTCGGGATGTTCCTTTACCCGGCTGTCCATCATATCCCGCAGCGAATAATCAGTATGTTGAAGCACGCTGAATACAACTTCTGCCCAACGCTGACGTGTGACATCCTTCTTCAAGGCTTTGAGAAAAGCCGGTTTCTTCGTCGTATCCAGGAAATCAATCCAGGAATCCCGGTCAACGGAATCTGCCTGTTGATCAGAGAGAAGGGATTCGGCTTCATCAAGGACGAGCACAGCAACATCCGGATCAATCCTTTGTGAAGGATCTATCTTTTTCCATTCTGCGATCCGGTCTATAAGAGACATGCCGGTTTTTATCTTTTTTTAATGAGTTGTTAATAGAAAAACAATATTACGGATAAAATTATTGTTAATCTAAAAAGTATTATATTTAACTACTTAATTCAATTCATTATTTTTGCAGGTGTTAAATGAAAAGAAAAGGCATATGTTACTTAATATAAAGGCAATTGAAGATGTTTACCGGAAGATGTCTTCCGGCGTGGATGCTGCAAGGAAGTTGTTGAACAGGCCACTTACGCTCACAGAGAAGATACTTTATGGTCATTTATACGATCCGGATCCCGATAAACCCTTAGAACGGGGTATTGATTATGTGAATTTTTTACCTGACCGGGTAGCCATGCAGGATGCCACTGCACAGATGGCGATGCTGCAATTCATGACTGCAGGGCGCAAAGCGACCGCTGTTCCGGCAACCGTGCATTGCGACCATCTCATTCTTGCCAAAACAGGTGTCAGGAAAGACCTTGCTGATTCCCTTCTGCAGAATGAGGAAGTTTTTTCCTTCCTGCAAACAGTCAGTGCAAAGTATGGAATCGGTTTCTGGAAGCCGGGAGCAGGTATCATCCACCAGGTGATCTTTGAAAATTATGCCTTTCCCGGCGCCATGATGATAGGGACGGATTCGCATACCCCGAATGCCGGGGGCCTCGGAATGGTGGCCATCGGCGTTGGCGGTGCGGATGCAGTGGATGTCATGTCGGGAATGCCTTTTGAGCTGAAGATGCCGAAGATCCTCGGTGTGGAACTCACCGGCAAACTCAGCGGATGGGCCTCTGCAAAGGATGTAATACTGAAACTCTCGGGAATCCTGACTGTTAAAGGAGGCACCGGACTCATCATCGAATATTTCGGAGAAGGCGCCAAAACGATCTCCTGCACGGGAAAAGGAACCATCTGCAACATGGGCGCGGAAGTCGGCGCCACCTGTTCTTTCTTTGCCTACGACGATAAGATGAAGGCCTACATGAATATGACAGGGAGATCGGAAGTGGCTGCCCTTGCCACACAAAATGCAGGCCTCCTTAATCCCGATCCGGAAGTGCTGAAAGATCCTGCAACTTTTTACGATCAATATATTAAACTCGACCTTTCAGAGATCGAACCGTATATCAACGGCCCCTATTCTCCCGATGTTGCACATCCGATTTCCAGCTTTTCTGCATTTGTCAGAGAAAAGGGATACCCGGAAAAGCTGGAAGTCGGGCTGATCGGCTCTTGCACGAATTCCTCTTATGAAGATATCTCCCGCGCTGCATCCATCGCAAAACAGGCCAAAGCGAAACAACTCATGGCTAGGTCAGAGATCATCATCACCCCCGGCTCCGAGCAGATCAGGTTTACCTGCGAACGGGATGGACTGCTGAAGTTGTTTACCGACATCGGCGGAATCATCATGGCCAATGCCTGCGGCCCGTGTATCGGACAGTGGGCAAGGAATATGGACAACCCGGCCCGGAAGAACTCCATCCTGAATTCTTATAACCGGAATTTTGCCAAACGAAACGACGGCAATGAAAGTACCCACAGCTTTATTGCTTCTCCCGAGATCGTCATGGCGATGACACTGGCAGGGAACCTTCTTTTCAATCCGTTGAAAGATAAACTGATCAATGAAGCCGGACAGGAAGTCATCCTGGATGAGCCCATCGGGGTAGAATTACCGCCAAAAGGATTTGACGTGGAAGATCCTGGTTACCTGGCGCCTCCTCAAAATTCTGATGAGATCACCATCCGGATCAAAGACGGCTCCCAGCGTCTCCAGTTGCTGGAACCCTTTGCTCCGTGGGACGGGAAGGACATCACCGGGATGCGGCTGCTGATAAAGGCAAAAGGAAAATGTACAACCGACCATATCTCTATGGCAGGCCCCTGGCTGAGATTCCGCGGACATCTCGATAACATCTCTGATAATCTCCTGATGGGAGCCATCAACTTCTTCAACGAAAAATCGAATACCATAAAAAACGCGGATACCGGTGAATACGGTGAAGTATCGAAAACAGCACGGTATTATAAGAGCAAACGGATTCCTACAATGATCGTCGGGGATGAGAATTATGGAGAAGGATCTTCCCGGGAACATGCAGCCATGGAACCCAGGCATCTTGGCGTCAGGGTGGTGCTTGCAAAATCCTTTGCCAGGATCCATGAAACGAACCTGAAAAAACAAGGCATGCTCGCGCTCACTTTCAGTAATCCAAATGATTACAATAAGATCCTCGAGGACGACACCTTTGATCTCCTTGGGTTGACAACTATTGCACCTGGAAAATCGCTATTGTTAAAAATCCATCATGCTGATGGTTCTTCCAATGAGATCATGCTTTCGCACAGCTACAGCAAACACCAGATCCATTGGTTCAAAGAAGGAAGCGCCCTCAATTACATGAAGAAAATCTCATGAACTAAATACATACAGTACTCATACAAACAACCATTTACTCGT
>JADGPR010000051.1 GCA_017882335.1 Bacteroidales bacterium | reverse complement strand
GCCGAGGGCGTATTCGCCGACGTTCAGGTTCTCGACGCTGATGATGTGGAGGGGTGGCTTCAGGCCACGCCGACGGTCCACCACTGGATCTCCGAGCATCTTGGTCGCAAGCCCCGCGACGCTCAGACATTGGACCAGTGGTGGGATCGATTTCAGGCACGTACCAGTCCGCCGCTTCCACCTGAGCTCTTCCTGACCGGCAGGGAGGGGGAGCGCGCAGAGCTGAGTGAGTTCCTCCAGGGTCCCGCGGGCGTCATCACCGTGCGCGCGCCCTGGCGCGATGAAGCAATTGCCTTCGTCGCTGCCACACTTGGGGCAAGCCAAGGTGACGGCGGACTCGCTGAAGCGGGACTCATCGTCGCCTCAGCCGAAGTGTGGGACCGCGTCGTTGCGCAGCCCGGATTTGTGACCCTGTTGCCGGTATTCGCTGACTCCAACATCGCTCTCGCCCTAGAGCAGGAACATCACATCATTCTGCCAATCGGACAAGACCAGGTAGCCAGCGGGACGACCATCGAGCTTCCGCGACCTGATCGTCAGGGTAGCGGGTTATAGTGATTATTTCAATGACCTTGGAGAAGATCTTCAAAATGAGATCATTCAGCGGACAGAACAGGGAGCAGATTAGTCAAATTACAATTGAACAATTTTAGATTTAATTGATCGAATTTTGATTTACGAATTAATCACTTGTTTTCCTTAAGAAATCGTCATTCTTCAATCAAAAACTTCATTCGTAATTCGTAATTCATAATTCGTAATTATGTTTATTATCTTTGATCTTTTAAAGCAAGGATTATGAACAGGACCAAGATATCTAGCCTCATTTTGGCGGCATTAATGCCTTTCATTGGAATTTGCGACAACGGCCTCCCGGTCTTCCTGGGATCTTTTAAAAACATGAAGCAGGTGGATCATGGGATTCTCATCACCGCTGACAATGCTAAAGTCGAGGTACTTCATTTTTCACCCACCATTATCCGCATCCGGATCAACAGGTCAGAACTTCAAACGGAATTCTCTTATGCTGTAATTCAGCAACCGGTTGGCAACTTTAAGGAAATAAAGGATAAACAGGATTCCCTGGTTTTGCTCACGGATTCACTGCAGGTGGTCATCACAAAGAGCCCAATCAGGATAAAATTTTCGACCCTGGCCGGAACCCTTATTTCCAGCGATTACAAGGATTTCAGCCTGAGCTGGCAAGGAACCGAAGTGACCTGTTACAAAAAAATGTTTCCGGATGAAAAGTTTATCGGCTTAGGGGAAAAGACCGGACCGTTGAACCGGCGCGGTAATGCTTATGTTAACTGGAATACGGATATTCCTGCCTATTCCTACCGCCAGGACCCATTGTATGTAACCATTCCTTTTTACATTGGGATCCATGATGATGTTGCATATGGCATCTTCTTCGATAATTCCTTTCGGACAAAGTTCAATTTTGGCGCATCAACTGATAATGAATTTTCATCCTTCTCTGCTGCCAACGGCGAGTTGAACTATTATTTTTTCGGCGCCAAGAACATTTCCGGAATTATTCGTGACTATACCTGGCTGACAGGCAGGATGAAGCTTCCACCATACTGGAGCCTGGGTTACCAGCAATCCCGCTGGAGTTATTACCCGGAATCGGAAGTGCTGAACCTTGCCAGTACCTTCAGGGAAAAGAAGATCCCGTGTGATGTGATATACCTCGATATCCATTATATGGATAATTACAAGATCTTCACCTGGAACAAAGACCGTTTCCCCGATCCGAAGTCGATGATCAGTAAAATAAATGCAATGGGATTTCACCTTGTTACCATCATTGACCCGGGCATTAAGATCGAAAAGGGTTACCTGACCTACGACGATGGCATCAAAAACGATTGTTTTGTAAAGTACCCCGGAGGGAAACTCTATACAGGAAGCGTATGGCCTGGAAGGTGTCATTTCCCGGATTTCACTAACCAGAAAGCACGTGAATGGTGGGGAAAATCGTTCACTGCGCTCACCGGGCCCGGCGTGGAAGGGTTCTGGAACGACATGAATGAACCCAGCGCCTGGGGACAAAGCATCCCGGATATCGTAAGGTTTGATTTCGACGGCCATCACAGCACTATTGCCGAAGCGCATAATGTTTATGGCCTTAACATGTCGCGTGCAACTTTCGAAGGGACAAAACAACTGCTGAATGGTAAACGGCCCTTTATACTTACACGCGCTGCCTATGCAGGCATCCAGCGATATTCGGCAGTATGGACCGGCGATAACCAGGCTACCGAAGACGACCTGATGATGGCGGTGAGGATGGTGAACAGTTTGGGTGTCTCCGGAGTTTCTTTTACCGGGCCTGATATGGGCGGGTTTATCGGAACACCAACAAATGAGCTGTTTATACGGTGGATGTCAGTTGGGGTTTATACTCCGTTTTTGCGGAATCATGCAGAAATCAATTCAAGGAGGAAAGAACCCTGGTCCTTTGGTGAAAATATTGAAGAGATTTCCCGGCAATGGATCAACAAGCGATACCGGCTTCTCCCCTACCTCTATTCGGCATTTTATGAATCCACGCAAACCGGTATGCCCGTGGCAAGAACGCTTGCAATCAACTATCCCGGCGATGAAAAAATCTATGAAAATGAATTCCAGAACGAATATCTTTTTGGTGGAGAAATCCTGGTTGCCCCTGTTGCCAGAGACAAAACAATTTGCAATGTTTATTTCCCTGACGGGGAATGGTACAGGATGAGTACTGACAAGCTGTATAAAGGAAAAACAGAAGCAGTGGTGGACTGTCCCTTAGATGACCTACCGGTATTTGTGAGATCCGGAGGCATCCTTCCGCTGCAATCTGTCATTCAGAACACTTCCGAAAAACCTTCTCCCACGCTTGAGATCAATCTATGGAACGGAAAAGGCCCGAATTCATTTACCTGGTATGAAGACGATGGCATGACATACAATTATGAAACCGGGCAGTATTGCTTACGCCTGATTTCCTTCGATCCTGGAAAGAAAACTATAACGATAGGAAAAACCGTAGGGTCGTTTTCTTCAAAATTCACGGCCTTTCGATTGGTACTGCACGACTTTGGCGATATCATGGGGTTGAAGGTGAATGGTCAGGATCAGACTTTAAAGCTTAAAAGTTCGACGCAACGATTCTTCGAAACTGAATTGTCCAAAGATAATATTGAGATTAAATATTAAAGAAACTCACCCCCTGACCCCCTCTCTTGAAAAAAGAGAGGGGGTGTAACGGGAACAAAAGTTTTTCAGATAAAATTCATAAAGATGATTGAAGATCTTCGCAATTATGGACAAGAAAGAAGAACTTGGAGAGAAAAGATTAATCAAACTGCCCGGGAATTAAGAAAAAACCAGACAGAATCTGAGGGATTAGTATGGGAGATCCTTCGGGGGCGCAGATTATCCGGAAAAAAATTTCTGAGGCAACATCCGATTATTTATACTGTTTACCGAAGACCCTATTACTTTATTGCTGATTTTTATTGTGCCGAAGCAAAACTTGTCATTGAAATTGACGGAAGCATACACAACACTAGTTTAGAATATGATCAGCAAAGAACAGAAATTCTGAAATCAAAAGGATTACATGTTTTAAGGATTTCAAATGTTGAATTACTCGATCTTGAGAAAGTAATAAACAAGATAACTGCTTATTTAGCAAAAATTAAAAACTAATAACAGGAACAACCACTTCTTCTCCCCCTCTCTTTCCTTCAAAGAGAGGGGGCCGGGGAGTGAGTTTATAAATTAAATAAACAAACAGATCAAATGAATAAATTCCTGTCACTGCTTTGCCTTATATTCCTGGGCTCGCTGATTAGCTGCAAACATGAAAATCATTTCATTTCAGATAAAAACTACCGGGAAAAAGTCAGCACCCAATTCGAGAAACAAAAGTATCTTGCAAACAACCGGAGAGACCAGTTATTTAAGATATTCGAACAGGATCTTTCAAGAAGTGAAAAAGAAGCGCTGGAGTTTCTTTATGCCTATATGCCGCTGAGTGACCTTGCTGATTACGACGGCGATTTTTATTTGAAGAATGTGAGGGCTTCTTTTGCAGCACAGGATACGTTTACCTGGGTAAAACGGGTTCCTGAAAACATCTTCCGGCATTTCGTACTTCCCATCCGGGTCAACAATGAAAACCTCGATTCATCACGCTGGATCTTCTTCATGGAATTGAAGGACCGGATCAAACATCTCTCCATGAAGGATGCAGCCCTGGAGGTGAATCACTGGTGCCATGAAAAAGTGACTTACAAAGGTTCCGATGTAAGAACATCTTCCCCGTTGGCCACCGTAAAGAATGCCTATGGACGTTGCGGCGAAGAATCCACCTTTATGGTTGCCGCATTACGCGCAGCCGGCATTCCTGCGCGTCAGTGCTACACGCCCCGCTGGGCGCACAGCGACGATAACCACGCATGGGTGGAGGTTTGGGTGGACGGAAAATGGCATTACATGGGCGCATGCGAACCGGAACCGGATCTCGACATGGCCTGGTTTACCGGTCCGGCGAAACGCGCCATGCTTGTCAACACCAATGTATTTGGGGATTATGATGGCCCTGAAGATATCCTGGTAAAAGATCCGAGGTATACCCGGATCAACGTACTCCCCAATTATACCGAAACGAAAAAGATCTGGGTGAAAGTCACCGGACAGAAAAACAATCCGGTCGACAGCGCTGCAGTTGAGTTCCAACTTTACAACTATGCGGAATTTTATCCCCTGCTGCGGTGTTATACTAATAAAAACGGGCTGTGCTCCTTTACTACGGGCTTTGGTGACCTGCTCATTTGGGTCGCAAAAGGAAATAATTTTGGTTATCGCAAAGTCACGGTAACCAGCACGGATACTATTAACATCGGACTGTTTCGTAACCCGGGGGAGGTTTATACTGAGATTTTTGATTTCGTTCCCCCTCCGGAAAAGAAGGTTGAAAGTGCAATCAGTGATTCCATGAGAAACCGGAATACAAAACGCTTTGCCTTTGAAGACCGCGTTAGGGCAGGTTATGAAAACACTTTCATCGACTCTGTTAAATCGGGACGGTTAGCAGCCAATCTCAAGTTGCATTCGGATTCATTGTGGCTGTTTCTTCATAAAAGCCGTGGAAACTGGCGCGAGCTCATCGAATTCATTTCATCGGTCCCGGCTGAAAAAAAACAATGGATATTTTCATTGCTGAATGAAATTTCCGAGAAAGACCTGCACGATGTTACGCCGGAAGTCTTGAATGACAATATCTTGTTCACCCTTACCTATGATCCCCTGACGAAAGATAAAGCCATTTTTTCCGAATATGTATTATCACCCAGGGTTGACAATGAATACCTGAAACCGTTCAAGGAATTTTTCCAGCAAAAATTTGATCGGAATTTTATTCTCCAAGGACGAAAAAATCCGGAAGCTATCGTGAAATGGATAAAAGAATCCATCCGTATTGATGAGAATGCCAATTATGCCAGGGCTCCTCTTACACCCAGTGGTGTTTACGAATTAAAGGTTGCCGATCCTCATTCCAGGGATATCTTTTTTGTTGCGGTTTGCAGGAGCTTTGGGATTCCTGCCCGGCTCGAGCCGGCAACCCGAATCCCACAATATTTGGTCAATGAAAAATGGCACGATGTTTATTTCACTAACCCACCTTCAAAAACCAATGTCAGGGGGAAACTGGTTGTAAACAACGATAATGGAAACGACCGCAAACCGGAATACTATATCCATTTCACGATCGGGAAGTTTGACGATGGATTCTTCCGTTCTTTGGATTATGAAACTGATCCCGTTTTAAAATCCTTCCCCTGCACAATCGAAGTTCCGCCGGGTTCTTACCTGCTTGTTACAGGTTCCCGGATCAGGGGAGGAACGGTATTGTCGAAACTTTCCTTCTTCAATCTTGAAGAAAATAAAACCCAAAACCTGGACATTGACTTGAGAAAAGATCTCGCGCCGGCGCCGGTTCTTGGAAAGATCAAAAACATTGAAGGGTCCTTAAAAAAAGTTGCCGGAACCAGTGGAATTACGAATAAAAGAGGGATCATCCTTGCATGGCTCGATCCGGAAAAAGAACCTTCACGTCATTTTATTGCAGATCTACTTCAGAAAAAGACAGAACTGGACAGATGGAATGGATCAATATTGTTATTGTTCAAAACAGGAAAGGAAAAAGATCTCTTTATGAAAATAAATGCAGGAGGGTTACCCTTAAAAACAAAAAGCGCCGTAGCATCAACCGGATCGCTGGAAGAATTTTTAAAACCTATACAACGTAAGGGTGTGACGGATCTTCCAGTGGTGATCTTCATTAACCCGGCCGGTGAAGTAACCTATTTTTCTGAAGGATATAAGATCGGTATTGGTGATGAGATCCTGCATTATCTGAATCCCAAGAAATAATTCCCAGTTTCGTAAATTTTCAACTCTGCTTCCTGCTCCTGGCCTTCATGGGGAACCCGGTTCCACTTCCAGGCAAGATAAGCCTTTCGACAAAAACTACCGAGAAAATTATAATCTGCTGAAAGAAAATATCAATGAAGGACGACGATCTTATCCTTATAAAGAATTCGGTTGCATTAAGACGAGAAATAGTAAAAAAAAAGGCTACCGTTTGGCAGCCTCGGATTAATTTACATTACATGATCAGGAAAAATCTCATTCATTTCTTCTGCGCATGTTCTTTGTGCATCTTCTCGATCTGTGCTGCCGTGAATTTGTCAACTTTCATGATTTTGGCATTTGCCTGTTCTTCCTTTGGAATCATATTCCTGATATCCTGTTCCGATTTCCCATCCAGAACTGCATAAGCGGTATGGTCGCCCGACATGCATCCAAAATAGAACTTAGAGAGAAAAGGATCCCCTCCTTTAGCTTTCATATCCGTCAGCATATTCATACATTGATCCTGGGTATGCGGAACCATGACAAAATATTTGCTTGTTTTCGGCGCCATCTTCGTTGCAGTCTGCGCGATTACAGCAGTGCACATCGAAACCAGAGCGATGGCTATAATCAGTTTCATCTTTTTCATATCTATTTTTATTTAGATTAATTTAATGCAAAGATAATTCAATTTTTAAGGTTTTGGGATTTTTTTTTATATTGAAGAAATTGTTGAAAAGAAGTCGCAAATTCTTCCGAAACCCGTAGTGCGTTACGCGTTATGCGTCTCGACTTTCACTTCTTTCTCCAGCGCGTGCAATCTCTGCAACAAAGTCGGATGGGAATAGTAAAAGAATACATAAGTGGGGTGCGGACGTAGATTACTGAGGTTATTCACCGAAAGTTTTTTTAATGCATCCATCATGGCAAACTGATCATACTGAATCCCGGCAAACCGATCTGCGGCATATTCATGTTTTCGGGAGATTCGGTTCAGGATCAATCCCAGGATGAAGGAAAGCGGACTGTATAATAACCCGAAGGCAAGGATTCCCAGATGAAAACTCTGTTTGATTTCCAACCCTGAGAAACCACTGACGGCGTGGCAAAGGGATTGCGCCAGGGTATTGTCCTTGCGGATAAACAACGAGAGGATGAAAAGCATGATCCCGGTTTGCAGCGTGGAAAGAAGGATTCCCATGAGGGTATGTTTTTTTTTATAATGGCCGATCTCATGAGCCAGAATAGCCACAAGCTCTTCGATGGTGTGATCCTGGATCAGGGTATCGTAGAGAACGATCCTTTTTTTCATGCCTAGTCCGGTAAAATAAGCATTGGCTTTCTTCGATCGTTTCGATCCGTCGATGATGTAAATGTTATTCAGCTTAAAACCCACTTTCACCGCAAACTGCTCAATGGCATCCCTCAATGGCCCCTGATCCAAAGGTTTCTGTTTATTGAAAAGCGGAACAATGAGGTTGGAATAGAACATCGACATGAAGATCATAAAGAACGTAATTACCGCCCAGGTGATCACCCAGAAATAGTTGCCAGTCGATTCATAAATCAGGATGATCAGGGAAATTAATCCACCGCCAATGATTATACTTATTAACAATCCCTTCAACCTGTCGAGAATAAATGTTTTTGCCGTAGTACGGTTAAATCCGAATTTCTCTTCCAGGACAAAAACATGGTAAACATCAAAAGGCAATGAAAGCAGGCTGGAAACAAATCCCAATATTCCGAAAAAAATGAGCGCCATCAGGATAGGATTGTGCGTATATTGCCTGGCAAACGCATCTATCCATGCAAATCCCCCGGCCATCAGCATAAAGATCATGACCATCAGCGTAAGCGTTGATAGGATAAATGTAAATTTCTGCTTGCTCTGCTCATACCGCTGCGACAGGCTGTACTTTTCCTTGTCATAGATCCCTTCCAGCTCTTTTGGCAGTTGAAGGCTCCAGTAGGTCGAATTCAGATACGCCAGCATCCGCTCCAGCATATAATCCAAAACGAGGATCACCAGTATCGTATAAAAAAACATATTCGCCATAATCATCATTTTCAACTCAACAAAACATCTAAACACATAAGCAACTAAGCAAAAAAACTCGCCAACTCGCCAGTTCGCCAACTCGCCAACTAATAAACTCCGCTCCGCTTCCGGATAAACCACTCGGCAGAAAGCAGGGCAAGGATCAGCAGAAACAGCCATATATTTCCGGAAAGGTCGATAAACCGTTTTTGTGCATAGGAAACCGGGCGTATATCCTCCCTTTCCAGAATTTTCTTTCGGAGGCCCTGAAGGTCCCTTGCATAAAACATTTCGCCATCATGGGCTTTCGCAATCCGGTAAAGCAGGTTATGATCGGCAACCGAATTCAGGAGTTCCAGGTTGAGGGTGGTGATGATGAATTCGCCCTTTTTCGTATAAGTGTTTTTGCCTGTTTTTACAGTAGCCTGGTAGGTATAATTCCCGACAGGGAAAGTTCCGGCACTGAGGTAATAGGATTTCTCGGTTTTTCCAAGAACGAACGGATAGGAGTTATTCTTTTCATCGGTGATCGTGATGTTTACATCATCCTTGTTGATCAGTTCATAGCTTTCATTGTAAACTTCTGCATCAAATTCAACATTTTCGTTCTCCAAAAAACGATTGCTGACCTTCACCTTAAAAAAACTTTTATCCCCTTTTATGCTTAAGTATTGAACTACTTTGTTAATAAGGTCGTCAATAACTTTATGATCACCTTTCTGGAGATAGTCTGATAATCGCCATTTCCAAATATTCTCCCCGGAAATAATACCGGTTTTGCGTTGCTGCGACTGGAAGAAAAGGATCAGTGGAATACGGGTATGAACATTCCCGATCTTCTGGTTGAAGAGAATGTCGGATACCGGCGAATACTGGTAAGCGCCCAGTGGGCTCAGCAGAGGAGGGACATTCTTTAATACATCCTGCAGGTCTTTATCCAAAGTGAACAGGGTGAAATCTTCATTGAAGGATGGAAAAGTCTCAGTAAAATTCGTTTTGTTTGAAGTAATGACCAAACCGGTTTTCAATGCATTGAAGGCATCCACATTGGTTTCGGTTCCAAGAATGTAGAGCAGCGATACTGTTGAGTTGGTAAAGCGTGAAAGATTCGAATACCCCAGCATGGAAGGAAGCTGGTCGAAGATGATGAGGTCATATTTCGAAGGCTGCTGGTCAAAAGCATCCGGTTTGAACGTTTCAACTTCAAACCTGGTTGAGCTTTCGAGTGCCTGTTTAATGGCAAATACATCAGGATGCGGCGATTGGAAAAGAATGGCGATCTTCTGGCGGGTGTCGTTCACATCCACATAGAAATCCTGGGCATTATTCAGGATTGAATTTTCTCCGGTCACCGGTTTTATCATGACCTTGTAATGTAGCAGACCTTTCGCGTTTGCATCGAGCATCACCGTCGTCTTCCTGAAATCCTTATCTCCCGAAAACTGCATGGGCCGTGTAAAAAGAACCTCCTCCCCTTTCTTTACCTGGAGTACGGTCTTTTCATTATTGCATTTATCCGCTTCGACTAGTATCTCCACAGGAAAATTATCGCCCAGGAATGCAGATTTGTTGCAGGTTATTTTTTTCAGTATGAGATCACGTGGCAGGTTGGTATCTCCCATTGCAATCGTAAATACCGGAAACCGGATTTTTTCTGCTGCGTAAAACGGGTTGCTTCCCTTGTTGTAAATTCCGTCGGAGGCAATAATCAGAGCGCCGATATTCCGGTTGGCATAACGGATATTCACCTCGTCAAACAAGGCCGAAATATCGGTCTGCTTCTCCGTGAAAGCTGTCTGAAGTTCATTGGAGATCCTGTCGCCGAAAGAAAGCTCTGCCACTTCAAATTTTTTACGCAGATCACTGGTAAATTCCAGCAATGCCCTTGGGTATTCCCTCCGGTAAAATCCCGAATCCTTCGAAAGCAGAATGGAAAGCGAATTGTCCTGTGCCAGGATAATCAAAGGTTTTTGTATGACCTCCGTTTGTTTTTTTATCATCGGGGATAATAGGAGAAATGAGATCAGCGATACGGAAAGGAACCGGAATCCGGTCATCGCCCATACAAGCCATTTGTTAATATCGTTCTTCCCGGTTCTGAAATAAAGGAAAAAAGCATAAATCGCTCCCAGGAGGAGGCATAAGAAAATAAAACCAAGCGGATATTCAGTGACAATTCCCAAAGTCTTGTTCGTTTCTAAGTGTGCATGCCCCCGCAAACGCTGATGACCTGTCCGGTGATATAATCAGAAAGGTCGGAAGCAAGAAAGAGGGCTGCATTCGCCACATCATCCGGTGTACCCGGACGTTTCAATGGAATATCATTCACCCAGTCCTTCCGGATTTCTTCAGGCAGGCGAGCCGTCATTTCTGTTTCAATAAAACCGGGAGCGATCGCATTGCAGCGGATGCTACGCGATCCCAGTTCCTGGGCTATGGATTTGGAAAAGCCAATGATCCCGGCTTTGGAGGCTGAATAATTCGACTGGCCACCGTTTCCTTCGATCCCCACTACAGAACTCATATTGATTATGGAACCCGAGCGCTGTTTTATCATAATGCGCTGAACAGCTTTGGTCAAATTGAAAACCGATTTCAGGTTCACCTTTATCACAAGGTCCCAATCTTCTTCCACCATCCTAAGCAGCAGGTTATCACGGGTTATTCCGGCATTATTAACAAGAATGTCGATCTTCCCGAAATCATTTATAACATCGTTTACCAGATTTTCGGCATCCGAAAAAGAACTTGCATCGGAAGCATATGCTTTTGCATTGATGCCGAGTGCTTTTAATTCATTTTCCAGTTGTTTCGAATCGTCATTATAAGCAAGGTCGGAAAACGCAACATGTGCACCATGAGCTGCATATTTCAATGCAATGCTTTTCCCGATTCCCCGGTTTGCACCGGTGATCAACGCTACTTTTCCATCAAGAAGTTTCATGTAATTCCAGTTAATTTCCGCAAAGATAAAAATAATTCAAATGTGATATTTGGTTGTGATCTACTGCTTGTTCAGATCCACTTCACGATACTGAAATCCTGGCGGTGCGGAAGTTCAGGGTTTTTCGGGAAAAGCCGCAAAGTAAAATCATAAACCCCGGCATGGTTAAATGGGATATCACACGAATATGTGGCAATGTTGCGATCGGCTTTGGTTAACAACATTTCCCTGATAAAAATGGGTTCTTTGACTTCATCGTTTATTTTCTTTCCGAAGAGAATCTCAATGCCGATGTCTTCAGGAGAAAGTTCTGCAAGATCAAGTACGATTTCTGCCTGGAAAGATTCCCCGAGTATCAGGGGTTTCTGGTTGGAATCGGGAAGGTTCAGGGAAACAACTTGAATATTATCCCATTCCCTTAATACATGTCTTTTCCACGAGGCCATGTGCCGGGCCAGTTCAAAATTCCCTGCCGCCATTTTCGCCGAACGCTCAAAGAGTGGATCATAATACTGACGAATATAATCATCCAGCTGCCGTTTCATGGTAAAATGAGGGGCGATCTCGGAAATGGTATTTTTAATGTATGATACCCATCGTACCGGAACCTTTTTGGAATTGACATCATAAAAGAGAGGGATGATCTCCTCCTCCAGCATGGTATAAATTGTCTCAGCATCAAGTTCATCCTGGAAATGGGAATCCTCATAGGTGGTTTCTTCCTTCAGGGCCCATCCCGCCTCCGGTCGGTAACCTTCAGCCCACCAGCCATCGAGGACACTAAAATTCACAACACCGTTCATTACCGCTTTCTCCCCGCTTGTTCCGGATGCTTCCAGCGGTCGTGTGGGGGTATTCAGCCAGATATCAACGCCACTGACAAGATATTGTGCAAGTTCAATGTCGTAATTTTCCACAAAAAAAATCTTTCCCAGGAATTCGGGTGTCTTCGACATTTCATAAATGGCCTTGATCAGATCCTGGCCGGCTTTGTCCTTCGGATGCGCTTTCCCAGCAAAGATGAACCGCACAGGCTTTTTCGAATTGTTTACGATCCTGGATAACCTGTCAGGGTTTGATAACAATAAATGAGCTCTTTTATACGTGGCAAACCGCCTTGCAAACCCAATGGTAAGTGCATCATTTCTAGAAGCCTCACGCATTTTAAAGATCAGCTTCGGGTTCTCATTCCGGCGTGTCATTTCGTTATATAACCTGTCATTCAGGTAATCGGTAAGCTTCTTTTTCTGTTCCACCCTGATTCTCCAGATGAAATCATCATCAACATCCTGGATCTTTGCCCAGAGTTCCGGGTTCGACTGATCTTCTTCAAATCCTTCAGGAAAATGTTTCGTATACAGTTCCTGCCAGGATCTTGCAGCCCAGGTTGGATAATGAACTCCGTTGGTCACATAACCGATATGTAATTCCTGCGGATAATACCCCGGATAGAGATCTGCAAACATCTCCCGCGTAACATGGCAATGGATTTTGCTCACTGCATTGACCTCCTGTGAAAGTTTGGAAGCCAGGATGCTCATGGAAAATTCTTCCGCAGAACGTTCCGACATCTTTCCCAGGTTCATAAATTCTTCCCACTTGATATTCAGATCTTCCGGGTAATGCGATAGGTAACGGCGCATCAGGTTTTCGGTAAACCTGTCGTGCCCTGCCGGTACCGGAGTGTGGGTAGTGAATAAAGTGGAAGCACGCACCACCTCAACGGCCTGGTAAAAGGTCAGCTTATCATTCTGGATGATATTCCTGAGCCGTTCGACCCCGATAAATGCAGAATGTCCTTCATTGCTGTGGTAAATATCAGGCCGGATACCGAGTAAATTGAGCATGCGGATCCCTCCGATTCCCAGCAAGATCTCCTGTCGTAAACGGTTTTCTAAGTCACCGCCATAAAGCTGGTGGGTGATCATCCGGTCGGCTTCTGCATTCTCCTCAATATCAGTATCCATGAGAAATAATGGCACCCTGCCCACATCTACTCTCCAGATCTTGGCATACATGGTCCGGCCTGGTAATGCAAACGTGATTTTGATCCAGTTGTTATGCTCATCCCGTACCGGTTGCAGCGGAAGATGCGAAAATTTCTGAGGGGTATAGGTTGCAATCTGATCACCGGTGATGGATATCTGCTGCTGGAAATACCCGTAACGGTACAAAAGGCCAACCCCGATAATGTTATAGTTGGAATCGCTGGCCTGTTTCAAGTAATCTCCTGCGAGTAGCCCAAGTCCGCCGGAATAGATCTTGAGCGTATCATGAAGGCCGAACTCCATGCTGAAATAAGCTACCTGCCGTTGCTGTTTGGCATCTGATTTCGACATATATTCATCAAACTGTTCCGTAACCTTGTTGAGCTTTGCGACAAATGCTTCGTTCCTGCTCAGATCCTGCAATTCCTGGAAGTTCAGGGATTCGATCAGTGGGATAGGGTTATGTTTAAGTTCTTCCCAACGTTTTTTATGGATCATTTCAAAAAGATCGTATCCTTCGCTGTGCCAGGTCCACCATAAATTGTTTGCAATGCGGTTCAGCGGAAACAGGTTTTCCGGTATGTGTTGCAGCACAAGTACCTTTTTCCATTCCGGCCGGGTCTCAATAATCCCTTTGATCGGTGCGGTTTGAATGTGAGCCTGTTTTCCTTTATACAGATCAAATCTTGCTTCCGATTTGCCAAGGGCAAAAGAATAGGCCTCCCGGTAATAGCTGATCAGGTTCTTCCAGAGGGCTGAACGGGATACCTCGTAAGCTTTCATGCGGATCTTAAGGATCTCTTTCTCTGTCTTGCTGCTCACCTGCAATACCGCCTTGATCATCTCTTCCACTACAAACGCATCATTATCATCCCCTCGTGGGATAATGGTTACGCTGTCTTTTATGGTTGGATAAAGAGATTTCACCCACTGCCCGAACCCGGCCAGCGAGGTGGTGATGGTGGGGATATGGAAAGCCAGGCTCTCCAGCGGAGTGTATCCCCAGGGTTCATAGTAGGAAGGAAACATCGACCCGTCAAACCCCACCAGAAGATCATAGTAACCAAGATTGAAAATGCCATCGTTGCCGTTCAGATAGGCCGGAACAAAAATCACCTTCACTTTATCTCCGGGAGCATTGTGCAGGTTATTTTTTTTGATCCGAAGGAGGATCGCATCATTCTCAGGCTCATGGAGGCCATGCGTTAGAAAATCATCGGTAACCGGGCTGCTGAAATCCCTTTTATCCATCCGTTCCAGCACTTCCGGCCTCGGCCCGAACTGGTATGCAGGGATGGTTAGAAAAGCAATGATCTCCCGATCCAAACGCGGTTGTTTATTCAGTTGGCCCATCACATCGATGAACAGGTCAATTCCCTTGTTCCGGAATTCGTAACGGCCACTGATAATAATCAGGATGCTGTTTTTGGAAAGAGTTTGATTCAGTAAGCCCTCGGCGACCTGGAACAGGTTCTCCCTGGCTTTGGCACGTTTGGAGAAATATTCCTCGCGGGCCGGAACAAATGTATCATCAAACCCATTCGGAGTCAGGATGTCTACTTCCTTTCCCAGGAATTGCCTGCATTCGTGGTTTGTGATCTGGCTGACGGTTGTAAATGTGTCTGCCTCTTGTGCAGAAAGGTTTTCCAGCGATTGCTTTGCAGTGACTCCAAACTGCCGCGCCATACCGTCACCGTCATAAGTGTTCAAATCACGGTATAGTGGCAGGCCGTGGCCTGCAATGCTTCGCCCGACAACCGTGGCGTGGGTGGTAAACACGGTGCCGACCTGAGGAACTTTACTCTTAAGGTATAACACCCCAACCCCGGTCATCCATTCATGGAATTGAGCTACAATTTTATCATGGAAAGAAACATAATAATCATAGAAACTTTCGATGACTTTAGCAGCAGCATATCCGAACAGGGCGGGTTCCATATAGTCCCATCCGCCGGAGAGCGAATCCAGTTTGTAGGTCTCCCAAAGCCATGCGAAGATCTTATCTTTCTGTGAGAAGGAGGGCGTGAAATCAATCAAAACTACCACCGGTTGACAGGGAATGTTCCACCGTCCGATCCTGATCTTCAGACCCTCACTTTCAGCCTTCTGCCTCCAGGCTTTATGTAGGAACTTGTCCTCCTGGAATTCTGGGTTCTCGTGGGTCTCTTTCCAAACATCAGGCCCGATCAATATATAGTTATCGTGATATTCATTTACCAGGGAGAGTGCTTTGGTAGAAATAACAGTATAGATCCCACCCACTTTATTGCAAACTTCCCAACTGGTCTCAAATAAATATCCTGGCGTCATCATGGGATCATCTTTCATTCCGATCATTAATCAGCTTATTTAGTTAGTAACTTGATTTGTTTTTCGATGAGTTTTTGGGATTTTTTTATCTCTGATTCACTGATGGTCTTGATCTGTTGTAACAATTCTTTGTAAGTTTTTAGTGCACGTTTACCAAGATTTTTTTCCACTTTCTCACGGAGTTCCTTGTTAGCTCCCTTCATGGCAGCCGAAACAGTCTCAATCTCAATGCTCTTTATTATTTTCTTGATCTTGCTGTCCGATAAGGTGATGATATCATCGAAATTCAGTGATTTAAAGACCTTTTCCGCCACTTCTTCTTTGGTTGTTTTCACAGCCGCCTTCCTTGCATTCTCTGCCCTGGTCTTCGCAGCCTTGATGGTGGTCAGCTTCTTTACATGTCCTTCTTCAATCAGCTTTCCGGTAGTTGTACGCGGAGCTTTACGAACAACTTTTGGCGCTTTTTCTTTTTGCTCTTTGGATTTGGATTTTAAACCTGATGTACGCTTCCTTGCAATTGCCTCGTCCACACGGATCGTAAAATCGGAAAGCACATTCATGTAATTGATGAAGGCCTCATAGGGAGAAGGATAAGGATTGAAATATTTATGGACTGTTCCATCTGAAAACCATTTGGTGCACATATAATAAAAATGATCGGAGGTCTGTAGATACTGCCAGTCTCTCTCTATGGCAGGATCATCAAGGGTTTGAATACGCTCGGTGAGGGCATATAATTTCGAAAAGGCCTCATCCTGCAATTCATTGCCAAGCCAGGAGGTAAGGTCGCGTTCTTCATCAGCCCACGAAATCGGGTGAGCCACGTGCAATTGTGCCACCGGCTGAAGGATATGCGTCAGTTCAGCCGGAGTTGAAAACCGGAAATTGGATTTTGACAGTACGAACTTCGGCAATGCCTTGAAGAATTCAAAAATTCCGGTTTCTTTCCATTGTCGTTCGCCGATCGTTTCATAATCGATAAAAACATTGACTACCTCTTCGCGGGGTTCTATCCTATTCAGCCAGCCGGTAAATTTCTCGGCTGTCAGCGGCCATTCCGGCCATCCCTGAGTGGAAAAGCGGAATGCAATATCATCACTTAACCTGAAATTCCTAAGCAAAAGTTTCAGTTTCGGATTTCTGGCACTGCAATACATGTAATTCGGACTCTTCCATCCCAGGATATGCTTTGCGCCTTCAGTCATCAGGCTAGTAAATCCCATATCAGTAACCATCTCTCCTATTCCATCAGAGTAGATGAGTTCAGAATTATGGAAGGTTTGCGGTTTCTGGCCGAAAAGGAGTTCAATGGTATCTGAGTGCCGTTTCACCTGGCGTACAAATTCTTCACGGTTTCCCAGAGATGCAAGTGAATGAGAATAGGTTTCGGCAAGAAATTCAACACAGCCTGTTTTGGCAAGTTGTTTGAATCCCTGAATCACCTCCGGGGCATACTGCTGTAATTGCTCCAGGGCAGTCCCGGAGACCGAAAAATTAGCTTTAAATGCAGTTCCATACTCCCTGATCAGATCCAGCATCATCTTATTGGCAGGAAGATAACACTTCTCAGCAACCCTCCTTATGATCTGACGGTTCTGGTAGTCATCATAATAGTGATGATCATCCCCGATATTGAAAAACCGGTAGGTCCTTAACCTGAAAGGCTGGTGAACCTGGAAGTATAAACAGATGGATCTCATATTGTTGGTACTATTTATTGTTGTTTCTTCTTTCCTGATGCTGGATGCTGGATGCTGGATGCTGGATAGTGGTTATATCTTACCAAGAGTCTCTTTTTTATCCAGCATCCAGCATCCAGCATCAAGTATCTATATATTAGAATACAAATATTCCTTCTTTATTACAAAGTTTGAGCACGTTGATAAACTTCCAACACCTTGCCCGCTGCACTATCCCATTTCAGGTTGTCAACCTCGTCTTTTCCGTATTTGATGAACATCTTCTTCAGCCCTTCATAGTGTAATAATCCGTAGATCGCATCTGCAAGGGCATCAATATCCCAGAAATCAACTTTCAGGGCATGTTTCAGTACTTCCGAAACACCGGATTGTTTGGAAATGACAACCGGCACGTTAGAGCGCATAGCTTCCAAAGGCGATATTCCGAAGGGTTCAGAAACCGATGGCATCACATAAACATCGCTCATCGCAAACATGGTGTCCACTTCAGGGCCATTTAAGAAGCCGGTGAAATGGAATTTTGTCCCGATGTGAAGCTGGGCAGCACGCCGGATCATCTTATTCAGGAGGTCGCCCGAGCCTGCCATCACGAAACGCACATTGGGGTCCTTCTTGAGTACCTTGTTAGCAGCTTCGATGAAGTAATCCGGTCCTTTCTGAAAGGTAACGCGGCCGAGGAAAGTAACTACCTTCTCGTGTACATGCTTCGTGACTTCATTCAGTTCGGGACGGTCGGTTGGCTCAACGGCATTGTGTACGGTGATCACCTTTTCGGAGTCAATTCCATAGCGTTCAATGACGATCTGGCGAGTAAGGTTACTCACGGTTATCACCAGGTCGGCCTCTTCCATCCCCTGGCGTTCAAGTTCATATACCGTCTGGTTGATATTTTCCCCGGAACGGTCGAACTCTGTTGCATGGACATGTACAACAAGCGGCTTGCCGCTGACTTTTTTGGCGGCAATGCCCGCAGCGTAAGTCAGCCAGTCGTGTGCATGAATGACATCATACGTTGTTTGTTCGGCAATCACAGAAGCAACAATTGCATAACGGGAGACTTCTTCCATCAGTTTGTGGCCATATTTCCCTGAAAACTGGTACCGTTCGGAGAATACCGATTGAGTTTCCTCTGAAAGTTTCAACGAATCCTCCTGGACCATTTTCTCAAATTCTTCGGGACCAACATATGGGACCAGGTTTGATCCGATCTCCATGAACTTAATCCGGTTCCAGTGCTCCTGATAGATGGTCTTGGTAAAATCCAACACCATATCGCTGGCGTTGACCAGCCGGAATCCTTCCTCCGCCTCATCTCCATAAGCTTTGGGAACCACGAAGATCACGTCGACACCATGCTTTCCAAGGCCTTTTACCAGCCCGAAGCATGCCGTACCGAGACCGCCGGTTATATGTGGCGGAAATTCCCATCCAAACATTAGTACTCTCATATCTTGTTGTTATTCTATATTAACAGATTCTTATTTACAGATCCTGGATGCTGGATGCTGGATACTTGATTTTTAATTCTGAATTGTGTTTCTCTTAATAATATTATTGATGCCATAAATCTTGTTCCTACCATCCAGCATCCAGGATCCAGCATCAAGCATCATTCTCCATACTGTTTTAACATCCAATTTATTCTCAGCAACTCGGCCACACTCCATGCCTGGGAGATAGCTCCCCTGGCGCAATGTGGCGGATCGCCATCATATATCTCAGAGATCGTCCCGATCCCGTGTTCGGTCATCACTGGTTTAAATCCAGTATACAGTGATTGAATTAAAGAAATACCTGTTTTGCCGTACAATTTCAGGTAACCTTCTGCAAAATGGCCCAGAAGCCATGGCCAAACCGTTCCCTGGTGATATGCCAGGTCACGTTCTGCCTGGTCGCCTGAACAAGTACTTTTATACCCCGGGTGTTTTGGGGTCAGCGTTCTCAATCCACGGCTGGTAAGCAGCTCCCTCTTCAGTATATCCAGTACTTTTTCCTTCTTCTCTTCATCGATCGGGCTATACGGAAGCGATGTGGCAAAAACCATGTTCGGCCGTACCGTCCAGTCTTTATATTTGCCGTCAACAAAATCGGCAAGATATCCTTTATCGGCATTCCAGAAAGTCTCCACGAAAGAAACGGGGATCATTTCTGCAATGGGTTTCCATTCGTTGATAAAGTCAGTGTCTTGTGCGAGAGTTGCCACTTCCAGGCTGAAACAAACCGCATTGTACCAGAGTGCATTAATTTCCACGGGCATCCCGATCCGTGGAGTCACGGGTTTTCCATGTACGATAGCGTCCATCCAGGTGAGGGCTTTCCCGGGTTCACCGGCTGAAATAAGGCTATTTTCGTTCATCCGGATATTGAACTGAGTCCCTTCCCTGTATCCTTCAAGTATCAGCTTCATTTTCCGGCCATATTCTTTCCAGACCGATGATTTGCTTTCGGTAAATTCGGCATATTGCTGCAATGCCCAGAAAAACCAGAGCGGCGCATCCACCGAATTGTAAGAAGATTGACTGCCGGAACCGATATTGGGAAACAAAGGCCCGTTCAGGTCGGCAATCATAGTGTCGATCACATTCTTGCAGGTCGCAAAGTCCTCGTTCACAAGGGTAAGACCGGGTAGTGCAATGAACGTATCTCTTCCCCACCTGCCAAACCAGGGAAAACCAGCGATAATCTCTGTTTTATTTCCTTTTTTGACAATGAATTGCTGCGCGGCATTTTTCAGGCAATTCTCAAAGTTATTCCTGGGGACACGTTTATCTAGCTCCGCATTGTAAGCTTTTTTAATAGAGGTAACAGGGATCTCTTTCGTACCGGCAACAAAGTAGATGCTCTCGCCTTTTTTTATTTCGAATTCGAAATATCCAGGTACATAGAGATCTTCCTGGTAGTCGTATCCTCGTTCCATCTCCTCCTGGTATTCAATGTTGTAGTACCAATCCGGAACATGGATGTATTCAGCAGGTTTCGAAAGCTGCAGGAACAGGTCTGTGTAACCGTAATACATCCGGATACTGATCCCATTTGGAACTTGCTCGTATTTCTTATCCGCAAAAATATTCTCCCGTTTTACATGGTGAACATTGCGGAATGCAAGAAAGGGCTTGAGCCGGATTTTCGTCGGGGAATGGGCTTCTTTCAGGGTATATTTGATGATCATCCTGTCTTCTGACGAAGTCAGGATCATTTCTTTTGTCAGCACAACCCCCCCGACACCATAAGAAATCGTGGGAATAGGCTCAATGGTAAAATCGAGGATATATTTATGCCCTTTCGGATAGAAGTTGCCTCCGGGATATTTATGGATCCCCATGTTGAATTCCACTTCCCGTTGGATGACAGTTTCATCGAGACAGGATAAGAGTACGTGATTTTCATTGTCGATCCCGGGTTGAGGGGTCACAAGCAACCCATGGTATTTCCGGGTATTGCAATGAATAATGGTTGAACTTGCGTAGGATCCGGCTCGGTTTGAACGCAATAATTCCCGCGAGAGCGAGTATTCAAGATTCACCAGCTGGGATTTATCAAAATTGATGTAACTCATGTTCAATTTTTTTGTTCGGTATCAACTATTCCTGCTGAATTCTAAACTGCAAAAGTACAATAATCTATGCTTTTTCCGTTATAGGTTAATACTCTGTAATTTTCCTACATTTGCAATCACAGGTATAAATCCCAGGCTCTCGGGTATCCGGGATCTAAAGATTTGAGTCTCACGAATAAAATAAGGCTAGAATGTTCAGCAAAGTTAGTAGATTTAGTCTAATTCCACTCATTATTCTAACACTAATTACGATTTCCTCCTGCAAGAAGAAAGATAAAATTGATTCAAATCCTGCACTGAAACTGACTTTTTCTTCAGATACCGTTTTCTTCGATACGGTATTTACTACGGTAGGATCCGTTACCAATCGATTGATGGTGCATAATTACAACGCCAGTAAGGTCCTGGTTTCCTCGATCCGGTTAGGCGGTGGGAGCAATTCTGTTTTCAGCCTGAACATCGACGGAACACCTGCCCCATCGGTGAGCGATGTGGAGATAGCAGCAAATGACAGCATTTTCATTTTCGTCAAGGTGACCGTAAATCCGAATAACCAGAACATTCCGCTTGTCGTTACCGATTCTATCCTGTTCAACACCAACGGAAATCTCCAAGAGGTTGACCTGGTAGCCTGGGGACAGGATGCTTATTTTTACCGGGATAAAAAACTGACTGGAAATGTAACATGGGATAGCATCAAACCGCATGTCATCTTCGGGTATCTGCGGGTTGATACAGGAGCTACCCTTACCATAAATGCTGGAACAAAACTCTATTTTCATAAATCGGCCTACCTGGCAGTCTCACATCTTTCAACGATCAACGTGATTGGCAATCTCGACCATCCCGTAAGGTTCCTGGGCGACCGGCTGGATCCCTTCTATCGTGATCTTCCCGGACAATGGGATGGGATTTATCTTGAAAAAGGAAGTTATGGCAATATCGATTATGCGATCATCAAGAACGGGAATTTCGGTATATCGGTTGATTCGGCAGTTAATCCTTTCAATCCGATGCTCAGAGTCACGAATACAATCATCCAGAACATGATCGGGAATGATATTTATGCTTACGCTACCAATGTTTATTCCGAGAATTGTGTGTTGGGAGATTGCGGGCGGGCGGCCCTGGCGCTGGATTTCGGCGGAAGTTATGTGTTCAAATATCTAACCATCGGTAACTTTTGGAGTAGTTCTGTACGCATGGATTCTGCGTTATCCCTGAGCAATTATTCCTTTGATAACCATGGAAATAAGATTTCCAATCCTTTGACAAATGCATCCTTTGTCAACATTATCCTCTATGGGGCGCAGGATGATGAATTGAGCTTCAAAAGGGATGCTTCAACTGCATTTAATTTCATGTTTGATCATTGCCTTCTGAAAACTCATAAAAGCATCAGCGATGCGGCACATTACACCAAATGCTTAGTAAATAAAGATCCTGATTTTTTAAATGTGCTGACCTATGATTACCAGATCGACAGCATCTCACCCGTGATCCGCCAAGGAATCGATGTGATGGATGTTTTATTTGATATTAAAAGGAAGACAAGAGATTCGCCGCCTGACCTCGGTGCCTATCAATACGTTCCTAATTAATTGACAATTGATAATGGATAATTGATAATTAATTCCTGCATTCAGCATTTCTGCATTCTGCATTCTTAATTCTTCTTTTTTACTTCTTCAAGCATCGCCGAACCGATATCTGCCGGTGAATCGATTACATGCACCCCACATTCGCGCAAGATCAATTTTTTTGCCTCGGCAGTATCCGATTTCCCGCCGATGATGGCTCCGGCATGACCCATGGTTCTTCCTTTGGGGGCCGTAGCTCCGGCGATAAAACAAACGACAGGCTTAGTTCCGTGTTCTTTGATCCAATACCCGGCCTCGGTTTCCATGTTGCCACCAATTTCACCTATAAGAACGATGCCTTCCGTATCCGGGTCCTCCATGAAGAGGACCACCGCTTCCAAAATTGTAGTCCCGGGAATGGGATCCCCTCCTATTCCGATCATCGTTGATTGCCCCAACCCGGCCTTTGTGATTTGATCAACTGCTTCGTAGGCCAGTGTTCCGGAACGGGAAACGATCCCGATGGTTCCGTGTGTATGAATGAACCCAGGCATGATTCCGACCTTAGTATCCGGAGGTGTAATGATCCCGGGACAATTGGGTCCGATCAGCCGGACATTCCTTGCCTTCACAAAATCTTTCACAAAAACCATGTCGCGGATGGGAATTCCTTCCGTAATGCATACGATTACCTTGATCCCTGAATCGGCTGCTTCCATGATAGCATCGGCAGCAAAAGGAGGCGGAACAAATATGATCGATACATCCGCACCGGTAGCATGAACAGCATCAGCAACTGTATTAAAGATCGGCCTGTCGAGGTGGATCTGGCCACCTTTACCGGGAGTAACGCCTCCCACGATATTCGTTCCATAGTCGATCATCTGCCCGGTATGAAACGTGCCTTCACTACCGGTAAAGCCCTGGACAAGTACTTTAGAGTTTTTGTTTACGAGAATACTCATGTTTAATTATGAATTATGAAAGAGGAATTATGAAAGAGAAATTATTTTCGGATATTAGATTTTGGGTATTAAGTTCTTTATTTAGCTGTTCGCTGTT
>JADGPR010000102.1 GCA_017882335.1 Bacteroidales bacterium | reverse complement strand
TTGCGCGCGACGTCGAGGCGCTCGCATTCCTCGAACATCCAGGCGGAAAATTCGTTCGAAAGTCATGGACATGAGTGATTATGGTGCAGAATGGGGAGGGTCGAAACAGCTTCTCATTGAATCCGGACCCAAAGATGAATTTTCACTGAACCTGAACCGTCTTGAAGAAACCGGTTATGATATACGGATTTATTACACCCGCGGGCCGGAATACGGAAATATTGATGTTTTTCTGGAGGCGGAAAAAGTGGGACAGATAAAAGGTTATGCGCCCTTCATTCAACCCGGCGGGTATTTATCCATCCCAAATTTCATCAATCTTTACAACGGTCTTAGCCTACAGTTTGCTGTTGCAGGGAAAGACAGCATGTCGGGCGGATATTTTATCGGTCTGGACGGGATTAAACTGATACCGAAACGGACTTTCATTCAAAAGTGGAATGTGATCGGGCCTTTTCCGAACAAGAATAGTACCACTAGAGCACGTTCAGGTATGGATTCAATCTATCCACCGGAAGTTACGATCGACAAGAGTCAAGTTTATCCAGGATTAAATGGAAAACCTTTACGATGGCAAGTTCGCAAGGCATCTGATGACGGATATGTATCTTTCGATAACATGATCAGTCCCAACCAGCGAGCTGTGTTTTATGCTGCAATCTTCATTCATTCACAGGAATCACGAACAGCCACTTTGCTGGTCGGATCCGACGATGCCATAAAAGTCACGTACAATTATAATAAGGTTTATACACAACGCGGAGGACGAATCATTGAGCCCGACCAGGGAAGGAGCTTCATTAAGATTAACAAAGGTTGGAACACACTTTTATTGAAGATCGAAAACACAGGGGGCCGGGCCGGATTTTATGCCCGTATCCTTGACCGGGAAAACCTTTTTCGGTATTACACTGACCAGGAACTCCCTTCAAATACTCCCGTTACACCGTCAAGACACACAAAATGAAAATGAAGGTGCCAAGGTTTTTAACTGTTCTCGTTATTTGTTGTTCCTGGATGATTTCCAGTGGCCAGATGCCTGAAAAGACTGCCAAACCGGTTCCGGCTTCATTCTGCATATCATCCATGGAGTACAAACTTTATAACATGATCAATGCCTACCGGCAACGGTACGATCTCCCTCCTATCCCATTATCAAAGTCCTTGTGTTTTGTGGCTTCAACGCATGTCAAGGATCTCTTCTTTCATCATCCCGACCAGGGAGGATCATGTAATGCACATTCGTGGTCGGATCAGGGCAGTTGGAAACCATTTTGCTATCCCCGCGATGAGAATAAGAAGAACAGCGTGTGGGATAAACCAAAGGAATTGACACCATACAGAGGCAAAGGTTATGAGATCGTCTACTGGGAAAACAACGCTGTGGTCATCGACAGCATCATCACCTTCTGGAAATCGATGGATTATTTTAACAGTTTTCTGATGAATACCGACAAATGGCAGGGAAAGAAATGGAATGCGATCGGGATAGGCATCCATGAGAATTATGCTTGCGCCTGGTTTGGCGAGCTGCCGGATCCTGAAGGAGAACCCTTCATTTGTGGACAGGAACCACAGAAAACCGTTTCACCGCCCAAAGAAAAGCCGGTCCTGACAGAGAAAAAAGAAACTGAGAGAAAAGATGTTATTAAAAAGGATGTTAAGAAGAAAGATGTTGATATAAAGGCACCTTCTGAACCGAAAAAGAAAGAAAAACCTGCCGAACCTAAAGTGAACAGCGAAAACACGGGTCCCGGGAAGGAATATTATTACATCATCGTTAAAGGTATTGCCCCCGAAAAGGAATTGCACCGGTTTTTAAGGGATCTGCAGTCAAAAGGATATTCATCTTCACGTTTGCTTGAAAAAAATGGCAAGCAAAGGGTTTCCATCATGGAATTTCAGGCTAAATCAAAGGCCGACAGCGCCCTGAGACAGGTAAAGAAGATCTGGCAGGATGCGTGGATCCTGAAACAATGACCTGCTATTTGGCATCCATCACACACCTGAACCCTACCGTTCCGTTCCGGTCAAGTCCGGGCGCAATCAATAACATCATTTCAGGATGATCAACCGGTAGCGGTCCTCCGGTTATATACCAGGGGCTGGAGGTTGGGTGATAATAACTGCCGCCCCGGATGATGACATAATAATAGCTGCCGACATCATAGCTATCGCTGGTCAGTTGCCAGATGTTCCCGGTCATATCTTCCACTCCATACGGACTTGCCCCTTGCGGATGCGCTTCTACAGGCGTAGGATGATTCAGATTATAATTGCATTTGGATGAATCCATCGTATTTCCCCAGGGGTACTTCCGCATGTCTGTTCCCTGGGCGGCATATTGCCATTCCATCTCAGTCGGCAACCGTTTCCCCGCCCAACGGGCATAGGCTTTTGCATCATCCAGGTTGATATAGACTACAGGGCAATATTCCTGCCCCAAAGGGATAGATCCGCCAACCCAATGCTTCAGGAAATTTGTTGTATCACTGGGAATATATTTGGTACGTTTCATGAAGATCAGCCATTCCCGGTTGGTAACAGGATATTTGTCCATGTAAAATTTCTGCATCTGAATCACCGCGGTGTCATGATGGTCAGGCAAGGGGATAAACGGATCTGCAGCACCCGGATCCCTCTTAGTATAAAAGCGGAAAGTACCTTCAGGGATATCCTTCACCTGCTCGAAACTATGATCCCGGAGAGGCGTTCTTACTTCAGGAGAGATGAGCACAGGAATATCATTCTTTCGTTGAAGAACCCTTTCATCCAAGAGTTCCCTGCCCATAAAAAGTTGTACGACGATCTTTTCGGTTGTGATATCGAAATAGGAATGAAAGGGAATCGTATTGCCTCGTGCTGAAAAAGTATAGGTCTTCGAACTGTAAGAAGGATTTCCGCCTGTAAGTCGGATGCTGTCGCCTTCCATGGCATGAAAAGCAATGGAGTCTCCTTTAAATTCCGCATTGAGAAGTACCGGTAATAAAGCAACACAGCCAACATTTCCTTCCCTGCGGGTATCCAGCCAGGAACGGTTGAAAGGATCAACTGTTACCGGGACCATGATCTTTCCCTTTCGGTTTATGGTGTCAATTTCTACATGGTTCCAGAGATCTGCAACGTGGTAGTATTTGTTATCAAAGATCCTTGTCGTACTTTCTCTGAATGATGAGAGGTCAAACAAAGGTCCGTTGAATCCTTCCGGCCGCATACTATAAATGGTAAAAAGCACTTTCCTGCCTGAGATCCAGCGATTGACATAGATGCTGTCGGCCAGGGTTTCGACCAATGGCATCCAGTCTGAATTATGGAATACCGCATCATTCTCACGCAGGATCTTCGTGGTTCGCCCGAGGTACTCAAACTCCTCCCTCATCCAGGACGGGCGGCCTGCACGCATGGTATTTATTTCTACACCATAGCCGTTGAAGAAGGAGATGGCCAGTTCACGGTGCAACCGGTCATCGGCCAGCTGGAGCACGCGGAAGATGGCAAAATCAGGTTTAATCAGCTTGTTCAGGTTCAATGGCGGAGGAAGCACCAGGGCATCGTGTACCCTCCCGGCAACGATTCCAGGCATATCTTTCGGGATTGCCATTCCTTCACTGTACATAATGATCCCCGGCTTAACCTTGTCGGCGGTGGCCTGCAATTCTTTGCTGGAGGCTCCCTTCGTATCCAGAACCACGCCATCTGCACCGGTGGCCCGGAGCAGATCTTCCATTCCTTTCAACTGGTCTTCCTTCCGTGTGCTTTCATCCCATGGGTTGTAGGAGATGAAATATTTTTTCCCTTTCCTGTGAAGGAAATCCACCTGGCTCCTAAGTTCAGGAAGTCCGCCAGGCAGATCCCGGTACATATCCCATTGGTTCCGCTGATCGAGTCCAAGTCGCGGCCAGGTCGGCCAGAGGGTGTATATATCATAGCCACCGGTCAGCAAATCATATTCAGAAAAAGAACGGTAAAAAGTACATTTCTTCTCTCTTGCCTCATAGTACTTTTTATCCCAGGCAAACTGCAGCAACATGAGGTAGGCGCTCTTCATCCACTGAAGATCCTTTCGCTCAAAATATGCATTATCGAAAGTAGGAAGATCGTAGAGGTAGCGTTCGCCGAACATCATCTTCAATCCCTCGTGCCAATCGCCGGAATGGGTGTCGAAGTAAAGATTGTATTCCACCCAACCTCCAGGCTTGAGCGTGACGGCCCATCGGTCGATAGTGCTTTTGTCTTTGTCTCTCTGGTCGCGGCGGGCAAGGCCTGACAGGGCATACTTCTCATTGACCTTGAAGTCGGAAAATCCCAGGTGCCAGGCATTATCCGGGAGGATCACCCCTACCGGCCCATAACCCGGCCGGAATAACAATGAACGGCAGAGGTAATGCGGCCATTCTTTTGTACCGCCGGCAGTGATGTACACTTTATCGCTTCCTTCACCGAGCGGAACCAAATTTTCGATGCGGTGATTTCCTTTTCCCGTATTGGTGAACCGGAGTATATACCTGAGACCCGGTTGAAACTTCTTGTCTGCTTTCAGCGATCCCTGGATGCTATCAGCCAGCATAAAAGAGATCTCATTTGTTCCAAAGGTCGTCTTTCCGCAATAGGAATTATAAAAATTACTGTCGATCAGAAGTGAAAATAACGGAACTCCATAAGGAAATGAAACCGCTTGCTTTTTCTGGAAAACCAACCCGTTTACGGTAAATGAATTTGGTTCATCAAATCGTAACGATTGAATCTGAGATTTGGCTGGAAACGAATTTGTAAGAAAGAAAAATAGGCAAAGTGCCGAATAGAGGTTTTTCATTTTCTCTGGAAATTTAGCGCGATGATTCTTCGATCAAAAGTAAGAATTGCCTGAAATTTACACAAGGCACATCTTATTTGATTATTATTTTTTGGATAAGAAGGACTATTAAAGACAAGGTAAAATGAAGAAAGACTGTTTCAAAAGAAAAAATCACCGCAAAGTCGCTAAGACGCAAATCACGCAAAATCAATGTCTTAATTTTTGCGCCTTGGCGTCTTAATGGTGAAAAAGAAATTTTTTTCAGTCCCTGATTTTTTTACAATCCCTGGTATTCGAAAACAGGATAACCTTTCGTTCCGCTTGCATTGTTAAATCCTATAAACCGGAATTTATAGTAAAGACCTTCCTTATCCCGGATCACATAATTCAGGCCGGTACGAACCGTATACACTCCGGCAGTGAAATTAAAAACCTTCCAATCATAGCCGATGGCATCAAGTGCATAGGAAAAAGTTAGTTTACCGGCGATTTCCATTGTGATGGTGGCAAAACTGTTCACCGAGTCAATGGCGACTGCCACTTTACCACGGTTTGATAAAACGCCGGTCACCAGGTATGGATAGGCTGCTCCTGCATCGGTAAAAAGAAGAGTGGTATATTGAGTAAACAACAGATCATAGCTTGTCATGGGAGGTTCAAATCGTTTTATTTCACCCCCATTAGTAAAAGAGTAAAAGAGGTAATGTACCGTAGGGTCTTTGACAACAGAAGCTGCGATCATATTACCCCCGGTTAGCGGGGCAAAGCGGAAATAGTAAGTGCCGTTCTTCAAACTGTCAAACACTGCCTGGATAAATCCGAGACTATTTCCATTTTCATCCATACCGCGGTTAATGATATAAACATGGTTGTTTGAGATTGTATCTGTATGTGTAATTGTATACCATTGCCCGATAGCGATAGAATCGGGATTGCCGTCGGATTTATCAAATTTCCATGTCCGATGAGAAGTATCGTGTGCCTGGCCAAAAGGAACGATACCTATATCTGCGACCTTCATAAAGTCACTTGTATTCAGGATGATGTGCCACCCGTCGGATTTGCATTCGAATCCCAGGTCGCTTTCGGTTTTACTGTCGGTACTGATCTTGGATTCCGAAGCGAGGTCAAAATAAACCTGGTATTTATAATTTTCCGTCATTGCGATCGTATCGGTCTTCACATTTCCCCTGGAATGGCGCGGTATCTCCGTATCTTTTTTAAAACAGGATTGAAATGACACAGTGAGTATCAGGAGACCCCAAATGATCCTTGGTTTCATTATTTATTTTTGTTGAAAGTGAAAGAAAGCTTGAGAAAATAAGTTCTGCCCCACCCTATGGGTACAGGACCATTGCCGGAACCATGCGCACCACCACCATTTCCTCCGGGTGACGGAAGCGTTTTATTATCAAAAATATTCTTGATACCCACGGAGAAATGAAAACGGCGATCAAAAAAATCCTTTGTTCCCGTAAAATCCATGATATTGTAATCTCTTACTGTCGAGGGAGTGATGATCCCGTTGGAAACATCGTATAATGGCATTGCCCCATTGTATTTATGGTATAAGGTAAAAAGCAGTCCCGGTTTAACGAAACGATAAGAAACGTTTCCATTTACATCAGGTGAGTAAAAGAATTTGACAGGTTTACCCGCATCGCTTTTCAGATAATTATAGGTCCCGGTTTCTGACAGGCCGGCTTCAATGCTGAATGAAGGATAGATCTTAAATGACACTTCCATTTGTCCCCCGACACATTGGGTCTTGTCAAAATTGATATAGGTATACAGATTGCTTCCACCCGATACTTGCGCCAGAGTTATGTCATTATCAAATAAGTTATAGAAAGCCGACAGATCAAAAACCCAGGCCAGGGATCCTTTTTCCCTGGAATAATTCAGGTTCAGTTTGAAATTGTCTGAAGTTTCGGCCTTGAGATCGGGATTTCCCTGAACGTTGTGGTTGACGTCCACGAAATAGAGGTACAGTTCTTTGACATCGGGAGCCTTGAATCCCCGGGAATAGGAAACCCTCAAAGATAAGGGTTTGACAATATTCCATTTCGTACTTAAGGCATAAATCACCGGCGCTTTATATTTTGTATTATAAATGAACCGTGCACCGGGTTGGATGGACAGGAATTGAAAAGGATCCCATTTTGCACTGAGA
>JADGPR010000050.1 GCA_017882335.1 Bacteroidales bacterium | reverse complement strand
TGTGATGTCCGTTCATCCGGAAATAACCGCGGATGAGTGAAGTCATTTTAAGAATACTATCTTCATCATCAAAAAAGGAAGGTATGAATTTCTGGTTCAACAAGGTTCCGCCTGTGCGGAGATGATCGAGTTTTGAAGCCGATTTCAATACTGCTGTCGGCCCTTTTTTATCGGCGCCCTGTACCGGTGAGATCCCTTCCGAAAGAGGTTCTTTTGCCTTTCTTCCATCCGGCAGCGCATGGATGACGCTTCCAAAATAAACATGGGAAGTGGTAGGGAGGAAGTTGATGTGGGAAATCCCTCCGCGAGCAGTAGGACGGCCATCCACAGCATTGTAAAATAATTCGAATACGGAAAGGGCCTGGGCATCAGCATAATCATCGTCATTGCCATACTTTGGAGTGTTGTACACAAGTTCGAAGCGCAATTCCCCGAAATTGACAAAATTTTGTGAAAGCGCTTTCATCATGCCGCTCATACTGATCGTCTTCTTGTCAAATACGTGGTATCTCAAGGCGGTCAGGCTGTCGGTGATACTGCCCAGTCCGACGCCCTGAATATAGCTGGTGTTGTAACGTGCGCCACCGGCATTGTAATCTTTTCCATGGGTGATACAATCATCGATAAGCAGGGAGAGAAAAGGAACCGGCATGTGTTCCATAAAGATCTTCTCGATTTGGTTATTTCCAATGATCTTGATATCGATGAAATGCTTTAGTTGCTTCGAAAAGGCATTCATGAGGTCATCAAAGCCCTGGAAACTCCCTGCAGGTCCTGTTTCCAACCCGATCTTCTTTCCTGTCCTGGGATCGGTTCCATTGTTCAGCATGATCTCGAGCACTTTGGGGAGATTAAAATAACCTGTCAGGATATAAGCTTCCGTGCCGAAAGCACCTGCCTCGACACATCCGCTTGCTCCACCGTTATATGCATCTTCCATTGATTTTCCCTGCCGAACGAGTTCCTGTACGATCGCATCCGTGTTGAAATAGGAGGGTTGCCCATACCCGGTTTTAGTGATTTTCATTGCCCTGTGAATAAAACTGTCAGGATTCACTTTACTGACCTGCACCATCGAACCTGGCTGAAGCAGGCGCATCTCTTCGATGACATCAAGGATCAGGAATGTCAGTTCATTCACGGCATCCGAACCGTCGGCTTTTACACCTCCGAGGTTGATCAGGCAGAAGTCGGTATAGGTGTTGCTCTCCTGTGCAGTCACGCCAACTTTCGGAGGGGAAGGATGGTTGTTGAATTTTATCCAGAATGACTGCAGGAGTTCTGTGGCTTTTTCTTTGGTCAGGGTTTCGTCTTCAAGCCCTTTTTTATAAAATGGATAAAGATGCTGATCGAGGCGGCCAGGGTTGAATGAATCCCATGGATTCAGCTCTGTAATCACGCCGAGGTGGACAAACCAGTAATACTGTAGCGCTTCGTAGAAAGTGCGGGGTGCATAGGCCGGTATATTCCGGCAAATAGCGGCCAGTTCAAGAAGTTCCTGTTTCCTTTTGCCGGTATTGGGTTCATTCGACAATTCTTCCAGTTTGTCTGCATGACGGTGAGCAAAGAGGATGATGGCATTCGCTGCGATTTCCATTGCTTTCAACTCCTCATTCTTTTCAGAAGCAAGAGGATCATTCTTCCAATCTAGCAGCGATATTGCATCCTGTATCTCTTTTATAAGATCCAGCATACCCTTGTGATAGATTTTATTTCCGCAAACCGTATGTCCCGGTGCCCGCTGTTCCTGGAATTCCGTGAATATTCCTGCATCGTATGCTTCGATCCATTCCGGTGCCATGGAACGCATGATCCTTTCCCGACTGTTTTTACCGTTCCAGAACGGGATGATCTCTTCCCGGTAGATCCTTTTCGTTTCTTCATCAACTATAAACGACACTTTTTGCCTTGCATCCAGAATTTCTAAATCTTCAAGTGTATGCAGGTTGATTTCCGGGTAGGTAGGAGTGGCTTTGGGAGCAGGGCCGCGTTCTCCGACGATCAGTTCATCTTTATTGATGCAGATGAATTTATTGACGAGAATATGATTTAAGGTAAGGGCACGCATAACGGGAGTCGATACTTTACTCCCGATACCGCTTTTGTAAAATTCCGTAACTAACAATGCACGTTCTGCGGATAGGCGGTTAATGGCATTCAGACTTTGATCCCGAAGCTTTTTTATTCGATCGTTCACTTTAATCTTAATTATGAATTATGAGTGCAGAAATGCAGAATGCAGGAATTATTTTATAATCCAGGCAAAATTATGTAATTTTCTTCGTCCACTTTTAATTCTGTATCCCTGCATTCCTGCATTCTGAATTCCTGCATTCATCTTTTTTCAGCTCCCGATCTTCACTAGAAACCCTTCTGCCTCAAATTCTTTCTTTAAGGGAATTAATGATTCCTTCGTCAGATCCTTTAAATTTTTCGTTTTGTAGTCAATATGGAAACGGGTGTATTTGTTTTTTGCGATGGAATGATAGGGGAGAAGGCTGATCTTTAATTGTGAAGCGGATATTCTTTCTTTCATCGGATTTGATAGAAACTCTTTTATTTCACGGATGTTTTGTGCGGTGTCGGTAATGCCCGGGATGACCGGGATCCGGATTACAACTTGTTTTCCTTCCGAGATCAGGTAGATCAGATTTTCCAGAATAGTTTTATTTGAAACACCGGTATACCTTATATGATCCGTGTCATCCATCAGTTTCAGATCATAAAGGAAAAGATCAACATAAGGATGAATCTTTTCGATTATTTCCTGATCTGCGTAACCCGAAGTGTCGATGGTTGAATGAAGGCTGTTGGCTTTACATTCTTTCAGCAATTCCAGAAGAAATTCGGGTTGCATCAGCGGTTCTCCACCCGAGAACGTTACCCCGCCGGAGGATTCCGAATAAAATATCCGGTCCATTCGAAGCTCATTCATCACTGCGTCAACACTCATCCATTGCCCTATCATCTCCTTCAGGGAAAACTTTTTTCCATCCAGGTTCAGCGTTTTCAGAGATTCTTCGGGATGACAGCTATGGCTTTCGGGGTTATGGCACCACCAGCAATTCAGAGGGCAGCCTTTGAAAAATACTGTTGTACGGATTCCTGGTCCGTCGTGGACCGTGAACCGCCGGATATCGAAGATCAGTCCTTTATTCACTGTAAAATTTGATCATTCGGATGATTGCCTGTTGGCAAACAGGGCAGAACCCCGCAGCTTCATTGCTCTTCATGCGGCAGTCCATCATGGGGCTGTAAACCCCTTTTGCAACATAACCGCCACCTTCGAACATACCGACATCATTCTGGTATTTCTCTTCCCGGGAGGTAGGAATGGGAGTTCCTTTCCTTACCAGGTTTTTCCATTTGGTGGCAAAATCCACATTCGTGGTAATGTTCGGTTCCCACGGTTCAACTTTGGTATTGTAAAAATCGGAATAAGTGACTTCGGAAGTATAATATTCATCGGCAAGCCCGGCAAATGAATGACCAAACTCATGAATGGAAACGATATCTGATAAGTAGTTATCAACGGTGCTCTCTCCAAAATGGTTATAAAATCCGCCGCCTCCATAGATCTTGCTGTTCACCAGGATAAAGATGGCATCGTAAGGAACAGTTGCCGCGATGTCGTACACCTGTTTTGTATTGGAGGTAGTAAGGTAACGGTCCATATCGAAGGTGTAAAAGCTGCTGCCCACGTCGGTATTTACATAGATCCTTCGTCCCGGAACATCCACACCGGATTCCTCGGAGGACGATTCGATGGCATAAAAGTTAAAGCTGTCCTTGTATTCACTGTAAGGTTTCTGGGAGAGAAAATAATCGCCGATCCGGTTGGCATCTTTGAGAAATTTCTCCATCTGGTCTTTGGTATACCCTTCGGCGATAAAGGCAATATCCACCTTGTTTTCGGGCTCTCCAGAATCATGAAACTTCACAAATGGGATTTCGCGGATTTTCTTCCGGCTGATGAAATAATCATTCGGATTGATGTACATATGAAACAGTTTCTCGAATTTTCCATCGGCATATTTCCGTTTTTCAACCTGGAACCGTATTGTCTGCCGCGGGAAAGGCAATATTGCGGTCTGTTCAAACGAACGCTGAACGCGCCGGGCTTCCGGAGTTCCCTGCCATTCCTGGAACAGGTTACTGAATCCTTTGGTGAAAAGCAATGTTCCTGAAACAGAATCAAATACAGCAATACGATATGTGCCGGAATTAAATGGATCAATCAGGTGTTTGTGTGGTCCGCTCCAGTAAGGTTCCTGTTTAACCTGGTTTAGGTAAACCGACTCTGTCTTGTAATCGCCGGCAATATAATAATCCACCCGCAGGGTATTCGGGAAGAAATAATCATCAAACTCAACCTGTATAATACGGTTTGAAGCTGCAGGTGCTGTTGTATCATTGTTAACCTGTGCCTGAGTTGAAGAAATACCAAAGACAATGGCTGTGACCAGAATAAAACGTAGAACGAAGAGACTTTTCATTTATATAATCTGAAATTGAAAGAGGATGCTAAGTTACAATCTTTTTACCTGCACGACGAGCATCCCTGCCAGCATCAGGAGGCAACCGGCCAAAGAACGTTGGGAAAGGGATTCATGAAGAATCATCCAGCCCCCGAGTGCAGCGAAAACCGCTTCCATGCTCAGGATGATAGACGCATAGGCAGGATGTGCCTCCTTCTGGGCAATGACCTGCAGTGTATAGGCGATGCCGACAGACAGAATACCTCCATAGAGAATGGGTATGGCGGCTTCCATGATCTTACCCGCATTGACAGGCTCAATGGAAAAAGCAACAATGATGTTCAGCAGTGCGCAGATTGCGAATTGTCCCGCTGCAAGGTGAAAAGAATTCATCCTCGGTGATAGCCAGCTGATCAACAGTAAGTGAAAGGTAAACACGAGCGCACATGCAAATACCAGCAGGTCGCCATGCCCGATCCGGAAACCACTTGTAATACTCAATAAATAGAGGCCTGTTGCAGAAAGCAATACCCCCAGCCAGGTATATAAATTCGTCCGCTGTCCTAGGAAAATCCCGACAATGGGAACAAAAACAACATAAAGCCCTGTGATGAAACCGGCTTTCCCCGCTGTGGTGGTTTGCAAACCGACCTGCTGCAGAGAAACACCGATAAACAGCAGAATCCCGGTGCCAATGATGCCCCATAAGATCTTTCTCCTGCTGGTTGCCAGTGAAGGATCTTTTATTGTGAATTTTTTTCCGAAGAAAAGAAAAGGAACCATTACCAGCGTACCCAGCGTGAATCGCACCGCGTTGAAGGTAAACGGACCGACAAACTCCATTCCCACGCGCTGCGCCACGAAAGCAAAGCCCCAGATGATGGCGGCAAGGATTAGTATGAGGTCGGAGCGAATTTTAGTTGACATTTATTCAATACGTATCGGCAAGGGTCATGATCTTTAGCTTCCCTTCAAATGAACTGCTTTTGTCTTTTGTTGTAAAAGTAATCGTCCGCGTTTCATCCGGCAGGAGATCAAAGAAGTTCCCGGAAAAAGATCCTTTCTGGCCGCTAACCAGGTAAACATTTTTTGCTAGCTTGTTTGAGGATAGCGTGATTTGATAACCTTCCGGAGATTTTTTAACCGTTTTAGTGATCAGTGGTTTTTCAAGGAGAAGATCCTTTACCGGGTCGAAATATAAGTTGTTTTGTGAGTGGATCTTCTTCCCGGAAGTTAACTGCATGGTAAAGACCAGTTGTTTCGTGTTATTACCCTGTACCAGTTTATCTACCGGAAATTCAACATAGGAAGATGAAGAATTTTTCTTGACGTAAATGGTCAGTGTCGTATCAAAGAAAGTCCGGCCTCCGAAATCACTGAGACTGAGGTGAAGGTTGGGCTGGCAATCCTGAAGGCTATCAGAGATGATAAAGACCTGGAGGATCCTGTTTTTAACAACCGGAGAAACGAGCAGTGTACTATATTCGTTTTTCACAAAGTAATGAAGGGCTTTTTCCTGTCCATAATAATCCCGGGAAGACCAGGAAACAACCGGCCAGCAATCGTTCAGCTGCCAGTAGAGTGTTCCCATGCAGTACGGTTTTGCCCGCCGGTACGACTCGATGGCCGACTTGATCCCTTCTGCCTGGAGCACCTGGCTCACATAAACATACGATTCGAAATCTTTAGGGCGTTTGTAATCCCTGAGAAGGTATTCTTCAATAGTTTCATATCCTGCAGGATGCTTCTGGTGCGCTTTCATCACCGGTGAACCCAGTTGCCGGTCGGCAGAAAGGGTGAATTTCCGAATCGATTCCAGCGGAGGAAATCCCTGGAATCCATATTCACTCATGAACCTGCCGGTTTTCTCCTTATAGGATGAGAAAGGTTCTTTACCCCACCAGACACCCCAATAGTGCATATCTCCTCGTTTTGTACTTTCCGGTCGTCCCCATCCGATGCGCGGCGAAGAAAGAATGTAGGGGCGCAAGGAATCGAATTTTGAGATGACCGTCAGCAAGGTGCTGCCGAAAATACCACGATAATTATTCCAGACCTCTGCCGAATCCTGCGAAGTGTACCCGTATTGTTTCTGCCATCCCCAGTTTTTCCATCCTTCATCGATTTCGTTGTTACCACACCAGAGGGCAATACAAGGATGATTTCTCAAGCGAACCACATTTTGTATTGCTTCGGCCTGGACATTCCTGATAAAATCCTTGTTGTCCGGATATAGTGCACAGGCGAACATAAAATCCTGCCACACAAGGATCCCGTTCTCATCACACAGATCATAGAAAATATCATTTTCATAGATGCCACCGCCCCAGACACGAAGCATATTCATATTTGCAGCTTTTACAGAAGTGATCAACGCCTTGTAAGAGGAATCGCTAACCCTCGAAGGAAAATTATCCTGAGGGATATAATTCGCTCCTTTCATGAATACAGGAATTTTGTTCACCAGAAAGAAAAAACTATTCCCGGCGGTATCCTGGTCTTCATGCACTTCAATGGTCCGTAAACCCAATTTCTGAGTTCCTTCAGCTGCAAGTTTTCCGGAAAAATAAACCTTGTGATGGATGGGATAGAGGTAGGGATCGCCCAGTCCGTTAGGCCACCAGCGTTTTGGGTTCAGTATCTGGAAATCAATTCGTGCGACATTCACCCCGCTTTGCACGGGTACCTTTTTTGTTGCCAGCATTTTATCCTTCACAGAAAGTTGTATGAAAGCTGAATCGGACAGTGTAGACAGGAAGGTGAAAACTGCTGTGAGGCCTGCGATGGAATCGGTAAGGTCTTTTTGGATGTATTGAACACTCAGCATATTCATATGGTCCCAGCAACGGATGTAAATAGGCCGCCAGATGCCGCTTGTGATCAGGGTAGGCCCCCAATCCCAGCCGAACTGGTAGGCAGCTTTCCTGCAAACTACTTTCTCATCGCCCGGGAGTTTGTGTTTCAGACGGCCATACCGTGCTTTATTTTCAATAGTAACGGCGGGAAACCGTATTCTGAGAGTATTGCTACCTATTTTCAGCAATGGTTGAATATTTGCATACCAGTCCCGGAACATATTATCAGCAACGATGATCAGCGAGTCGTTCAGGTATACATTGGCATATGTATCCAGTCCTTTACAAACAAGTTCCAGGTGACGTGAACGGAAAAGGGTATCTGATATCATGAATGTTTTTTTATACTCCCACCCGATATCACTGATCCATTGTATATTTTTTTCATTGTTACGAAAGAAGGGATCCGGGATAAGGCCGTTTTTCATCAGGTCGGTGTGAATACAACCGGGAACTCTGGCATCCATCCACTGGTCGGTTCCGGCTCTGCGAAATTTCCACTTACCGCCCAGGTCGATCTTTTTCATGTCTTGCGAAAAAAGAAAAGGTGAGGAAAGAAATAGCAGAATGACAATGATCGGCTTGCAGTAACTTCTCATATACAGAAAAAATCAGATTTTAACCCGGCAAAAATACCATTTTTTAGACAGGGGAATGGTGAAAGGTGAATAGTGAATGGTAAGTTGTAAGAAATAGCAAAATTTGTCGTAATTTCGGATCATTATTAATCCTAATGCATCCTGTTTATGCAGGAACCAGAAAACCTCAGAAAAGCTTTTGCTGATCTTTACGGAATCCAGGGTAATGTGCCGGTTTTGTTTTTCGCTCCTGGCCGTGTCAACCTTATCGGCGAGCATACCGATTATAGCGGCGGGTTTGTCCTTCCCTGCGCCATACAATATGGAACTTACCTGCTGATAAGGAAAACAGATGACAATCTGATCAAACTTGCCTCTGTGAATAATCCCGAGAAAACGTTCATTCCTGTGACGGACCATTTTTCGAAACAGGCGGTTCGCTGGTTCAATTATCCTCTTGGCGTTTTTGAGCAATTTGTTGAAAAAAGTATTCCTGTTGGAGGGATGGAACTTTTATTTTATGGCGATATCCCTGCCAACGCCGGACTCTCCTCTTCTGCTTCCATTGAAGTGGTCACCGCATTTGCCCTGAACCATATTTTGAATGGAGGGTTGGCCCTTTTGGACCTGGTAAAGATGTCGCAGAAAGCAGAACATATATTTGCCGGCGTGAATTGTGGGATCATGGACCAGTTTGCAGTAGGAATGGGCAAAGCCAATCATGCAATTTTTCTGAACTGCAACAATCTCGAATACAAACACGTACCTATTACACTTTCAGGGTATAAACTGATCATTGCCAATACCAATAAGCCCAGGAGCCTGGCCGACTCAAAGTACAACGAACGTGTCGCTGAATGCCAGCTTGCCGTTGCTTTTCTTGCGGAACGGTTTTCCATAAATAAATTGGGAGACTTAGGATATCCGCAGTTCTTCAAGGCACAGGATGTTATTCCTGATGAGGTCATCAGGAAAAGAGCTCGTCATGTCATCTCAGAGAACCAGCGCGTACTTGCTTCTGTTGCAAGTTTGCTGAAAAACGACCTTGCTCAATTCGGCGCGCTGATGAATGCATCACATGATTCGCTTCGCGATAATTATGAGGTGACAGGTTTTGAGCTGGATACCTTGGTTGAAGAAGCATGTAAGATACCCGGAGTCCTTGGTTCCCGGATGACCGGCGCCGGATTCGGGGGATGCACCGTAAGCCTGGTCAGGGATGATGTAATTCCGGCTTTTATTGAAAAGGTTGGAACGGAATACAAAACGAAAACGGGTCTCACGGCTGATTTTTATGTTGCTGAGATCGGGGATGGTGTTAGACTGGTTTGACAGGCGGACAAGCGGACGGGTGGACAAAAATAATCGCGTTAAATGTCACGAAAAAGAGCACTCAAAATTGTAAAATGAAAAACTATGGCAAACAAAGACAAAAAACAAAAGGAAAAAAAGAAGGAATCAAAGGAAACAATCAAAGAAGACATCCCTCAGGAACTGAAGGAAAAGATGCCGTCCGACTTCTATGAAGATGAGCTCATAAAGCTTCAGATTGAACTTGTAAAGCTCCAGGAATGGATCAAGTATAAAGGGTTGAGGGTGATCGTTCTTTTTGAAGGCCGTGATGCGGCCGGCAAGGGCGGCACCATTAAAAGGATCACCGAATGCCTGAATCCCCGTGTTTGCAGGGTTGTTGCACTCGGGATTCCAACCGAACGGGAAAAAACGCAATGGTATTTCCAGCGCTATGTCGACCATCTTCCGGCCGCCGGAGAAATGGTGATTTTTGACCGGAGTTGGTATAACCGGGCTGGCGTGGAACGTGTTATGGGATTTTGTACAGACGATGAATATTGGGATTTTCTGCGGTCCTGCCCGAATTTTGAGACGATGCTGATCCGGTCGGGCATCATCATTATCAAATATTGGTTTTCGGTCAGTGATATGGAACAGGAACAAAGGTTTATTCAACGGATCGAGGATCCTACGCGACGCTGGAAGATCAGTCCGATGGATATGGCAGCACGGACAAAGTGGATAGAATATTCGAAAGCAAAAGATGAGATGTTTGCTTATACCGATACCAAGCAATCGCCCTGGTATGTGGTGGAAGGCGACGACAAACGCCGGGCACGCCTGAATTGCATCAGTCACCTGCTGAGTATGATCTCCTATAAAAATGTTCCGAGGGAAAAGATTATCCTTCCTCCGCTCGAAAAGGACAAATCCTATATCAGGCCTCCGATGTCGGAGCAAACGTTTGTACCGGAGAAATACTAATTAATTGAAAATTGGTAATTTTATTCGTGACGCGTAACGCGTCACGGTTTCTTCACTCCAAACTTGTAAACGGTAACCTCCCTAAACTTCTCCCCGGGCCGTAGGATCGTATTCGGAAATGATGGCTGGTTAGGAGAATCTGGGAAATGCTGGGTTTCGAGGCACATCCCGTAATGCTGTTTGTAAACCTTACCTCCCTTACCTTTGATGGTTCCATCGAGGAAATTGCCGGAATAGAACTGAACCCCGGGCTGGGTTGTAAGGATGCTGACTTCTCTTCCGGATACAGGATCTTCAATCGTAGCAGCCAGGTTTAACTCCTTCTCTTTTTTGATCAGTACATAATTATGGTCATAACCGCCTTTCACCTGGTCGATCCTTTCGCCGATACCATGAAAATCCGTGAAATCCATCGGGGTTCCTTTTACCGGCCGGAGTTCTCCTGTCGGGATGAGTTCATCGTTAACCACGGTGTATCGGTCGGCGTTGATCTTTAACCGGTGACTGAGCACACTCGTATTGGCTTCATTAAGGTTAAAATAAGTATGATTGCAAAGATTGACGGGCGTTGGTTTATCGGTTTGGGCTTCGATCGTCGTCTTCAATTCATCTGAAGGATTCAATACGTAAGTCACCATGACGTATAGGTTACCGGGATAGCCTTCTTCTCCATCCTCACTCTTGTAGGTCAGTACAAGGCCGACTCCAGTTGAATCGTTAATTTCCTGTGATTCCCATACCACCTTGTCGAATCCTTTCAGACCGCCATGCAAACTGTTGTTCCCGTTGTTGATTGCCAGCTTGTACACCTTTTTCTCCAGTCTAAAAGTGCCCTTTGCGATACGATTGGCATATCTTCCCACGATGGCGCCGAAATAGGGAGTGGCTGCCAGGTATCCTTTCAAACTGTCGTATCCAAGGACAATATCTCCCATTTTTCCTTTTGCATCAGCGATGAGGATGGAAGTGATGATCCCTCCGTAATTCGTGATCTTCACCACAATGCCATTTTTATTTTTCAGGGTATAAAGGAAAACATCCTTATTGTCGACTTTTCCCCAGTTCTCTTTCATGATTGACATTTTTAAAGAATCATTCATTGAGGCTTCTTTTTTTATTTCCCTGCTTCCGCAAGACTGTAAAAATAATATCAGGATGGCAAGGGCAAAGAGAGATTGAATTATTTTTTTCATATTCATCGTGATTATCAAAGCAAACGTAAAGCAAATTGGATAATCTACCAAATGGCAGGCAAAAAAAATCACGGTTTTTAATGGAAACTTTCTATTTTTGGGAACTTTTACCTTTGCCGGATTCCGGCAATTCACCCAATCACTTCACCCCCTCTCCTGAGGGAGAGGGGGACGGGGGGTGAGGCTAATTAAAAAAAAAATGAAACTCAAGGATAAAGTTATACTTGTTACGGGCGCTTCGGGAGGAATCGGCGAAGCCGTTGCCCTTGCATTCGGCCGTGAAGGTGCAAAAGTCGTCCTTGTTGCACGGAGGAAAGAAAAGCTGGATGCGATTGCTTCCCGGTTGCAGGATGCATTTGTTATTGAGGCCAACCTGGAGGATCCTTCTGCGCCTGTGAGGATGATCGATGAAACAGTGGATAGATATGGCCGGCTGGATATCCTGATCAACAATGCCGCTTGTATAATAGTCGTTCCCTCTGAAGAGGTTCAGCGGGAAGACCTTTTGAAAGCATTTCGGACGAACCTGGTTGCCCCGGTAATCGCTGCACAATGTGCCCTGAAATATTTCCGTAAACAGGGAAACGGCCATATCATCAATATTGGTTCTCCCGGTTTCATGATGGGGATCCCGTTTTATTCACCGTATGTATGTTCAAAGGCAGCATTATCGGCATGGACAAGAACCATCCAGGCAGAATGGGCAGGAACCGGAATCCACATCAGCGAATATTTTCCGGGATATATAAAAACGGATTCCAGGCCGGAGTCAAGAATAGGGGAGGTGGACCAGGATTTTTTAATGTCGGAGAAACAGAATTTTCTTACACGGGTATTTGCAAAACCAAAGTCAGCTGAAAGTGTGGCAAAAGATATTATAGAACTGGCACTCAAACCCAGGCTCCTGATGCATTCAGGAGCAGGTGTCAAAATCGGCTCTTTTATTTCTAACCTGCCATCCTTCCGGCTTTCCATCGCGCGGCAAATGGCCAAAACCGCAAGAAGGAAGATGAGAAAATAATTGACAATTGATAATTGACAATTGACAATTAAAACGAATAGCAAACAACGAACAGCTACCCAAAACCTAATACCTAATACCAAATACCAAACATATGAGAAAACCCATCCCTCTTAGGGAACGCCGAACCGACTACATCTACATTGCGTTTTTCCTGGTAAACCTGCTATTTATCACTTACATAGTCGATCTGGAGCAGCTGGTGATCAAAGATCCGGCAAATTTCAAGTATCCGCTTTGGCCATTACCATTCTTTGTGGATATGATTCATTGGTGGGGAAACAATTTTGACCCGTTGCAGAATGCACGGCCGATGTGGTGGAAAGCAACGGTATGGCTGGATGTTCTGTTCTTTGGTCCCTATTACCTTGCAGCTATTTATGCATTCATCAAAGGAAAAGACTGGATCAGAATTCCGACCTTTATTATTATGTCCATCCTTTTTACCAATGTCTTTATTATTCTCAGTGAGGAGATCTGGGGACCGGTGGGCGCAACAAACTTACCCTTGGTACTCCTGGCAAATGCACCATGGTTCCTGTTTCCGATTTTTCTTGTATGGAAAATGTGGAAGAACCCGAATCCCTTTACAAGGGAATTATGAATTATGAATGTAGGAATGCGGGAATTCAGAATGCAGGAATGATCAGAAAGCAGTTAATAAATGCCAACTCACCAATTCACCAGCTCGCCAGCTATTATTGAAAATGTAACGTGATTGAAACCACCTCAGGCCGGTTGCCGAGACGGATCGGAGGACCCCAGGTGCCATATCCTGAAGAAACATAAAAATGGGTATTTCCTTTTTTCTTATAACCCCAGCTTATTTCGTAGATGGTGTTTGTGATGTAGTTAAAAGGCCACATCTGTCCATGATGCGTGTGGCCGGATAACTGAAGGTCAACCCCCAGTTCCTCCGGTTTTGACAGTTGAAAAGGCTGATGATCCATCAGCAGGATCGGAAAAGCAGGATCAACGCCTTTCAAGATTTCTGCCAATGGCTTTCTCTGTTTACCCGTAAAACGCGACTTATCCCGATCATCCCGTCCTGCAAGGTAGAACCTGTTATCAATAAACTCTACAGTATCAGATAGAAATTTGATTTTATGTGCAGTTAGGTAAGCAATGGCTTCTGCTGCACCTCCGATGTATTCATGGTTGCCGGTGATGGCATACACACCCAACGGGGCATAAAGGTTCTTTAGAGTCTCTCCTAAATTACGCCGGATCACCGGTTTCAGGTCCTCATCCACCAGGTCGCCTGCCAGGAGAATGATATCCGGATGCAGTCCGTTGATCATCTCGACCAGATGTGAGGCGCCTCTCTTACCAACCAGAGTTCCAAGATGAATATCAGAAGCCATCGCGATCTTTAATGTCTTGCTCCCTTGAATTTTCTTCGCAATATTCAGATCCAGTAATGTAATCACTGGATTTCGTGCATTGATGAAACCGGCAGTAACAGTCAAAAACACCAATCCCATAGTGATGATCAGGGCAATCAACTTTGTCTTCTGATAGTCTGCATAAAAAACCTGTGGAAAGAATGGAATAAAATGATTGACCAGACGGGCAAAATCGACGAGAAGAGCAGCCAGGACAAAATAAACCATCGCTCCCAGCCAGAACGATCCGATCCAGGTCATTACTTCTGTAAAATCACACGGATAAGCCCTTTCCATAAACCTGGCAATGATAAACGACCCCGCAAGCAACCAGAAAATGATGATCGCCCAAATCCTCCCCTGCCAGCCGGAAGGTACACACTGCATGAACCGGGTAAAAATATAAGTATTGATCAGTCCATAGATGATCAGGACGATCGATATAAAAACAAGAAACGGTGCTATCTTCATATCAGAACTGGAAATAAATGAACGGTTGTATTCCCGAAACTTTGAATTGGTATACAAAAAAGATCACACAAACCACGATAATCCCTTTCCCGTAATCAGGCATCGCAACAAAGAAACGTTTAACCTCTTCTTTTATTTTTGAAGGAGCCCAGATCAGCATGAACCCGGTAAGAAGGAGTACAAGATCCTTCCAGTATGCAATGATGACCTGTCCTGCCAACTCTGAATGGAACTGGAAAAAGATCTTCTTTATCAGGATACTGAACCCCTCAGCACTCGTGAACCTGAAAATGATCCAGGTGAAGACTATGAAATGGAAGGTGAAGAACCGTGAAGCAAACAAGCGGAAAGGAGGAATCATCTTATTCGTCCGGACCTTGGGATAGAAAAACTTATGAACGGCAAGGGCTACTCCGTGCAACCCTCCCCAAATGATGAAATTAATTGCAGCGCCATGCCAAAGCCCGCACAGCAGGAAGGTGAGAAGAATACCGGCAATGTAAATCAGCAATTCTGTCCTGACTTTGAAATAACGGGACTTCACCATATTCCCTGACAGGTAATAGGCAAAAGGAAGGAACAGATAATCACGGAACCAGGTTGTAAGGCTCATATGCCAGCGTCTCCAGAAATCGCTTATATTTCTTGCCTTATACGGCGAATCAAAATTGGGAGGTAACCTGAACCCAAGCAACAAGGCAATTCCGATGGCAAGATCGGTATATCCGGAAAAATCAAAATAGATCTGGAGCGAATATCCATAGATTGCAAGCAGGCTTTCAAAACCGGTGAAAAAGTTGGGGTTGTCAAATACCCGGCCGACAAAATTCGCCGACAGATAATCTGCAAAGACGATCTTCTTCACCAACCCCGAGATGATCAGAAAAATGGCAAGACCATATTCATCTTTGCTCAACACAAAGGGTTGCCGGATTTGAGGGATAAAGTTTTGAGGCTTAACGATGGGCCCTGAAATCAGCTGTGGGAAAAAGGTGATGTAAAATCCGAAATCGCTGAAATCACGGATTGGTTCTATCTTTTTCCGGTAAAGTTCGATCGAATAACTGATCAGCTGGAAGGTGAAAAATGAGATCCCAAGCGGAACAAGAATATCTGAAACATCGAAATGTGTTCCGCTTACCTGATTAAATCCCCAGGCAACAAAATTGAAGAGCTTCAAATGGCTTCCGGATACCTGGTTGAAAAGCGTTATAAAGAAAGCAGTGTATTTAAACCACACCAGCATTCCCAGGTTAAGAAAAATACTCAGCTGAAGAAGTGTTTTCCGTTGCCGATTCTCCTGAATCCGTCCCATCCATATCCCAAGGAAATAATTGGCTGCTACGGCCAGGAATAGCAGGATAACGAACCATCCTCCGCATTTATAATAGAAGAAGAGGTTAGCCAGGAGCAGAAAAACATTCCGTGATCTGACCTTTGAATGAAGGCAGGAGTAACCAAACAGGATGATCCCGAAAAAGATCCAGAAATGGATTCCTGTGAAAAGAAGAAGCGAGTTGCTGTCGTAACTGAAGAAACTATCCAGGAATTCCATCCTCCTTAATCTGATAAGTTTGACTGATCAATGAATGAAGACCAGGCATCTACAAAGGCACCAAACAGAAGGTCAGCCTGGATGAGGTATCCCGGTTTGCTGAAATGCAGCTTATCCCGTGCAACGAGCCCTGCCTTATACCAGTTCATAATCGACTTTTGTCCACCCATAAGTGAATAAAAATCCCATACGGCACAGTCGGTTTGCCTGGCCACCTCGAGAATCGCTTCACGCGCTGCCACCAGGTTCAGGTTGTCATTCCGGTGACGGCGATAGCTGTCGCCCGGAACCGTTAGCAGAACCGGTACGCCGGGATCGGCCTCCCGGATTATCTTCACCAAAGCAATATAATTCACAATGAATTCTTCCTTGTTAAAATGAAGAGGATAGGCATCATTGGTGCCCAGGGAAAGGATAACCCAGTCGGGTTTCATCTTTCTGAGTTGATCTTTCATCAGATCGCAACGCAGGTATGAAGTGACCTCAGCCCCGTTAATTCCTGAAGCAGAATAAACGATACCGGGATCCCCATTTTCGAAATCGATACCGTAAAATGTAAAATAATTCCCTGTCGTGTCTTTTTTAATAATCCTGATTTTCAGGGAATCAGAAATAATAGAATCAAACCTTAGATCCGAATACCCGGTTTGGATCGGTAGGACCACGTGGTACATACCCGCCAATCCTGGAAAATCGATACGGAAATTAGTGTCCAAAGGATCATGGAAGATCCGGATAAAATTAAAGTCCCTGAAAGTTGAGTTTTCCCTGAAATGGAAAGTCATTTCAGCAAGCGTGTCGCGGGTTTGGGCCTTGATCCCCGTGAGGCCCAGACTGCAGTTTTTGTTAGTCTCAACATTCCGGCAGTTTTCCCATTTTCCAGTAAATTTTACAAAGTAATCTGCAGGGTTGTTGGTCTTTGCGATCCTGTATGGGAAGACAAGTCCCCGGGCACCGCATCCTGGAGAGATGAACGAAGAGAAGTCTTTTCGCAATTGTTCAGGGAGAAATCCTGCCTGGATATGGGAATCACCGATATGAATAATATTAACGATACCTTCTCCTTTCAGTATTAGGCCATTCATCGAACGGAAAAGGAAGTCATAGGTTTTCTCCGAATTTCCAAAAAAAAGAAAACGGTTATTCATGTTCCCACCCACAAGGATACCCGAAGGCAATACTGCAGGCAATTGGGCCTGCGCGGAAACCATAAACAACATTAAGTAAAGGGCTAAAATGATCCTATAAGTGTTTGTGTTCATTGCAGGTTTTTCCGGATAAATTCATTGTAATCGTTTATCAGCGCTGAATAGAACATCTTTCCAACGATCCTTGCACCCGCATAATTAAAGTGAAGAAAATCTGTGCTGGCCAGGGGTTCTTTCGCAAATACCCAACTCGGCATTGAATTCTTTCCGCCCATTGCTTCATATAGGTTCCAGAACACGCAACCTGCTTTGAGCGCGGCTGCCTTCTGGGCATTCAATATCTTTTCTACACAGGGATACGACTCATACGTGTCGCCATTCTTCCGCGATGCATCCGATACACCGATCACGATAATACTCAGGCCGGGATTCAGTTTCTTCAGCTGACAGATCTGCGAATATAGGCCATTTTCATAATAGGTATAATCACTGAGATCGCCGGGAACGACATTTACCCCAAATTGAAGGATCAGCAGCTTAACATTCAGGATCCGGTACATCTCTGTCATCAGGGTTGGGTTCATCCGCGTAAATTCCAACCCGGAACTACCCCGGATGGGGATGTTATCCACGGAGATCCCCGAGGGGCTGTCGAGGCAGATCCCGTAAAAATCAGGGCTGCCGGGGCCCGTAAAACGGATCGTCAGGCTTGAAGGCGTTTCGGTAAAGGAAAGGTCATATTCTTTCAGCGACCGGGTCGGGGGCAGTGTATCTGATTTGATCTTCACATCCCCGATGAAGAAACTGACTTTCACCGCTTGGTGATAGTTTTCGTAGAAGATCCTGCATCGCTGATATTGATCGGTTCTTCTACCGGACATTCCCTTTACCCGGAATGTGATCCATGCCTCCAGCGGCTTTCCATTGACGGCTGCCGAATCCTGCGGTTCGGAGGCAAACCTGGAATAACTTCCTAACGGGCCATAAGGATGGGATCCCTGGTTTTTATACTTTGTTCCCATCAGGTTGTACCTCTGCCAGTTTCCCGAAACGGAAGAGAGAAGGGCAAGACAATAAGCCTCTTCACCGAGTGGCAGAATTCCCGGCCCGGATCCTCCGAACTCAGCCTGAAACCTCGACCTCAGATAATCGGTGATCCGGTCGCCTTCCAACTGCGAATCGCCATAATGCAGGATATGTATTCCCTGTTTGCTTACCAGTGATTCCTCAAGTTCATGGAAGAATGGAAAGAGAACACTTTTATCATCACCGGGATAATCCAAGGGCTGGGAAACCAATTTTATGCTAAGGGAATCAGGTTTCTTCAGGGTATCTTTCTTTGTGATCCTCACCAGCGAATCCGTATCTGACCGTTTCTGTTGCAGGACCGAAGCAATATCAGCATATTCCATATTCCCCGGTTGAAATACCTTTTTCATCGAAGGAAACCGGACAGAGAATTCTTTTGTGATCGTCAGGTCATGGTCAGGTATAAGAAGTGAAACCAGGCCGAAGAAGAGGAACACGATCAGTAGCAGGAGGAAGATTCGGATAGGTTTCATTACGCCTCAGGAAATGATATTGATCGCAAGATTGGCAGTTGATAAGGATGAAAGTTTGTTATTTTTTTTTTACAGAAGGATGACTTCCCGCTTTTTGAGCCGTAAACAGGAGGAGTTGCTGTCCTACCTTCAGCGAGGTGGATCTCATGTGGTTCCAGGATTTGATCTCTGCTACTGTCACATGGTACTTTGCTGCAATTACGCCAAGGGTTTCACCGGATCTGACTGAGTGATAAACCTGGCTTTTGCCGGATCCGGCCTTCGGTTCAATCTGTGTGAAAGATGCCATCGGAAATGTTATTATGCTCTGCCGCGAAGCAATGATCATATCGTCCTTGAAATGAAAGATGGAGTCTTTAAGAAGCCGGAATTTTTCGCCGTAGCTGACAGGTAGTTTGAGGATACAGATTTTAGGGCCGGCAGGAAGAATATCGTGTTTGTATTGGGGATTCAATTCCCTCAGAATGGTGATTGGGATATCAAGGACCTTTGAAACTTGCCTCAGGTGAAGCTCTTTTCTTACCCAAATGGTATCGGTGGCAAACGGAAGATCAGCCTGGAGGGGTTTCAAATTCAGTTGATTATGGTAGCTGACGAAGTAGGTCATTGCAACATAGGCAGGAAGGTAATCCCGAGTTTCTGCCGGCAGGAATGGATAGAGACTCCAGAAATCTTTTTTTCCGTTTGCCCTGCGGATCGCCTTGTTGACAACAGCCGGGCCTACGATGTAGGCTGTAAGAGCAAGCGTCCAGTCCTGGTAAATGGCGAAGAAATCTTTGAATTGTCTTGCAGCCGCATCGGTCGACTTCTCATAATTCCTGCGTTCATCCACCATCGAATTGATCTCCAGTTTGTATAGCTTCCCGCTGATGTACATGATGTTCCAGATACCCGACGAACCATACATCGAAGAAGCTCCGGGATTGAAGGCAGAAATCACCGAAGGCAGGTAGGCAAGTTCATGAGGGACGTTGTATTTATCAAAAACCGACTGGAAAAGGGGAACATAATGATTAGCCAGTGTAAGTAAAAGACACGATGCTTCAGGTTTTTTAAAAAGGAGGACATCGATGAATTCCCTGACCTTCGGATTGTACCCCACATGGATCACAGAACTCATCTCGCTGATTTGTCTTGTAATATCCAATTCCGTCAACAAACGGAGGCCGGGAAGTGCAGTGGCAAGCATCAGGTTGTTTTCCTGCTCATGGCCCTTCAACGCCTGGCGGAATTGTCCGAGGTACAAAGAATCGAGCCGCAACTGAAAGTAAGAAGGATTGAAAAAGATGGAATCAATATTGATATGACCACGGGAAAAGCAGGCAACCGATAAGAGGCAAAAGAAAATTATAAGAGCTCTTGTTCTACGCATCCGGGAATAATTAATATGCAAAAAAAAGAAATTTCACCCAAAAGTACGCATTTTCCCGGAACATTTAAGAATTTTTAACGCGGGTTGTAGTGTCACTGAGAATTGTTTTACTTTTGCCGAACATTACATCTCCGGTATGTTTCATAGATTCACAAAAATTGGATTGCTTTCGCGCGGTTTACTCATTGCCGTAGCATTTTTTCTTCTTTCCTGCATGCAAAACCATGCTTCAAAAAACGCCGGAAACAAAGCCATAAATGATTCTTTGCCTGTCAAGCCGAGAAGTGACATGCCTGTCCTGGATACCATTGACGATGAAATGGCCGCAGTGATTGCCGGGATCAACCCTTTGAAAAGATGTAATGATCTTACTACAGAAAAAAAGTGGACAACCTACCAGCAACATATCAACGACGACTGGAAGCTGGTTGAAAAGAACAAGACTGGTCCGATCGCACGCTGGAGGGAGAAAAACCTGGGTACATTTACCCCCGATACTTCAACCTTGTTTTACCCGTTTGCAGGAGCTGATTTCCTTTATGCAAATGCCTTTTTCCCTGATGCCGGTAATTATGTGCTGATCGGGCTGGAACCGATTGGTAAGCTGCATCGCTGCGATACCATGGCAAAGAAAGATTTCCTTTTTTACCTTGAAAAGATACGCTCAGCCCTTTATTATTCAAACCAACTGGGTTTTTTCAGGACCAAAAGCATGGAAAAGGACCTCAACCAGCAATCACTAGACGGCACCTTGCCACTGATCGTATTCTATATACGGAAAACAGGCCACAGGCTCACCGGGATCACCTATTTCAACCTGGATAATAAAGGAGGGATCGTTTCTTGCCGGCAGGACGCATCCACAATTGGGGTAAGGATTGCGTTTTTTGATTCCACGATGAAAAAACACAAGGTGCTCTATTATCTTTCCTATGATCTTTCCGACCAGAACCTGAAAAAGCATCCGGAATTGCTCCAATTTGTAAAATCGTTCGGCAGCCAGGATGGGTTCCTGAAAGCAGCATCATACCTCATGTTTACTTCAGGTTTCCAGATGATGCGGAACTACCTTCTTGATCAGGAATCCTCTATCCTGCAGGATGATTCCGGGATTCCCTACCGGTTCTTCAAGCCTTCCGGCTGGACGGTAAAGCTGTTCGGGAACTATACGCAAACCATCGACCTTTTCAAATATAAATTCCAGCCCGACCTTCAGTCTGCCTATGAGAAGCAGGAAACAAAACACGCAGTTCCTTTCAGGATCGGTTACAATGTGAAATTCAATGAAACGAACCTGTTGTTTGCCAAAAAGAGAAAGTGAACGTGCCTGCGAAGAATAATTTCAGCCTGGTGACTGCGATCTCGGTAGTGATCGCCAACATGATCGGGACCGGTGTTTTCACCAGCCTTGGCTTCCAGGTGATGGGCATTACCTCCGGTTTCGCCCTGATGATGCTATGGCTGTTGGGTGGCGTTGTGGCCTTGTGCGGGGCGTTTGCTTATTCGGAACTCAGTGTCCTCTATCCGCGTTCAGGTGGTGAATATCATTTTATCTCGAAGATATATCATCCTGGTCTGGGTTTCCTTGCTGGCTGGATCTCCATCACCGTGGGCTTTGCAGCGCCTGTCGCCGCTGCAGCTATTGCATTCGGAAAATATTTCTCCAGCGCCATCGACCTGAAACCCTATTTCCCCGATTTCATGGGGCAGATGAATCTGCCAGTATTACTATCGATCCTGTTAGTACTCTTCCTCACCTTGCTTCACGGGACAAACAAACACCTCGGCGCCATTTTTCAGAATGTCATGACCGTGGTGAAGATCTCTTTCATCATCCTTTTATTTATCCTTGGATTAACCTATGGGAAGAGTTCCCACATCGGGTTCAACCTCGACAAGAAAGCATTGAAAGACATCATCAGCCCGGCATTTGCTATCTCCATGTATTTTGTTTCCTATTCTTATTCGGGATGGAATGCCGCGGCTTATATCCTCAGCGAGATCAAAGATCCCCTGAAGAATACCCCCAAAAGCCTTATCACCGGCACAGCTATCGTCATCGTCCTTTATATGATGATCAATTTCATCTTTCTCTTTGCTGTCCCCATCCCTGAACTTGCAGGGAAGATCGAGATCGGTTATATTTTTACCCAGAAGATCCTCGGCCATCAGGCGGGGGCTGTCATCGGCCTGATCATCTCCTTCCTGCTGATCTCTTCAGTCAGTTCCATGATCATCGTAGGTCCAAGAGTATATCATGCGATAGGGGAGGACTACCGGTTGCTGAGGTGGCTTTCCCGCAAAAGGAATGATGTTCCATATATCGCAATTCTCTTTCAAAGCCTCATCTCCATCTTTTTCATCCTTACCTCAACCTTCGAGCAAGTAATCATCTTTGTGGGGTTTACGCTGAACCTCTTCACATTCTTGTCGGTCCTCGGAGTCTTTATTACTCGATTCAGGCAAAAGAAAGGCGAGATCTTCTTCCGCGCTTTCGGTTATCCTTACCTGCCGGGCTTTTTTCTCCTGGTGAATACCTGGATCCTCGTGTATGGCTTTATATACAAACCACATGAGTCCCTCGCAGGTCTGGTGATCACAGCCTCCGGCTATATCATCTATCTCATCTCCAAACCCGGATCTTCCAAATTTCCCAAGTTGTAACTGTTCCAAATTCCCAAGACCCAGAACCCACACATCCAGCATCCAGTATCCAGTATCAATATTTTACAGGATTTTAAATTTGCATGAAAACATTCTTAAATTTGTAGATGATCTGGATGATTGCAGGATAGCAATTTTTCATTTTACAGGAATAAAACAGGGCAGGCATGGGTACAAACTTTTCTCTTGACTGGATAGATTACCTCGTGATGGTGATCTACTTTGTATTTGTTCTTGGCATTGGCTGGGCGTTAAAACGTTTCATGAAAGACGCCAGATCATTTCTTGAAGCTGGCCGTTCGATGCCCGCCTGGGTAGCCGGACTGGCTTTCATCTCCACAAACCTCGGCGCATTGGAGGTCATGGGTATGACAGGGTGCGGAGCCAAATATGGCATGTTAACCACACATTTTTACTGGGTTGGGGCCATTCCTGCCATGGTTTTCCTGGCGCTGTTTATGATGCCATTCTATTATGGGTCAAAAGCCAGGTCGGTTCCTGAATACCTGAAGATGCGCTACGACGAAAAAACACGAGGACTGAACGCCATCCTTTTTGCCGTCATGACCATTTTGGCATCGGGAATCTCCATGTATGCCCTTGCGATCCTGATGGAAAAAGTACTTGGCTGGAATTTCCACCTCAGCCTTATATTATCCGCAGCAATTGTGCTTGCCTACACCTATTTGGGAGGCCTGTCATCGGCAATTTATAATGAAGTCTTGCAATTTTTTATCATTGTTATCGGATTGTTGCCTCTTGTAATCCTCAGTCTCAAAGATCTTGGGGGTTGGTCGGGCCTGCAGCATCAACTTGCCCCAATCGTCAGTAAAATGCCGGAGCATTTTGCTCCCGATACTTGGACGACCACTTGGAAATATACAGGAACGGCTAAGGCGAACCCGATGGGGGTAGAATGGTATGGGATCTTTGCCGGCTTGGGTTTTGTACTTTCTTTTGGTTACTGGTGTACCAATTTCCTTATCGTACAACGTGCAATGTCGGCGAAATCATTAACTGCAGCTAGAAATACTCCACTTATTGGAGCGCTGCCGAAAATGTTTATCCCCTTTCTCATTATAGTTCCGGGAATTGCCGCCCTGGTCTTACTGAATAAAGAAGGATCCGGATTTTCATTACCTGAAATTTCCCCAGGCCATTACAATTATGATTATACGATCATTGCCCTTTTGAAGCAGTACCTTCCTGCAGGCGCTCTTGGCCTTGGTATAACTGCCCTGCTGGCTTCCTTCATGTCAGGAATGGCGGGAAATGTTTCTGCCTTCAACACTGTTTGGACCTACGATATTTACCAGAGTTATATTCGCCCGGTTACTGGTGATAGAGAAGCCGATGAGAAGCATTATCTGTTTGTTGGACGTATGGCTACGATTTTTGGAGTTATCGTTAGCATCGCAGCAGCATACTTAGCCAGTCTTTTCGGGAACATTATGGATTTTCTGCAAACCATCTTTTCAATGATCAATGCACCATTGTTCGCAGTGATCTTCCTTGGGATGTTCTGGAAACGAACTACCGGCCATGCCGCCTTTACAGGTTTGCTGGCTGGTTTCCTGGTAGCATTGCTGCATCACGGACTTACATTCCCCGAAGGA
>JADGPR010000101.1 GCA_017882335.1 Bacteroidales bacterium | reverse complement strand
CAGGTATTTCTATGATCAGCTGGAAAAGAAAATAAAAAGAAACCCCGGGAAACACTTTATTGCAAGTACAGATAAAGGTACACCACTGGTAAAAACAGCGGAGAAATATGGGTTCAGAAAAGTATTTTTCAATACGTCTGATGTGGGTGGCCGATATTCCGTGTTATCCGCTTTCGGACTCCTCCCGATGGCACTCATGGGAATTGATATCAAAGCGCTATTGAAGAATGCCGGTCAAATGAAAAATAGCTGTGACCCCTATATTCCGGCTGCAGCTAATCCGGGTATCTGCCTTGGTTGCTTCCTGGGCATTGCTCAGCGTCATGGAAGAGATAAAGTAACATTTATCCTTTCTCCATCCATCCGGACTTTTGGATATTGGGTTGAACAGTTACTTGCAGAGAGTACCGGAAAAGAAAACAAGGGACTTGTCCCTGTTAATGGCGAACAACAAGAGAGCCCGGAGGTATATGGAAATGACCGGATATTCATACATATATACCTCGCTTCTGATAATAACAATGCACAAAATAAAAAACTTTCTGCACTCGAAACTGCAGGTTATCCGGTAGTAAGGATCAGGTTACCCGATAAGATTGCATTAGGAGGCGAGTATTACCGTTGGGAAGTTGCCACGGCCATTGCCGGTTATATAATGGGTATCAATCCTTTCGATGAGCCAAATGTCGCTGAGAGCAAAATGAATACTGACCATCTGCTTAAAGCCTGGGAACAGAAACATTCCTTCAGAAAAACTTCGCCTGTGTTGAAAACAGGTAATATCTCAATCTATGTGGCAGGAAAAACAAAGTCTCTTTTACAAAAGAAGCAATCATCAGCAGGTTTGCTCAAGGCATTTACGGCAATGGCTCAGCCTGGAGATTATATAGCATTATTACCATATTTTCTGAAAACTGATAAACGCACAAAATTACTTCAATCATGGCGCCAGGAAATGAGGGATAATCTTAAGGTGGCTACTACTTTATTGGAAGGTCCCCGCTATCTGCACTCAACCGGTCAGCTTCATAAAGGAGGTCCGGATACCGGATTGTACCTGTTCCTGATAGGAGATGAAAATGAAAAATTGGCGATACCGGGAGAACAATTCGGTTTTGAAACTTTGCATCATGCACAGGCACTGGGAGATTTCAGGTCGCTGGATGACAAGGGACGAAGGGTAATCCTCATCGACCTGGGCAAGGAGATTGATCAGGGACTTAAGAAATTAATGGAATCTGTCGATAAAACAAACAGGAAAAGATAAATAATGGAAAAACAACTTTATGACTACGGAATGATCGGGTTAGGCACGATGGGACGTAACCTTGTATACAACATGTGCGATCATGGTTATACGGTGGCGGGATTCGACAAGGAACTTTCCAAACTTGAGACTCTGGAGAAAGAAAAAGGCAGCTATAAAATTTTTGGGGCACGCGATGTTAAGGAATTTATAGATTCGCTGAAAAAACCTCGGGTGATCCTGTTGCTGGTTCCTGCAGGTCAGATAGTTGACGCTGTCATCAAAGAACTAAAACCTTTGATTTCGAAGGATGACCTGGTGATGGATTGCGGGAATTCGCACTTTACCGATACGGATCGCAGGATTGAACATCTGGCAAAAGACAATATACATTTCATGGGAGTCGGCGTTTCAGGAGGCGAATCAGGTGCTCGTTATGGCCCCAGCATTATGCCAGGAGGTGCAAAAGAAGCATACGAACGGGTTGCTGTCATGCTCGAAGCTGTTTCAGCTAAAGTCAATAATGAGCCGTGCGTTACTTATATTGGCCCAGGTTCCGCAGGGCATTATGTCAAAATGGTCCATAATGGTATAGAATACGCTTTGATGCAATTAATAGCAGAAACCTACCAATTGTTAAAAGAGGTTTCAGGTATGAGCAATGATGAATTGCACGATCTGTTTTTAAAATGGAATGATGGGCCCCTCCAATCTTACCTGATCGAAATCACTGCCGCGATTTTTGTACAAAAGGATGATTTGACTCAAAATTACCTTATTGATATGATCCTGGATAGCGCCCACCAAAAAGAAACCGGTAAGTGGATGTCGCAAAACGCTATGGATTTGCAGGTTCCTATTCCTGCTATTGATGCTGCTGTTTCTGCACGCGATCTCTCTGCATATAAGAATGAACGCGAATCCACATCTCAAAAACTTAAAGGCCCGATAGCCGTTTTTACAAAAAATAAAAATGAGTTTGTACAATGGCTGGAACAGGCGCTTTATTTTTCCATGATCACCACATATTCACAAGGTATTTCATTATTGCATCATGCTTCAGAAGCATATAAATATGAGCTGAAATTGGAAGAAGTGGCAAAAATCTGGAGGGGCGGGTGTATCATCAGGGCAGCGGTATTGGAAAGTATAAGGTCTGCCTTACAACAGGAACCCGGTTTGCCAAATTTAATGGTGAACGGAGTTATGGCAGAGAAATTAATATCCTCCGAGGAAGGGACAAGAAGAGTGATCAGAATAGCTTCAGAAAACGGAATACCGGTACCGGTTTTGATGGCATCCCTGGCTTACTATGATGGATATCGAAAGGGATGGCTGCCCTCCAACCTCGTGCAAGCACAACGTGATCTCTTCGGTGCACATACATATCAGCGTACCGACCGGGTAGGTGATTTTCATACTCAGTGGAATCAAAATAGTTAACCATGGAACCAAAAACAAAAGCGGACCCAACGATCATTGTCATATTCGGTGCGACCGGGGATCTGACATGGCGTAAGCTGATCCCGGCGATATACAATCTGTACCTTGATCATTGGATACCGGAAAATTTTTATGTAATGGGCGTGGGGCGCGGAGGTTTAAGTGAGGCACAGTTTCATAAGAAGCTGAACGAAGGAGTTGACAAATTCTCCCGCAGAGGCAAATCAAAGAAAAAAGAATGGGATGCCTTCGCCCGATATCTTACTTATTATCAGGGTGAGTTTGGCGATAATACTACCTATGATCACATTAAAAAACAAATACAACAACTGGAAAAACGGTGGAAAGTTCCTGTTAACTGTATTTTCTATATGGCTGTACCTCCGCAATTTTTTAATGTTATAGCCACAAAGATTGGTAATGCCGGGCTCGCCAGGGATAAAAAAATGAGCAGGATTGTTTTAGAGAAACCATTTGGTCATGATCTGGAAAGTGCAAAGAATCTTAATACGTTGCTTCATAACCTTTTTGATGAGTGTCAGATTTACCGTATTGACCATTACCTCGGGAAAGAAACAGTTCAGAATATTTTAGCCTTTCGTTTTGCAAATGCAATGTTCGAACCAATCTGGAACCGTAATTATATTGAACATGTGCAGATCACTGTTTCTGAACAACTGGGAGTGGAAAACAGAGGTAATTATTACGAAACAGCCGGTGCACTTCGCGATATGATACAAAATCATATTCTGCAGCTCTTGTGCCTTATTTCCATGGAACCACCTGTTTCTTTTAATGCCGATGAAATTCGTAACCGCAAAGTGGATGTGCTGAATGCCCTCAGAAAGTTCAGACCTGAGGATGTCCATAAATTTGCCGTACGCGGGCAATACGGCGAAGGATGGATCCTGGGTAAAAAAGTGAAGAGTTACAGGCAGGAGCCGGATGTAAATAAAAATTCAAATAAAGAAACATTCGCTGCCATTAAACTTTATATTGATAACTGGCGATGGCAAGGTGTACCCTTTTATTTGCGTACCGGCAAGCGTATGAATGAATCCATAACTGTAATTACGATTCAGTTCAGACCTGTGCCACATCAATCGTTTCCGACTGAAGCTACAGGAAACTGGCAGCCTAACAGACTTGTGTTGAATATTCAGCCTCATATGGGCATCCGTCTTCAGTTCCAGGCAAAACAACCCGGACTAGAGATGCTCCTATATCCGGTTGATATGTTGTTCAATTACAGTGAATCTTATACTTCCGGAACACCTGAGGCCTATGAGACCCTTCTGCTGGATATCATGCGGGGAGATTCCACACTTTTTATGCGTGCAGACCAGGTGGAAGCTGCATGGGATATACTGATGCCCATCATTAATCTCTGGGAAAAAAATCCTTCTGTCAATTTCCCTAATTATGCAGCCGGAACACAGGGACCTCAGGATGGGGAAGCCATCATCGCGGCCGATGGTCACAATTGGATTGTTATGCCATTGGTGAAAAATGATAAAGAACAAAAAAAATCAACTAAGGGTCTTCAGCACGATTGAGGCAATGAACAGATCCGCAGCGCAATTTCTTGTGGATCTCGCCGAAAAATCGGTGATGGCAAGGGGCCGGTTTGTCCTATGCCTCTCGGGCGGAAACACGCCCAAAAGTCTTTACACCCTATTGTCCATGAAACCTTATTGCGACCTTGTACCCTGGAAATACACCTTTGTCTTCTGGGGTGATGAACGTTGTGTGCCACCGAATGATGAACGAAATAATGCGTATATGGCTACTTCTGCTTTTCTGTCGAAAATAGATATCCCATCTTCAAATGTTTTTCCTATACCGGTGAGCCTACCACCGGCCGATGCAGCAAAAAAGTACGAAGAGACACTACAGGTTTTTTTTAGAAATGAAACTCCATGCTTCGACCTTATCCTGCTCGGGCTTGGCGAAAATGGTCATACAGCTTCCCTTTTCCCCGGCACATCGGTGCTTCGCGAAAAATCACATTGGGTGAAAGAAGTGTTTGTTGAAGAGTTGCAGATATATCGCATCACCATGACCGCATTGTTAATCAATAAGGCCCGACAAATTCTTTTCCTTGTAAAGGGTAAAGAAAAATCGGCTATCCTTGAAACTATTCTCACGGTATCACTCCAGCCTGAAAAATATCCGGTACAACTGATCAGGCCGGACCAGGGTGAAGTTAGTTGGTATGTCGATCTTCAGGCAGCATCCCGATTACCAGATTCACTTTTGTAATTTTAGCATTGAAATTGCATCAACTCATGACTTCCGTGCCGACAGCCAGGTTGAAACAACGGCGTAAAGCAATGGCAAAACCCCTACTGTAATAAAAATAATATCAGCAGGTAGTCTTAACCAGGCGAGGAAAGTCATAGGGTTCTGTCCTGTAAATTCCAGGCTCCGGGCATGCCAGTATCCATTTTTTATCACATCTGCAAATTGCAGAACACCACTGGGAAAGAGCTGCAGAATAATCATTCCGGCAAGCCCGATGTTCAATCCCCAAAAGGAGATTTTGACAAATTTTTCAATGCGTAACCAGTGATCGTCGGAGGCCACCTGACGGATGGCAAATACCAGGAATGCAATTCCAAGCATCCCGAAAACTCCCATCAATGCTGCATGCCCATGATTGGGGGTAAGATTTGTCCCTACTTCATAGTAACTGATCACAGGCAAATTGATGAGGAATCCAAAGATCCCTGCACCGATGAAATTCCATACACCAACTGCAATGAGGAAATAGAACGTCCATTTGTGAGGAAAAACAGCTTTATTTCCCTTTTCATCAACCTTTAAATGCATCAGTTTAACGAAATCGGAAGCTTCAAGTGAAAGCAGGATGAGCGGGACAACTTCCATGGCAGAAAAAGTTGACGATATGGCCATGGAAATGGAAGACTGCCCGGTCCAGTACCAATGGTGGCCTGTTCCGAGGATACCTGCTCCTAGGAACAGGACGGCATCCATGTATATGATCCTTGTGGCAGTAATACGAGTCACCAGACCCAGCTTATAAAACATCACAGCTACCATTACCGTGGCAAACAGTTCAAAGAAACCTTCTACCCATAAGTGAATGATCCAGAACCGCCAGGTGTCAACGGTTGTAAAATTGGTATCTGAATTAAAGAAAAAGGCCGGAAGGTAAAAAACCGGGATCGTCAGGGCTGCAAGTAAAAAGAGCCTTGACAATTCTTTTTCTTCCTTCAACTGCTCTTTTGGTTTTACAACCCGGTAAAGCATGAAAGCCCATAACAGCAAACCGATTGCCAATAAGAATTGCCAGGCACGGCCGATCTCAAGGTATTCCCAACCCTGGTTCCCAAACCAGAACCACAAGCGGCCCAGCAGATCTTTTACTCCTAAATATTCACCTAAAAGGCTCCCGAATGCCAGGATCAATAATGCAATGAATAAAAAATTGATGAGAAACTTTTGACCTTTGGGTTCTTTGCGCGATAGAGCCGACGCAATGAAAAGGCCTCCTCCGATATAGGCTGTTGCGATCCATAGAATCGCTGTCTGCAGATGCCATGTGCGTAAGATATTTGAGGGGAACCAGTTGGAAAGATCAAATCCGAAAAAACTTTTTGGGTCGGCGATGTAATGTGCTAATGCTGCGCCCACCAATGTTTGCATAAGCAATAAAAGGAGTACCACGACAAAGAATTTCAATGACCCCCGTTCAGTAGGGGTGGGTTTACCGGGTAATAACTGGGGAAGATATGAACCTTCTATTTTCTGCCACCCTAAGTAATTAAAACGACCAAACGTAAGCAGGATCAAAGCGGTACCTGCCAGCAATGCGATCAGGCTAAGTGCACTCCAGATGATTGCAGCGCTTGAAGGACCATTACCGATAATAGGTTCATAAGGGAAATTATTGGTGTAGGAATAATTTTTTCCTGGGATATGGGCTGTGGTTGCCCATGCTGACCATGCAAAGAAAACAGTTAGATTTTTAATGTCCCCGGTATTATTGATCAGCGTTGCAGGAATGCCACGACTGGCAGCTGAACCTGAGAAATATTGTTGCCAGAAACCAAGCTGACTTTGGTAAGATTCAATTTCGGGTTGTGTGAAGATCAGGGTATGTGTTATTTCATTGTAGCGGTTCATGCTCAGAAAATCATAAGACGGCTTCTGAAGGCCTTCCTGTTGCATAGTTGTAAGTTGAGCAAATGTCATGTTGAAGTTTTTCACTGCTAAATAGTTCCTTACCTCAATTGCAAGATTGTGCAAATAAGCCGCAGAAAAATCAGGTCCGAGATAAGCGCCATGTCCCCATAAAGTACCATTGTTCATAAGTCCCTTTTTCAGGAAAAGCTGCTGTCCGCTGATAATATCTGATTTACTGAATATAACTGAACCTGTCGAATCAGCTATGGTTTCAGGAACCGGTGGTCCGACATTCCGGAAATAGGTACCGGTAGATACCCAGATCAGCACTGCAAATTCAATAATCAGGATGATGAAAACACCCCGTCTCCACCATGGAGAGA
>JADGPR010000100.1 GCA_017882335.1 Bacteroidales bacterium | reverse complement strand
GTTATTCGGGAAGCGATGCATGCGGTTTTTCTTTATCACGCAATCCAGGCAGGACTCGATATGGGGATTGTAAATGCTGGTGCGCTTCCGGTGTATGACGAAATTGCACCCGACCTGCTGAAACTGATCGAGGATGCAGTGCTGAACCGCCGGAAAGATGCCACAGAAAGGCTGATCATGTACGCAGAGACTTTAAAAAATACGGGCAAAAAAGAGGTTGAGGAGAAGGAGTGGAGGAAAGGAACCGTGGAAGAACGCATAAAACATGCACTGATAAAAGGAATTCTGGATCACATCGAGGAAGATATTGAAGAGGCACGACAGCACTATGAACGGGGGCTGAAGATCATTGAAGGCCCGCTGATGGAAGGGATGAACGTGGTAGGCGACCTGTTTGGTTCAGGTAAAATGTTCCTTCCCCAGGTCGTGAAAAGCGCCCGTGTCATGAAGAAGGCCGTTGCCCGGCTGCTTCCATACATGGAACAGGAAAATATTGATAATCCCATGGCCTCAAGTTCTGCCGGGAAAATATTGCTTGCCACGGTAAAAGGAGATGTGCATGATATCGGGAAAAATATTGTCGGGGTAGTTCTTTCCTGCAACAACTATGAGGTTATCGACCTGGGTGTGATGGTTCCCTCTGAAAAAATCCTTCAAACAGCGATCGAACAAAACGTTGATGTGATCGGCTTAAGCGGGCTGATCACCCCCTCATTGGAAGAAATGGTTCACGTTGCGAAAGAGATGCAGCGGATGGGGTTATCTTTCCCCCTGCTGATCGGCGGAGCCACTACCTCTGAGATCCATACAGCCGTTCGCATTGATCCTCAATATTCGTTTCCGGTCATCCATGTGCGTGATGCATCCAGGAGCGCCGGAGTTCTATCCGGAGTTCTTTCCCCGGAAAATAAAAAAGCTTACGGGGAAAAGATCAAACTGCACTACCAGGATCTTCGCACCCAATACGAGGACAGCCGTTCAGAATCCCAATTCATTTCGCTTCGGGAAGCCCGTGAAAACCGGTTGAAACTTGTGTTCGAACCAGACGTGATCCAAAAACCATCGTTTACCGGTACTAAATATTTCTTTGATTTTCCATTGGAGGAACTTCGGGAGTATATCGACTGGACATTTTTCTTCCATGCCTGGAAAATGAATGGCAAATATCCTGCTATTTTCAAGGATCCGGTAAAAGGGGTCGAGGCCAGAAAATTATTTGATGATGCACAACAAATGCTGGATGAGATGGTGATGAAAAAGATGATCCTCGCGAAGGGGGCGATCGGTTTCTATCCCTGCAACTCGTCCGGAGATGATATTGAAATCTATGCGGATGAAAAGCGTTCAAAAACCATTGCCACATTCCGTTTCTTGCGGAACCAGCAGAAGAAAGAGGGCGCATCGCCGAATTTGTGCCTGGCTGATTTCATTGCCCCGGGCGACAAAGGCCCTGTTGATTATATCGGATGTTTTGCCGTGACGGCAGGACTCGGAATCGAAGAATGGGTCAGTTATTATGAAGGTCAGCTGGATGATTATTCCGCCATCCTGGTTAAGATCCTCTCTGACCGCCTGGCAGAAGCATTTGCCGAGCGCCTTCATCAACTTGTCAGAAAGGAATACTGGGGATATGCACGGGAAGAAAACCTGGATCTTACAGCCATCCTGAAGGAAGACTACCAGGGCATTCGACCGGCGCCCGGTTACCCGGCCTGTCCCGAACATTCAGAGAAAAATCTTCTTTTTTCCCTGCTTGATGCCGAGAAACAAACCGGGATCATCCTGACAGAAAATTTTGCCATGTATCCTGCCGCATCGGTAAGCGGGTTTTACTTTGCACATCCCGAATCGCATTATTTTGCACTGGGAAAGATCGGGAAAGACCAGGTGACCGACTATGCCAGAAGAAAAAATATCAGCCTTGAACTGGCTGAAAAACTATTGAACACAAACCTGAACTACTGACCATGAAAGTTATCGACCACATCAATAATTCAAAAAAAACACTGTTTTCGTTTGAGTTGCTACCCCCGCTCAAGGGGCACAACATCAGTGGAATTTACCGTACGATCGATCCGCTCCTGACATTCAATCCTTCTTTCATCAATATCACTTACCACCAGCAGGAGGTGGTGTACAAGAAACACAAAAGCGGATTGCTGGAGAAGAGAACGGTGAGGAAACGCCCGGGAACCGTTGCGATATCGGCTGCCATCAAATACAAATATCCCTCGGTGGATGTTGTACCTCATCTAATCTGCGGAGGTTTTTCAAAGGAAGATACGGAATATGCACTGATCGATTTTCATTTCCTTGGGATCAACAATATCCTTGCTCTCCGCGGGGATCCCCCAAAGGGAATGCGGGTATTCGCTCCGGAAAAAGAGGGACATCCATACGCCACCGGGCTGGTTGAGCAGATCGTTGCCATGAACAAAGGCAAATATATTGACGAAGAGATGGAAAACACGACACCAACTGATTTTTGCGTGGGTGTGGCCGGTTATCCTGAAAAACACATTGAATCTCCCAACATCACCTCCGAAATGAAATTTCTGAAACAGAAGATCGATGCCGGGGCGGAATACATCATTACTCAAATGTTTTTTGATAACGAGAATTACTTTACATTTGTGAAGAACTGCAGGGAAGCCGGTATCACGGTTCCGATTATTCCAGGTTTAAAACCCATCACTACTTTACACGATATTAACATTCTTCCGCAAGTGTTTAACATTGATATCCCGGAAGACCTTGTTAAGGCAATCGCCGGATGCAGGAATAATGAGGAGGCCTTCCGTGTCGGAATTGAATGGTCGATCCAGCAATCAAAGGAGCTGATCCGGTATGGGGTTCCTGTATTGCACTACTTCACTATCGGGATCTCGGAAAACATCAGGCAGATCGCATCTGCAGTATTTTAAAAACAAGCTTATGTCCAGGAATTCCGTTTTACGGGAAAGGTTTTCAGATGGGAAGAAGAAATTTGCCCCCCTGATCGATCCCGATAAATTTTCTCTCAGTGAAATCCGCGGGATTGCTAAATCTTCGGAGAAAGCGGGGGTGGATTTCGTGTTTTACGGGGGCAGTCTTGTCATGGAAAATAACCACCGTAAATACATCTCTGTTCTGAAAGAATATTGTTCTGCCCCGGTAATCCTCTTCCCGGGAAACCAGTTCATGATCCCTGAAGATGCAGATGGTCTGCTGCTTTTATCCCTGATCTCCGGAAGAAATGCCGAGATGCTGATCGGGAGGCATGTTGTTGCTGCTCCATTTCTTAAAACCTGCCGGTTTGAAATCCTTCCAACCGGTTATATTCTGATCGAAAATGGTCATCCCACTGCAGTATCTTACATGAGCAACACCACACCGATCCCTGCGGGACAAGATGATATTGCCATTTGTACGGCAATTGCCGGGGAACTTCTCGGGCTTCAGCTCATCTACATGGATGCAGGCAGTGGCGCCGAAAACCCGGTCAGGCTTCCGATGATAAAGAAAGTCAGGCAGAATATTACCATCCCACTGATCATCGGAGGCGGTATTCGTACCGCGAAACAGGCGAAAGAAGCTGCCGGTGCTGGAGCCGATGTCGTTGTTGTGGGAAATGCCATCGAGAAAAAACCTTCCCTGATATTTGAACTCTGCGATGCTGTTCATTCCCTGAACAAAAAATCATAAAAAAAGCCACCCTCCCGGGCAGCTTTAACGTGATATTGGAAGTTATTGAGGAGATTATGGCAAATCGGTAAAATCGGCTTCTGCGGGCGTTACGGGAACCAGTGAAATAGTGACTATATTCAGTGCAGGCTCATCATCGTTGAAATCAGCTTCTGCCGGGGTAACCGGGGCAAAATTGGTGATGCTGAGATCTTCAGCTTCATTTTCGAACAAGGCTTCTTTGGGTGTAACAGGTGCCAGTATGAAAGTTTCAGCGACGGGGGCCATTTCTTCAAATGTTGCTTCCTTCGGGGTTGCAGGAGCTAAAAAAAGAACAGTATTGAAACTCATTTTTTTGTTTGTCGTCATGGGAACACCGTCATTGCTTGCGAAAATGGAATTGATCTGGAGAATAAGCAGGATGGCTAAAATTATCGTAATTGTTTTCATTTCGGTTTACTTTTTTGTTTGTTGATGAAGCAAAAGTATACCGAATGAGCACGGTGAAACAGGGAATATCTGTTGAAATCGGGGAATTCCCGACAAAGGGCGGAAAAAGATCGGTAAAGATGACCGGAACTTTTTTCTATGAGCGTTATTTAGCTTTTAACCTCTATAAAATCTTCTTTTTCTGACCCGCAAGAGGGACATACCCAATCCAGTGGCAGATCGGTGAACTTCTTGCCTTCAATGGCTTCGTCATAGATATAACCACAAGCCGTACACTCATATTTTTTAAATGCTGATGCCTTAATCGCAGGAACAAGTTTTGATTTATCAACGTAGGTCGGGGCGTTTTTGGGCGCCACTCCTTTTCGTACCTGCCGGTAATACATATAGGTTATGGGTTCTTTGGAATCATCCAGGATTTCGGAATGCAACAATTCACCAATAAATAAAAGATGGGTTCCCACATCCACGGTTTGAACAAGCCTGCATTCAAGAAATGCGATGCTGTCATTTAATACGATTGGAACTCCTGTACTTTCGCCATATCTAACATTCAGACCTTCCAGTTTGTCAAAATCCTTACCACTCTTGTAACCAAAACGCCCAAAAAGATCCGGGGCAGCCGCTGTATGTAAAACCGATGCTGAAAAAGCGCCGGTTCTTTTGATAAATTCTGCTGTATAATTATTCTTGTTGCAGCATATTGCAAATTTTGGAGGTTCGGAAGTTACCTGGAAAACTGTGTTTGAGATAAATCCATTTCCCCGGTTTTTATCCCCCGAACTTACAATGTATAACCCATAAGATATTCTGAACAGCGCTTCAAAATCAATCATATCGCAATTTTGATTGAAAGTTACAAATAATTTTTATTCAGGAAGAATGACACCAGGTTTGTGATTAAAATTCCCGGAGATCACTTTCAGTTATAGCCCGTGTGATGTATGATTTGGCTGTGAGGATTGGCTTGGGGGAGTTCAAGGTTATGTACTGAAACTGGATGAAGATTGGCGGATGATTCAACGGGAACGGATTTCCAAGTGCCGTCATTGTTGAGAATGATCTTCTTTCCGTCGGCGGTTGTCACTTCCTGCTGGGCAAAAGAAAACTCAACGGCTAAAAGAAACAGTAATAAGATAACCCAGAATTTCTTCATCAAAGATGCAATCAGATTGTCGTGTAGTTATACCTGTCCTTGTAACGTCTGACCTCTCCGTTTTTCAACGTTACGTTCAGTTCATCGCCAACCCAGAGGGCGTCGGCTATTTCTTCACCCAATCCGATGGTGAAATAGTTATCTGCGCCGCTAAAAACCTTCACGTTTTTTCCGTCGATTATGGCAATACCGAAGTTTGAATATTTTAAATCCCAGGGCATAATGGTTTGTTTTATTTGCTTGATTCCTGCAAGTTACGATGAAAAACACCAATATCCTACAGTGGAGCCATTTTTAAGCCCCCATACTACACGTATTGAAAAACCGGAGCGCCTAACCACCTAGCGCCGATTTAAACAATTCATTGTATATGTCTGATAAAATACATCTAAGCTGGTCCGTTACGATCGGCCTGAGATGGTCAACTCTGTCGGCTTGCACAATAGGGGGTATAGATTGCATATAAAAAAACCAGTAATTATCAGAAAATTATTGCTTTTCGAAGTTGAATGTTATATCTTTAACAGCTGCTTATAATTTTCTGGGTACATCAAAAGAATGAAAACTGTAGATTTTTTCGTGAAAGCGGGTTTTAGCAATAGCACCTGTTTCTATAAAAGAATAATCATAATGATTTTATGGATTTTTTAATTGCTAAAAGTGCGGAGTCAGCTGGAAAAGACGCTTGCATTGAAAATCCTTTGCCGGAACAGCCTGACCATCTCATTTAATTGATTGCTAATAAGGTAAAGTGGTCATTAAAAACCGGCGGCAGGTGGTCAGATGATCCGTTTTTTCCACTAGGGATGATAATTCATATAAATTCCTTGAAATTTGGTTGATATTTCAGGAAATGAAACCTAAGTTATTCACTTAATCAGAGGAATTATGAGAGCAAAAAGTTTACTGTCTGTTCTGGCGCTATCAGCCATTTTGGTTATATTTCTTTTCACCCTGACAACCTGTAAAAAGAAAGCAGAAGATACTCCGCCAACCGTTACAACTGCTTCAATTACCAATATCACCGAAACCACAGCCACCGGCGGCGGGAATGTAACTGCGCAAGGGAGTTCATTGGTTACGGCACGCGGTGTTTGCTGGAGTACTTCTTCTGATCCTACGATCTCGGATTCCCATACAACAGATGGCAGTGGAACGGGGAGTTTCACAAGTAATATAACAGGGTTAACAGCGAATATTCCCTATTACGTGCGGGCCTATGCTGCAAATAGCGCAGGTACTTCTTATGGGAACCAGGTTAGTTTCACTACAACTGGCAGTGGAACTGCCCCTACCGTTACAACTGCCACAATTACCAATATCACCGAAACCACAGCCACCGGCGGCGGGAATGTAACTGCGCAAGGAAGTTCATCGGTTACGGCACGCGGTGTTTGCTGGAGTACTTCTCAAAATCCAACCACATCTGATGCCAAAACAACAGATGGCAGTGGAACGGGTAGTTTCACGAGCAATATAACGGGGTTAACCGCGAATACTCCTTACAATGTACGGGCTTATGCTACAAATATTGCAGGTACTTCTTATGGGAGCCAGGTTGGTTTCACCACTTCCGGCAGCGGAACTCCTCCAACCGTTACAACTACCGCTATTACCAATATTACTCAAACTACAGCCACCGGAGGCGGGAATGTAACTGCGCAGGGAAGTTCATCGGTTACGGCACGCGGTGTTTGCTGGAGTACTTCTGCAAATCCGACGACATCGGATTCACATACTACTGATGGCTCAAGTACGGGGAGTTTCACGAGCAATATAACGGGGTTAACCGCGAATACTCCATATTACGTGCGTGCCTATGCTACAAATAGCGCAGGCACTTCTTATGGGAGCCAGGTTAGTTTCACAACAACCGGAGGTAGCGCCGGTGAACCCTGCCCGGGAATGCCAACCATTACTGATTCCCGTGATGGGCAGGTTTACCCCACTGTTCAGATCGGCAGCCAATGCTGGTTGCAGAAAAACATGAACTACAGTACAGGCAATAGCTGGTGCTACGATAACAATTCCTCGAATTGCAATACCTATGGCAGGTTATATGACTGGCAAACAGCGCTTGGAGCCTGTCCATCGGGCTGGCATTTGCCGAGTGATGCGGAATGGACAGCGCTTACTGATTT
>JADGPR010000099.1 GCA_017882335.1 Bacteroidales bacterium | reverse complement strand
CCCCTATATTATGTTTAAACCTTTATTAATAACTAAAACCATAGCATTATGAAAAATGTTACCAAAATGCTAACAAAGTTGATTATGCTTCTTGCATTCTCGGTTTTGTTCTTTCAACAGGCAGGTTTGGCTGAACGTGTCATTACCATTGGTAGTGGTACGGCAGGTTACAACCTGGGCTTTGATTCCTACTACTATAGTTCTAATCTCCAGTGCCTTTATACCCCCGCTGAATTGACGGGATTGGGTGCAGGACAAATAAACAAAATTGAATTTAATTTCGTTGGAATTGGCGATTACCCCGGCTTACGCCAATTATCCATTAAAATGAAAAATACTCCTGCCGCTGCTTTACCTGCAGGCGCTTTTGCGACAGGTATGACCACCGTTTGGAGTACTGCCGCTGGAGTAACTTACTATCCTGTTTTGGGATGGCAAACCTTTACTTTTACCACCCCATTTATATGGGACGGTACCTCCAATGTCATTGTTCAGGTATGTTTTGACGATTCCGATTACGGGAATTTACATACATACATGCAGACCTCGCTAGTGGCAAGTACTGATTTTACCCGTTATTTCCTGAGCTTTAGCCAATTCGTTGGTTGTAATGCAGCCTCGGCGAATGCTTTTAATTACAGAGCTAACATTAAATTACACCAACCAACAGGTACATTGAACGGAACAGTCACAGGCAATGTACCCCCTACATTTCCTGCGCTTGTCGGTGCAACTGTGACCGGGGGTGGTGGATCAGCAATAACCATTGCCGGGGGCGCATATACCTTGACAGCTTCCGCTGGTATTCCTGTTAATTTCACTGCTTCAAATCCTCCAAATTATATAAACAAAACATTATCTGCAACAGTTCCGATAAACGGAACCGCAACACTGAATTTTCAACTGGATCCGAGTCCTGCTATTCTTAGCGGGCAGATAACCAATGCCGCTAACGGGGCATTCATTAAGGGCGCCAAAATTACGGTAAACGGTTCGGGAAACCCCAGTACCTATTCAGTCGATCCAAATGGACATTATTCATTAAATGTTTTCCCGGGAGGAAGTTTCACCGTTACCTTTCACAAAGTTGGTTTCAGCGACACAACCACTGTTCCTATAACTTTGACAGCGGGTAGTACGACAACACTGAACATGGCAATGTTAGAAGCTTTGAACCCTGCTTCACAGCCTTTTATTGCGGCTCTTAACGGTGCTGCTACCCAGGTAAACCTGAACTGGGGACTTCCCCTAGGTCAGTATGAACTCATATATGATGATGGAACCCAGGAACTCTCTACCGTTTGGGGAACCTCAGGCAACATGAATGCTGAAAAATTCACCCCGCTCGCCTACCCAGTGTATATTCTTGGAGGAAGCGTGAATATCGGGCCTGTCGGCGATTATCCAGGACTCACACCTCCTTCTCCTTCTACAATTACTCCGTTCCACGTGCAGGTTTATGATGCCGGCGGCCCGGGAGGGACACCCGGTGCTCCTATGGGACCGCCTATTACAGTGACACCTACCTCTTTTGGCTGGAACACCTTCACATTAGGCTCTAACGCTATCACAATCGGTAGTGGTAATTTCTACATAGTTATGACCCAGGCCGGTGCACCTCCTGTTGCTGCCCGTCTTGGCCAGGATACCTCATCCACCCAGATGAGAGCATTTTCTAAGTTTGGTACCGGTTTGTGGTTACCTGCCAATGGTAACTTTATGATCCGTGCGGTTGTTGCAGGTACAGGTGGCCCGATAGATTCTCCTGAAGCTACGACCGGATACCAGGTTTACCGTCTGTTTCAGACTCAGGAAAATAATCCGGGTTCCTGGACTTCAATAGGTACACCAACTGCAACAAGTACTATTGATCCAAGCTGGCCTTCATTACCGGATAGCGCATATCGTTGGGCAGTGAAAGCTCACTATTGGCTTAACCGCTGGTCAACCCCTATTTTTTCAAATGCTATCGGGAAAAACAGGACAGCAAATGTAGTTGTTAACGTTACTCCAAGCTGCACTGCTAGCGCACTGGCAGGCTCTCTGGTTACATTGACCTGTACGAATCCGGGTGTTGATTCGGTTTACTCAATGTTAACCAATGACCTTGGAATCGCCACTTTCCCGAAAGTTTGGAAAGGCGCCTATCTTTTGACAGTAAGCCGCGATGGTTATACCGTTTACAGCGCCAACGTTTCGATATACGGAGACCATACTTATAATATTTCAATACTGTCGCAAACGCCAGCTCCATCAAAACCGGTTGTTAACGCTAATTCACTCTTAGTTTCCTGGAGTCCTCCTGGTGTTGCAAGTTATGGACTGGATGAAGCTTTCCCTAATTTTACTGATAACCAATGGAATTCAAGCGGTTATTGGACGATCAATGGATCATTTGGTAATCCTTCCCCTTGTGCGGAGTTGCCATGGACGTTGATGCTGTCAAATTATGATAACGTTAACCTGGTTAGCAAAACTCTTAATGGATATGGCGCAAGCAATTATAACCTTACGTATGATATCTACCTCGATAATTTTGTTGCTACTGGTGCTGAGCAGATGGAAGTTGAAATTCAAGTGAATGGTGCCGGCCCGTGGATTAATCTGGCACATTATGCGAATACTGCCAGTATTCCTTGGACCACAGTGACCATCAATTTGGCAGCATATACCAACAACACTATCCAGTTACGATTCCGTGCTCATGGTGCAAATATGTTTTATTTCAATTATTGGGATGTCGATAATGTGAAGGTTGGGGTTGTTCATCCTGGATTTGACCCCAAGCCGTGTATCCTTGGGTACAATATTTGGCTGAACAATAACATACAGGTTGGAAGTACACCCGATACTACTTTTACCCTGCCCAATAATCTGATCGTATACGGAAACACTTACTTCGCTTGCGTTGAAGCAGTTTATAACGCCGGTACTTCGGCCCGGATGTGCTCTGATCCGTTTACATCAAGGTGGCTATGTCCTCCGACCTTGCTAACCGGAATAGGAATAGGAAGCACAGCTTACCTGACCTGGAAAAAACCCAGCTGTTCAGGATGTACTGCAACGCTATACAGTTTCGATGATAATAGCTACGAAATGAATTGGTGGATTGGAGCAGGTGCAACCGGTATGTTAGGCAATAAATTCACTCTTGCAGGTACTGTAAACGGTACATTGACTGACATGAAGGTTTGGTTTGTAACCGCAACTACTCCAACTCCCGTCACTTACAGAGCTTACGACGGAGCTTACAACCTCCTGTATGAGACTCCTCCATTTACACCGGTTCCCGATAGCTGGAATACAGTATCGCTGAATAGTACTCCTTTCACCGGTACAGTCTATGGAATGATTTCTTGGGTAGGAAATAATACAACCGCCACCGTAGGCCTTGACCTCGACGGTTCTCCGAATAATGCATGGGGCTATTATATACCTCTGGGTGGATGGTTCTCATTGTATACCTGGGGCGGCTATACTGGTTCATACATGGTTCGGCTCGATGCTTGCGTGAACGGGAAGAATTCTGACCAACTCTTACCGGATAATACCCCGGCCGCAACATTGCCACAGAATGTAACAGTACCATTTGTAGGTATAACGAATGTGAAAACTACGGTTGCTGATGCTGTTAATCCTGATGCACCTTTAGCCGTTCCTCCTTTACTTCTCGGTTACAATGTTTATCGTAATGGTAACCAAGTTGGTACTATCCCTACTATCTCTAACCCGAATACTCTGGAATACTATGATAATAACCTGAATCCTGGTGTTTATGCGTATACTGTAAAAGGTTATTATAATGTAAGTCCGGTTTCCCCGCTTTTTGATAATTCAATGGCTGCAGGGCCGGTTAATGTTACAATCTCATACGGCTATCCGTTACCGTTCGTTGAACTATGGACTGCAGGTACTTTCTCATATCAGCAATGGACCCTACCTGGAGGCCAGCAGAACTGGACGATCAACACTGCCTTAGGAGATCCGTTACCTTGTGCCGACTTCTCATGGCAACCAGCCCTTACCAACTATAGTGATACACTGACCAGCCCGGCCATCGATGCAAGTGCATGGACCTGCGCTGATATCTGGTTTGACTTTGATGTCAAGTTGATTGACCGCAATGTAACCGGAAATGAAAAACTCGATATCGATGTTTATGTCAACGGTAACTGGATCAACAAAGCCGAATTTACCAATATGGGCTCAATGGATTGGACCTTGAAACATATTGATATCTCCAATGTTAGAGGCAAAGCCTTTAAGGTACGTTTCCGCGCCAATGGTGTGCACTCAACCGATATCCTGCATTGGTATGTTGATAATATTAATATCTATGGTGTATGCAAACCTCCTACAACACTTGCAGGACATCAGAACCAGTTTACCACAACCCTGACCTGGGTAGCCCCGGTATGCGGACATGCCGGACCTACACCACAATGGATTCATTGGGATGATGGTACGAACTTTACCAGCATCGGTTACAATGCAGCTTATGACTTTGGCATTGCAGCCCGTTGGACACCTGCTCAGATCGCAACTCTTGATGGTGGATCTGTTACCAAGATCTCTTTCTGGCCGTCCAGTTCAGGTGGTGCAACCTGGAGAGCCCGAATTTTTGAAGGCCCGATGGCAGCCAATATGGTTGTTGATGTGGCTATCCCCGCTGCAAGTATCGTAAATGATCAGGTGAACATTTTTACACTGCCCACTCCTCACGCAATTGATATTACGCAGGAACTTTGGATTGGTTTCGATGTGAACGCTACCTTCGGCTGGCCCGCAGGTTGTGATGCTGGTCCTGCAATCGACGAATTCGGCGACTGGCTCTATGATGGTTCCGCATGGGCAACCCTGGTTTCAATTTCAGCTACTCTTAACTTTAACTGGAACATCCAGGCTTATATCGAACCCACTAAGAAGGAAGCAGGCACAAATTCTGTCATCCTGACCCAGACCCCGGTTAACAATCCTAAGGGAGTGAAAGCAAGCGCTAGCGGCAAGATAAATACTGCCAGCAACGCCTCATACAACAGCGGTTCCGGCTTAATTCTTCCGGACAGCCCGATGGGATCACAGTTACTTGGTTACAATGTATGGCGTACATTAGATAATGCAACAACACCTCCATACATAAAGGCCAATACCCTCGGTATTGTTACTGGATTAACTTTCCAGGAGATACACCCGAGCACGACTGCACCTACCACTACATGGAAGTATTTCGTCACTGCAGAGTTCCAGGATTCATTGAACCCTGCTCCTCCGATGCTTTGCGAACCTTCCTCAGATACGATCACAATCACGTTCCCGGCACTTGGTATCAACGACCCGACGGGCAACTCACTGTCATTGTATCCGAATCCTGCTAACGATGTTGTGAACATTGTTTCAACTAACGACATCAAGACGATTGAAGTACTCAACTATATCGGACAGACGGTTTACACGAATAACAATGTAAATCTGAAGAAAGTACAGTTGAATGTTACCAGCTTCAAGGCAGGTGTGTACTTTGTGAAGGTTACCACGACCAGTGGAATCAAGACCACGAAGATCACCGTGACACACTAATCCTTAATTGGAATATATTGAAAAAGGCTCGCTTCGGCGGGCCTTTTTCTTTTTATCTTTGCTCCCCATGATATCCGTAAATAACCTTTCTGTCCAGTTCGGCGGAACCCCTTTGTTTGATCATGTTTCTTTTATCATCAATGATAAAGACAGGATCGGGCTTGTGGGCAAAAACGGAGCAGGAAAATCCACTTTGCTGAAGATCATTAAAAACATCCAGAAAGCGGATGAAGGCGAAGTGGTGGTTCCATCCGGTAACACCATCGGTTATCTTCCGCAGGAGATGGTAGCCGGCAGTACTAAAACAGTTGTGGAAGAAGCAATGACGGCATTCTACGAAATCCTGGAGCTGAAAGAAAAGATCGGATCACTCGAACATGAAATAAAAGTCCGCACCGATTTCGAATCTGAGGATTACCATGACCTTATCCGGAAACATTCTGAAGCCTACGAACGGTTCAATTTGCTCGAAGGATCATCCATCCAAACCAATACCGAAAAAGTTCTTACCGGGTTAGGATTCGACATCAGTGAATTTTCCCGTCCGATGAGCCAATTCAGCAGCGGCTGGCAAATGAGGGTCGAACTTGCAAAGATACTGCTGCGTGTTCCGGATTTAGTGCTCCTGGATGAGCCTACCAACCACCTGGATATCGAATCCATAGAGTGGCTGGAAGACTTTCTGATCAACTATAAAGGAGCTGTTGTCCTGGTGTCGCACGACCGCGCATTTCTTGATAATGTGACCAGGCGGACCGTGGAAATTTCGATGGGAAAGATTTACGATTACCGGGCAAATTATTCCGGCTATGTTACCTTAAGGGAAGAGCGGCTTGACAGCCAGATCGCGACCTACAACAACCAGCAACGGCAGATCCGGCAAATCGAACGCTTCGTTGAGCGGTTCCGATACAAATCAACTAAAGCGGCCCAGGTTCAGTCCAGAATAAAAATGCTGGAGAAAATCGATGAAGTGGAACTGGATGTTTTTGATGAGTCAGGCATCAATTTCCGGTTTCCTAAATCGCCCCATTCAGGGAAGATCATCCTGGAAGCAAAACATCTTTCAAAAGATTATCCGCAGAAAAGAGTGCTCAATGACCTGAGTTTTTCTGTGATCAAAAATGACCGGATCGCCTTTGTAGGAAAAAACGGCGAAGGGAAAACGACCTTGTCTAAAGTTATTGTCAAACAAACTCCTCATATCGGGGAACTGAAATACGGGCACAATGTAGTGATCGGCTATTATGCCCAGGATCAATCGGATTTCCTGGATCCTGACCGGACAGTTTTCCAGACCATTGATGATATTGCCACAGGAGATATCCGTCCGAAGATCAGGACTATCCTGGGAGGATTCCTTTTTAGCGGCGATACCATCGATAAAAAAGTGAAAGTCCTTTCCGGCGGCGAGAAATCCAGGCTTTCTCTTGCAAAGATGCTGCTTATCCCGTCGAACCTGCTCATACTTGATGAACCGACCAATCACCTCGACATGCATTCGAAGGACATTCTGAAGAATGCACTCATTCAATATGACGGAACCCTGATCGTGGTTTCACATGATCGTGATTTCCTGAAAGGCCTTACCAACAGGGTTTTTGAATTTCGTAAGGGTTCGATCAGGGAGTACTTGGGCGATATCTATGATTTCCTTGATGCACGGAAGATCCGGGCATTGTCGCAGCTGGAAACAAGTGAAAAGACTGCAGTCACCGAACCTGTAAAAAAAGTATCCTCCAATAAAGTGAATTGGGAGAAACGAAAAGATTTCGAAAAAGAATTCCGGAAGATCCAAAACCTGATCACTAAATCGGAAACTGAGATCGGGCGATTTGAAGCGGAAATAAAAAAAACGGAAGAAATGCTGATCCAGCCGGAAAAGTTTAAAGATAAAGTACTGGGAGGCCACCTTTATAATGAATATGAAAAATGGAAGACCCTTCTCGATAAGGAAATGAAGAAATGGGAAAATCTTCACCTTGACCTGGAAGAACTTGAAAAAAGGAATCCGGAAAAGGGAACTCAGAGAAATGGCTGAAAATCAAAAATCCCTTTTTAGCA
>JADGPR010000049.1 GCA_017882335.1 Bacteroidales bacterium | reverse complement strand
GGCGGCATGACCTTCGACGCCTCGCACTCCCGTGAACGGATGAAGGACCCGGCCGTGCTTGCGATCCGGAAACGAATTACCCTGGTCGGAGACCCGGGGCCAAATGTGACTTTATACACCGATAACGCCATTGATACAACAAAGAATTATGTCTACATTGTTGAAGTTTATTCTTCCGATGAGAAATTTGCATCAGATTCCATTAAAATAGAGTATATTCTGAACAAGTATCATTTTTTCATGGAATATGACGTTCCAAGCAGTGTAGAAGGCAAGATTGTCATTTCACCCGACGCACAAAAGGTTGTGGTTACGAATTATTGGGAGGATTATTTTACTGTCATCAATACAGTCAATGGAATTAAAACAAGTTTACCACAGGAGGGGGGATCCATGGGACTTGCGATGAGTCATAACGGAAGCTTTTTTGTTACAGGGAACACACATAATAATAATAAGATCAAAATTTGGGATTTGAATACATTATCTTTAAAAAATCAATTTTACACGAATCATGACGACTACGAATTATTAACCAACCATTCTGATGACCAACTTGTGATCAGCGGGGAACCTGTAGAAATCTATAATGTCGCAGATGGCAGCCTGGTTAAAACCTATCTGGAATATAAAACAACTTGCCGGGCTTTAAAATTTTCGCTGGATGAAAGTTTATTGCTTACAGGTGGCAATGATCAAAAGGTTAAGATCTTGAACACAGGTACAGGTGAACTGATCAGGACCTTTATAGGTCATACCGGGAATGTCGGCGCAGTATGTTTTAGTACAGATGAGTCAAAAATTATTAGTGGCAGTTATGAAGACAATACAATACTGATATGGGACAAAAGTTCAGGTAACATCTATAAAACAATCACAAGAAATTATGCAACAGTTTCAATTTGTAATGGCCGCAACGGAGAAATAATAGTTGCCTCCAGTAATGGGGCAATCTCAATTATGGATCAAGATTATCAGGTAATTCAGGAATTTAAAGATTTCGACATGTTATTTTCAGCTGACTACAATTCTTCAAGCGATCTAATCGCAGCATATGGGAGTCAGACGGATTACAAAGTAAAACTGTTCAAAAAGATCGGGCATTGGGAAAAAACATAAAATAAACTGCCGGTAAGGTGTTAGGGGCAAAAAAATATAATCAAACTAATCATGCAATTTTATACAACTTTAAAATCAACTTAGCAATGAAAAAAATTTTACTATTAATGTCACTTACCTTAACGGTAGCGACTTCATTTGGACAGAGCTATTGGAATATTAATTTTGAAGATACATATTATCTTGACAGGGTTTGGATCGACACTGTTTCCAATCCAAATAATACTTGGCAAATCGGGACACCCGATAAAATAATTTTCAACAGTGCACACTCTCCAACACACGCTATTGTTACCGACACATTGCATCCTTACCCTGTAAATGACACATCAAGTTTTATTATTACTCATATAAGGGCACCGTTGGGGGGTGGAAATACCGTGTTATTACTTGACTTTTATTTCCAGATGAATACCGACACTCTCACTGACCATGGTATCATTGAAGCATCTATAGATCATGGAATTACATGGATTAATTTAATGACCGAAGACTCAACCTATCAATTATGGTGGATTGAACCCAAACCAATATTGTCTGGAAATACAATTGGCTGGACTCATTTTTCTCTTAACCTTGCCGCTCTTACTTATGTCTTTGGTTACTCTGATACTTTACTCTACCGATTTACATTTGTGAGCGACGGTATTCAAACAAATAAAGAGGGTTGGATAATAGATGACTTTACATTCAATGATTATTGGGAAGGAATCCAAGAGATCCAAAACAATGACCTTATTTCCATTTTTCCCAACCCAACTTCAGATGGCCTAACTATTCACGGTACAAATGCAAGTAGCACCCAGATTGTTCATGTCTTCAAAAATACAGGTCAACTTGTATATAATAATTCAAATTTCCAAGGGGAAAGAATTGACACACGACAATTAAGCAATGGAATTTATTTGCTTAAATATTCTGACACAAAATATTTTTCAATTAAGAAATTTGTAGTTAATCATTGATTGTAATCGAAATATTTAGAACCAGGAAATTATTGGAAAAAACAGCTAATTACCTTGTTCCCAAGAGAAAACGAATTTTTTTCTGCCCCTAACCAGTCGGCAGCGACTGGGAGAATACGAACGGAGAAGCTGAAAACCTACATAGAGTAGTTCATAAAATTAATAAAATGAAAAAGACAATTGCACTCTTAGCATTCATTCAGATTTTTATTGGAACTATTTTCCTAACTGGTTGTCAGCAGCGACAAAGACTTCCGACAGGTGAAGGCTATATCAACGTGGATGGGGGCAAAGTTTGGTATCGGGTAACCGGAAGCGGTAATAAAATACCAATTCTTGTGGTGCATGGAGGTCCAGGTGTTCCAAGCTATTATTTAAAGCCATTGGACGCATTGGGCATAGACCGTCAGATTATTTTCTTTGACCAGTTGGGTTGTGGTAAATCCGACCGAAATAACGACACAACCTTAATGACCATTGAACATTATATTACAGAATTAGGGCAGGTAATCAAACATCTTGGTTTGAAAGAATTTTATCTTTTCGGACAATCATGGGGCACAATGCTTGGGACTGATTACTACCTGAAGCACCCGGAAGGAATTAAAGCTTTGATCCTTAGCAGTCCCTGTCTTAATACTCAGATGTGGTTGAAAGATGCTGATACATTAATTTCTACTCTACCTGATTCCGTTCAAATCGCCATTAGAATTAATGAGCGGAATAAAACTTATAATGCTCCCGCATACCAACAGGCAACGCAGCTTTATTATCAAAATTTTGTGGCCAGAAAATTACCCTGGTCAGTTGACATAGACAGTAGCTTCTTACAAATGGGTGAAAGTTATCAATACATGTGGGGGCCCAGTGAATTTAATGCAACGGGAGAATTAAAAACCTATGATCGCACAAAACGACTCCATGAAATTAAAGTTCCTACTCTTTTTATTGCCGGAGAATTTGATGAAGCTCGTCCATCGACCGTAAAGTATTATCAAAGTTTGGTATCGGGAGCTAAATTTGAAATGATAGAAGGCGCAGGGCATTTAACCATGCAGGACAAACCCGAACAGAGCAATAAAGTTGTTATTGACTTTCTTAACAACCTAGAGAAGTAAAGTTGCAGAATCAAACAACAGTATATAAATGGAGACTACAGCATAAACGCACAAACCCAAACCGTTATTAATAGCAAACTAATAAGAACCAATGTCCAAAATCCTCATCAATCAATATTACCAGAATCTTGACCGGACTCTACAATTCGGGAAAAGCCGGAATGAGCAGAGCATCCGGAATCATTTTTGGGTGTTGCTGAATGAATATGCCAGGAAATTCAACTATGATGTAGTACCTGAAGTTGCTGTAATGGGTACTAAAGGGAAAAAAGTTCATCCGGATGGAACAGTAAAAAACCTCTGGGGCCTTGATATCGGCTTATGGGAAAGCAAAGATGAAAAAGACGACATAGAAGCTGAGATTGATACCAAAATAAAAAAGGGTTATCCGCTCACAAACATACTTTTTGAAGACAGTAATGTCGCAGTTTTATTCCAGAGAGGGGAAGAGGTAAACCGTGTTAAGGTCAGGGATGCTGACAAACTTCACGAAATCCTTTCTGCGTTTTTCTCTTTCAAAAGTGAAACCGTATATAAATTTGAGGATGCAATTGAGAAGTTCAAGGCGGATATTCCGGTCATTGTTGAAACACTGAGAAAAAGGATACTTGAAACCAGGGAGAACAATGAAGTGTTTTTAGCTGCACAAGCGGTTTTCCTTGAATTATGCAGGGCTGAGATCAATCCGGATATCACTTTGGAAGATATCCGTGAAATGATGATCCAGCATATTCTCACCAGCGATATCTTCACTAAAATATTTGACGATCCTGAATTTCATCGCCACAATACCATCGCGGCTGAACTGGAAAAATTAATAGGTATTCTTTTCTCTTATGCTGAACGCAGAAACCTGTTAAACAGCATCGAGCATTATTATGAAGCCATAAGCGCCACGGCCGCAAGTATAACCGATCACCATGAAAAACAAAAATTCCTAAAAGTTCTTTACGAAAATTTTTACAAAGTCTATAATCCCAAAGCCGCCGACCGTTTAGGAGTAATTTATACACCCAATGAGATCGTACAATTTATGGTACAAAGTACCAATTACCTGTTGTATAAGCATTTTGGGAAGACTCTTGCCGACAGGAATGTGGAAATTCTTGACCCTGCCACCGGAACAGGTACATTCATTTGTGAGATCATTGAAAATGCCATCCCCAAAGATCAGTTGGATTATAAATATAAAAACGAGATCCATGCCAATGAAGTCGCCATATTACCTTACTATATTGCTAATTTGAATATCGAATACACCTTTAAACAAAAGATGCAATACTATGCTGAGTTTCCAAATCTTTGTTTTGTAGATACGTTGGATAATATCAGCGCTCTGGCATTCGCCGGGAAACAACATGACATGTTTGGCGTTACCTCTGAAAATACCGAACGCATTAAACGGCAAAACAGCAAAAAGATCTCTGTTATCATCGGCAATCCGCCTTACAATGCAAACCAGAAAAACGAAAACGAGAATAATAAAAACCGCGAATATCCTGTAATCGACAAGAGAATAAAAGAAACATTTGTAAAATATAGCAACGCACAAAAAACAAAAACTTATGATATGTATTCAAGGTTTTTTAGGTGGTCTATGGATAGAATCAATCATGAAGGAGTAATTGCGTTTATCAGTAATAGTTCTTTCATAAGTGCAGACGGCTTTGATGGTTTTAGAAAAATTATCTCAGATGAATTTTCGGATTGTTATATAATTGATTTAGCTGGGGATTTAAGAAATGATAAAGAAGGAAATATCTTTGGTATCACAATAGGTGTATGCATTTCGTTTCTGATTAAGAGCAAGGCATCAGATACAACATGTATAATTAATTATCTAAAGGTTCCTTCAGCTAAAAAAAATGAAAAATTAGAATGGTTAAAAACAAACAAAATTGAGAAGTTGACTTTTGAAAGAATCTTTCCGACTAAAAAGAATCAATGGTTAGAAATAGCAAATAATGATTTTGAGGAATTCATACCAATTGTAGCCAAAAGTAAAAAAGAGATTTCTGTGATTAGCGAGTATTCAAATGGACTTTCTACAAATAGAGATGAATGGGTTTATGACTTTAATTCTGAAATGTTGAACAAGAAAATAAATTTCTTTTTTAATGAATATAATGAAGAAGTTGATCGTTGGTCTAACTTTAAAAAAACAAATAACTATCATGATATCAAAAACGAGGCTAATCCTGTTGTTGACAAGTTCACTTCAGAAAGAAACATAATAAAATGGTCAAGTAGATTAAAGAGGGATAAATTAAGGAAGAGCAAAAAAGGAATATTTGAAATTAGTTGTATAAGAAAATGTTTATATAGACCATTTGTGAAGCAATATTTATATTTTGGATATATTCCAATAGATTTAAGAGGTTCATTTAATGATTTTTATCCGAACCCAGATACTGAAAATATCACTATATCAATATCAAGCGGTGCTCGTGTCAAATTAAGTGCATTGGCATCGAACACAATAGCAGATTTAAATATGTTCATGCCCGCTCCTGTATTTTCCTTTTCGCTTTATCGTTATAATGAAGTTGGAGATCGTATTGAAAATATAACTGATTGGGGAATTGAACTGTTTAAAAATTATTACCATGACAAAGCAATATCTGAAAAGAATATTTTTTATTATGCTTATGCGATACTAAATAATCCTGCTTACCGTAAAAAGTATGAGGTGAATTTAAAGCGTGAGTTTCCGCGCCTGCCTTTTTATGAAGATTTCCGGAAATGGGCAGCATGGGGCAAAGCCTTAATGGATCTGCATATCAACTACGAAACGGTTGCTCCCTGGCCGCTTGAACGTCATGATTTTGATGTAAAGGCGGAAGCGAAACGGCAGAAGGAAATGTTTAGTGTGGCGCAAGAAACTGAAGAGATGTATACACGGCAACCGAAGGTGAAAGTTAAATTGAAAGCCGATAAAGCCGCCGGCATCATCGAAATCGATGAACTTACTTTTTTAAGAGCCGTTCCGAAGGAAGCGTGGGAATACAAGCTCGGTAACCGAACCGCCATCGAGTGGGTGCTTGATCAATATAAGGAAAAGAAGCCCAAAGACCCTACCATTGCTGAGAAGTTTAACACTTATAAATTTGCAGACTATAAAGAACAGGTGATAGATCTGTTAGAAAGGGTTTGCACGGTAAGTGTAGAGACGGTAAAGATTATCAAAGAGATGGAGCTGGAAAAATAGTCATTGTTTCTCAACCTCTGTGAATCTCTGTGCCTTCTCTGTGAACCTACTATATAACAATTTATATCTACCTGATTACCAATTGTTTTTTTCTCGCAGATTAACGCAGATTTATCGCAAATTTTCGCAGATTAGATTAGTGTTATTTTAAAAAATACAATCTAATATGAATAATCATAATGGTCTTCTGCGTGAATCAGCGTTTAATCTGCGAAAATCTGCGAGAACGATTTTAATGTTATCCAAATTGAAGTTCCTGTTTTTCTTCATAGGAGGATACTCTGTGTAATGACCAAAACGCGGAAAAGGAATTTTGCAGAGAATCACAGTAAAATAAATGAGTTTCAGAGAGAGAATTGAAAATATTCCCGTCCGGCCTGAGGACAAATGATAGTAAAATCTGAAAAAAACTATAATAAGTAATAAATTTATTACCTTTGCGAAATGAAATGCAGTGAATTGATCAGGCTTTTTAAAAGGATGGTTGGTTTGTATTCAGACAATCAGGAAGTCACCTGATCATGAAGCATTCGAAAAAAGAAGGACAAATTGTTGTACCTGATCATGGTTCGAGTGAAGTTGGCATTGGACTGAAAAATAAAATTCTGAAAGATGCCGGTTTAAAGTAACAATCTATTGAGTATGAAAAAAATTGAAATGATCGTTGAGCATACAAATACGGGGTATTCAGTTTACGCACAAAATCATCCGGTAGCAACAACCGGAAAAGATTTAATTGAACTTAAATCAAATATGGTCGAAGCGCTTAATTTATACTTCGGAGAAAATGGTCCTCTTATTACTGAAAATGATATTAAGGTGACATTGGATCTGGCTCAATTCTTTGAATTTTACAAGGTCATAAATGCAAAAGCATTTTCAGAACGGATCGGTATGAATCAAAGTCTCCTTGCACAATACATTTCAGGTAAAAAGAAACCTTCTTCATCGCAGACTCAAAGAATTCTTAAAGGAGTGCAGCAAATAGGCAGGGAATTGGCAGAAATCAGGTTTTTGCTTTGATCAGAATTTCTTTCCATGATTTTTCATACTTTTGCTTATCATTAATATTGACAGTATGTATTACTCTGGATTGGAAATTATTGAGATTGCCATCAGGATTGAAGAGAATGGTCAGGAATTTTACACTGCGGGAGCAGAAATGATCAATGAAAGCACTGATGTCAAAGGTCTTTTCTATGACCTTGCTGAAAAGGAACTCACCCACATCGCCATTTTTCAGAAACTGGCGGATAAATTTGAACCGGAGTCATTTGAATTCAGCAAAGATGAAGCTTCCGATTACATCGGACATCTTGCCGATACGCATATTTTCGGCAGGAAGGATTCAGGAACTGAACTTGCAAAAACAGTATCAACTCCTCAACAGGCGCTTGAGATCGCTTATAAATTTGAGAATGACAGTGTTGTTTTCTATGAAGAGTTGTTGAAAAGAACCTCCAGTGATGCAAAAAAACTGATCTTCCGGATCATCGAAGAAGAAAAAGAACACGCTGCCGAGATCAAGCGTTTTATGGAATCACCGATAAATTTGTAGTCACCTAGCTTTTGCTCATGAATGCTATGCCGCTGGTGATCACCACGATCGCCATTTTCGTTCTTGCTTACCGGTTTTACTTTTCTTTTATTGCCGCCAAAGTACTGACCCTTGATGATTCCCGGAGTATGCCTTCCGGCCGTTTGTTCGATGGACAGAATTATTACCCGATGAACAAATGGATCCTTTTCGGTCATCATTTTGCCGCCATTGCCGGGGCAGGTCCGCTGGTAGGCCCTGTTCTCGCTTGCCAGTTCGGATATTTCCCGGGCTTTGTCTGGATGGTGATCGGTGCGGTAATGGCAGGATCAGTGCATGATTTCGTTATCCTCACTGCCTCGATCCGGCACGATGGCAAATCTCTTGCAGAAATCGCCCGCGTGGAGATCGGGAAAGTTACCAGCACCGTTACAACATCGGTTGCAACATTTCTCATTATTATCGTGGCGCTGGCAGGATTAGGACTGGTAGTGGTAAATTCCCTGTCGGAAAGTTCCTGGGGAACCTTTACGATTGCTGCCACGATCCCCATCGCCCTTTTCATGGGAGTGTGGATGTTCAGGTTTCGGAAAGGAAAAACGGTTGAAGCTACCGTGATGGGGGTTATTCTCCTAACCTCAGCCGTTATCTTCGGGAAATATATTCCGGCTTCACCCTTTGCATCCTGGTTTAGTTTCGACCATAAAACCCTGACCATCCTGCTCGCCGGTTATGGTTTTTTGGCTTCTGTACTTCCGGTATGGTTGCTTCTTTCTCCACGCGATTATCTAAGTTCCATCATGAAACTTGGCGTTGTTGCAATGCTGGCAGTGGGAATCATCATTGTAGCACCTAACCTGAAAATGCCTGCTTTTACAACCTATACCTGGGGAGGTGGACCGGTGATCCCGGGAACCTTGTTCCCTTATCTGTTCATCACCATTGCCTGCGGGGCCATTTCGGGATTTCATTCGCTGGTAAGTTCGGGCACCACTCCCAAAATGATAATGAAGGAATCGCACATTAAAATGATTGCAGTCGGATCCATGCTTTCGGAGGGGGTTGTCAGCGTGCTTGCCCTGATAGCTGCTTCCAGCTTGTTTCCACTCGATTATTTCCAGATCAATGTTTCCCCCGAAAAGTTTAATCAAATTTTGCCGCAATTGCATGCCATGGGATTTACCACTTCCGATCTTCCACGACTTTCTGCAGAAGTGGGAGAAAAGGTGGCAGGAAGAACCGGTGGGGCTGTATCCCTGGCAGTCGGGATGGCCCAAATATTTTCTTCCATTCCCGGATTGAAAAACCTGATGTCTTATTGGTATCATTTTGCGATCATGTTTGAGGCGCTTTTCATTCTCACCACCATTGATGCCGGAACCCGTATTGCCCGTTTCATCCTGCAGGAAAGTCTCGGAAAGGTGTACAAACCTTTTGCCCGTGCCACCTGGCTACCCGGGAACCTGCTCGCAAGCGGAATTGTGGTAATCTTCTGGGGATATTTTATTTATACCGGAAGTGTTTCCACCATCTGGCCGATGTTCGGAACCGCTAACCAGTTGCTGGCGACCATTGCACTCACCATCGGAACTTCTTACATCATCAACCGGGGAAAAATCAGGTATGCCTGGGTCACCATCATCCCACTCGTTTTTGTAGGGATCACCACGTTCACTGCAGGTATCCTTAACATGAAAGGAATCTACATTCCGCAACTTGCTACTTCTGCCCACCGGGTCGATGGAATCATTAACCTCAGCCTCACCTTGATTATCATGGCTTCTGTGGTGATCATTCTCAGGGATGCCTTGCCGGGGTGGGTTACAGCGTGGAAAACACATAGGCAGTCCCGGGGCCACCAAAGTTAAAGATCATATTCCCCTTCCCATTTTGCAATCACTACCGTGGCCAGGCAGTTCCCGATCACATTCACGGCGGTGCGTGCCATGTCCATCAGCTCATCGATGCCCAGGATGATGAAGATCGGCCAGACTGGTAAACCGAAATTGGTTGCAGTACCTAGGAGGATAACCAGCGATGCACGTGGCACACCGGCCACTCCCTTGCTGGTAAGCATCAGGGTAAACATCATGACCAATTGCGTTTCGAATGACAAGTGGATCCCTGAGATCTGCGCAACAAAAATGGAAGCCAGTGCAAGATAAAGCGTGGTTCCGTCGAGGTTGAAACTGTAACCCGTTGGAATCACAAAGGCAACGATCTTACGCGGGACGCCAAACTGCTCCATGTTCTCCATTGCGATCGGAAGGGCAGCCTCTGAACTGGTGGTGGCAAAAGCCAGGGTGGCGGGTTCCGTAACGGCCTGTATGAATTTCCGCACCGGGATCTTCAGCAGCAGCATGACTGGGAGGAAGACCAACAGCAAAAGTAGAAGTAATGCGACATAAAGGGTGGCCAGCAGCTGTCCGAGGTTCACCAGGATACCAATACCCATATGTCCGACGCTATACGCGAGCGCGGCAAACACGGCAAACGGCGCAAAATACATGATGATGTTAGTGAATTTAAACATCACTTCCGAAAGCGATTCGGCAAACCGCACCATGGGAGTGCGGTACTTTTCCTTCACCATGGCCACGGCGATCCCGAAGAGGATGCTGAATACAACGATCTGCAGTACCTGTCCTTCGGCAATGGATTTAGCAATATTTTCCGGAAAAACATGAAGGATGATCTGTTCCCACGTCTGTTTCGGGACTTCAGGCAGCGTTCCTTGAGTCATGGCTTTCGGGAGGGTTACACCCACACCGGCCTTGCTGAGATTAATGGCCATCAGGCCGATAAAAAGGGCAAGGGTCGAGATGATCTCAAAATAGAGAATCGATTTCCATCCCATCCGGCCCACCTGTCTGATGTTGGAATGGCCGGCAATACCCACTACAAGCGTACCAAAAAGCAGTGGGGCAATGATGGCCTTGATCAGGTTGAGAAAAATTTTACTGATAACATTGAGGTGGATGGCTACCGCCTGGAAGTCATGGCCGAATTCTGCACCCGCCAGCATACTGAATAGGATCCAGGTAGTGAGCGACCGTTTCCGCAAGGCATAAATGAAAACAAAAACAAGCACAAGCCACCGCGAGCCCGCCAGTATCGGGGCGGCCAAAGTATTTCCGAACCATGCACCATAAAGATGAAGACAAATGGAAACGGTAAGTATTCCAAAAAAAATATAGATCAGGTAGGATTTTGATATTTTCATTTGTTTGATCATTCCATCTTTCCAAGTAATACATTCCAAACCCGGAGTTTCCCTTTCCCGAAATTCTTGTCACGCTTTACCAGGAAAACTGCGATGGTACCGGTTTCGAGGGAGGAATTGACGATTTTGCCTGACCGTCGGAGCGTTTTGAAAGAAAAAACAAGATGACCTTCATAAACTGAATCATTGATCCGCCGAAAGGCCTCTTTCAGACCGACCGAATCCAACCCGAACGGGCTGATAATCTTTGTGGGTTCCATTCCTGCGATGAAAAGGTCACGGATCATCTCCCGGGCTTTATCCTTGAACGGTTCTGCAGCAGAGGTGTCGGCTACGATGTGGAGGTAATCGTTAAAATCGTAAAATTTTTGTTTTGCCGTTTCCATATATACCAGCAGGGATGATGCCGATAAAGTATCCGTTCCGAATACCGACCGGAGACTGTCGGTTTCAGCACTGACCCTTACCTGTTCACGTTGGGCATCGTTCTTTTCCTCGTTGTCGCAGCTTTTTCCGCAGGCCAGGAAATAGAACAGGATCAGGGCGAATATTTTTACCGTTCTCCTCATCTTTTTTTCTCATTGATCCGGAACCTGAGTACCATGATTTTGTTCTCACGCATCTGCGAACTCAGGATCTCAATATTTTTCAGGCTGCCGGAGGGCATAGTCATTTTGTCGATGAACTCCTCTTTATTGTACAACGCCATTCCGGTAGCATCTTTGTCGTTAACGACCTGGCAAATCATCGCCCCGTCATTGATCATTGCTTCGAGCCGGCTTCTCCGTTTTGCCCAGTCATCCACCTTCATCATCGAGAAATAATGAATCATTAAGGTATAATCATCTGCATGCAGCATCACCATTTCATTGCGGTTCAGTTTCCTGACGATGCGTTTTATGGTATCGGTTCGGTAATAGGGGGCTTTCACCACCATTTTAACCAGGCTTTTATCAGTCTTCAAAACAAAACAACCGCCCGGGCCTGCCAGGTTCTGAACCGGGGTTTCCCCTTCCAGGAGCAAGGTCACTTCTATCTGGCTGTTTGTTATCGGGTCCCGGGTATCGGCATCATAGAAACAGAACCGGTATTGCTGGGTATTGAAAATTTTGAATACACCATAAAACATGGTAACAATGACAAGGACTATCAAGGGTATCAGAAGGAAAAACCGGTTAGCACTTTTCTTTGTTGAGATTGCCGGAGGGTCATTGCTAATGACATCACTGTTTTTAAAGACAAAGTCGTCCCAGTTCGCATAACCGGCGTATTTGCTCAGCAGGTTTAGCATATCGATCCGGGGGATGGAAAGCTGGCGGGATTTCATATGGGTATAAAACCACTTCTCGCTGATGTGAGCATTTACCCGGATGCGCAGATCTTCCTGGAAATCGGTGATCTCCTGTCCCTTCCATTCCGCAATGGAAGAATTGATCCCCGGGAAGGATTGCTGCATCATCGCCACGATCTTCGTTTTCAGGTATTCGAAATGAATATGTTTTTTGCCCGACAAAGTTGAAGCGATATTAAGGTTTTTGTATGTAGAATACTTGTAAAACTGTTTACAACTAATTTACAAACGAATTTCAATTCATCCGGAGGTGCATCATTTAATTTCGGTACCGGATTCAGAGTAAAACCAGAATGGAAAAAACAAAAATAGTGAAAAATAAAAGCACGGAACAATAATCATTTATCATTCATTTAATCTTAAAGGAGACAAACCATGAAAAAACAAATTCAGATTTCAATTTCGGTCATTGCCATTATCCTTTTAAGCATTCTGCACCCTGCCGGCAACATGGCTTTTGCCCAGAATACAAAGGCCGCCATGAAGATCGGGACCTACGATTCCAGGATAGTTATATTTGCCTGGTCACGGTCGGATTATTTTAAAAAGCACATGGTAAAATTCAACCAGCAGAATGATTCGGCAGAGAAAGCCCATGATACCGCGAGGGTAAAAGAACTCACAGTTGGAATAATTTCGTACCAGCATTTACTGCACCAGATGATTTTCAGCAATGGTTCCATCGGATTTGTCATGGCTATTGTTAAAGATAAGCTTCCCGCACTCGCGAAAACAGCCGGTGTAAGTGTTATTCTCAGCAAATGGGAACTGAATTTCAGTGATCCTTCAATTGAAATCGTTGACCTGACAAACCAAGTCGCACAACTTTTCCATCCAAAAGAGAACATTGATCAAATGAGCAAAGATATTTCAGCGCAGCAACCGATCCCGATGGATGAGTTTGGAATTGAAACAGACATGCTGGATGGATACTGCCAGAAATTCGGTAAAAAATAATATTATCTTTGAAAATTCTTCATCTGAAAAAAGGAGGTAAATCATGATTGAACATGTTCATAACCACATTACAAAGGAATTGGAACAAAACACAAAAACAGATATTATTTTTATCCTCACAGCCATTATCCTGAACCTTATCACACTCGCGGTCAATTCCGGCCTCGTTGAAAAATCGAGGACTGAATCTTCATCATTGACAGTTATGTTTGTTTTTGTTTTTCTCATCGTCCTGGTAAATATCGTCGTAATCATCGGACTCATAAAAGGAAGACAGACCCGGATGAAACTGGTGAATGGCCTTCTCGCGATGTACAAAGACCAGAATGTTGCAAAATACTATGATGAGTCGCTGCTGAGCAATTACAATGTCAGGTACAACCTTTTCATTTTGGTGGTAGTGTGCACTGGGGTCATCGCAACAATTGTTCCCTTTATCCTGAGGTAAACCCGGTCGTTGACCGGTCTTTCATCAGGATCGTTGTGAAAGACCGGTAGTTTTATTCTTACCGGGGCTCTTTTTGTATGGAGTTATTTTATGAAGAAAAAGAACAAAGTGTTGAAAACTCAAACTGAAAACCCATGAAAAATAAAACGCTATTTGTCATCACCAGCATGATCATGATCATAGTTATGACCGGTTGTCCATACGAATCGCCGGTACCTTTAAGCAATTCGTGTAATTCCATTATCGATCCGGCCCTTATCGGTACCTGGGTCAACCCATCAACGAACGGAAGTAAGGATACTATTGAAATCATGAAATTCAACGAACATGAGTACTATGTTGAAATTCATTCGAAAGGTCTGAACGGAATCAGTACCATTTCAAGAGGCCGGGGATTTGTGACCCTTGTTAAAAATCAGAAGATTATTAATTATGGTGAACTCGGACAGCCAGATAAATTTGTTTTTCTCAAATATGAAATCCGGGATAAGTTGATGAAGACTTTTTCAGCTTCTGATAAATTTATTAAAAAACCCTTTAATTCCAGTGGGGAACTCTATAATTTTTTTACCAGGAATATGGATAAGCAAGGGTTTTATGAGCCGCCTGATTCGTCAATTCTCGTGTCGGGTACAATTTTACATAAGAAATGATCATGAGTTTAAACCCGTGATTATAATTGGCGATTTATGGAATAGTGGTTTTCGGTCAGCGATGTGATCGCCGGACTGGAACCGGGAAACGCTGATAGAAAGTTGAGTTTGGAAAAAGATCGTGAGTCCCCAAGCGAGGTAAGATAAACCTTATCAATCGAACCACGCAGATTGTAATTCATCGACATCGATTCGGCATAGGCTCCGCAGGAATGAATCTTCAGCAGATCGTTGCGCCGGGTTTCTGGAAGACCTATTCCCTTGCCAAAAAAGTCGCTGCTCTCGCAAATCGGGCCAACCACATCGTATGTTTCAAAGCCATCGCTGGATGTCAGGTTCTCGATCTTATGCATAGCGCCATACAAGGCCGGGCGGATCAGCTCGGTCATCCCTGCATCAACAATAACATGTTCTTTCCCTGATCCCTGTTTTACATACAGCACCCGGGTAATCAGTGCTCCGCACTGGCCGGTAAGGCTGCGTCCCAATTCAAAATGACGGTCTATGGTAGCAGGGAGTTGAAGTTTCTCATTAAACAGTTTAAAGAAAGCACCAAAATCTGGAATTGGATTCCGGACCGGCTCAAGGTAATCAATGCCAAGTCCGCCACCCAAATTGATAAGCCGGCCTCCGCGAAGGGTGATTGAATGATCGTGCCAGATCCGTGTTGCTGCATGGCAAAGTTCTTCAAATGGTTCCAGCGAGGTGATCTGCGATCCGATATGAAAATGAAGGCCGAGAAAAGTAATCCAGGGGTGATTTTCGCAAAAATTGAGCGCCTTCGAGAGATGCTCCATCGCGATCCCGAATTTATTCTCTTTTTTCCCGGTGGCAATGTATTCATGCGTCAGTGAAGGAATATCAGGATTTACCCGGAGTACCACAGGTGCAACCCGCTTTAACCGTTCTGCGATCAACCCTGTAACCTCCAGCTCTTCCAATGATTCAATGTTCAGGCAAAGAATCCCGCTCAGAATGGCTTCTTCAATCTCCAGGTCGGTTTTCCCCACTCCTGCAAAGACGATGTTCCAGGGTTTGAAGCCTTTTTCAATTGCAAACTTCACTTCATTGCCGCTAACGCAATCCACGCCAAAACCAACCTTGCGTATGCGGTCGAGGATCCTGTGATCATAATTGGCTTTGGTGGCGTAATGGATATGGAATCCGTAATGGGATGCCTGAGATGCTGCCATCGACAGGGTTGCATCCAGCAAATCCAGATCATACAGATAAAATGGTGTTTTGATCGACTGAAGTTCAGGAGTGCGCATATTCAGGGAGTTTGGTCATCCGGAAAAGGCCGGTATTCAATTCGTTTAATGTCCGTTTTTTATCTGCCGATGAAATCAGGAACGAAATGTTGTTCTGGCTTCCGCCGTATGAGATCATCCTGATCGGAATGTTATGCAACGAGTGCAAAATCCGGGCGGCACACCCGAATCTGTCAACGAGGAAATCGCCAACCACGCAAATAATGGATTGATCCTTGTCAACCTCCACGATCCCATATTTTTCCAGGGCTTCCACGATCCCCTCCAGGTGGTTGTCGTTATCGATGGTCAGGGAAACCGACACTTCCGATGTGGTAATCATATCAATCGGGGTCTGAAAATCCTCGAATACTTTGAAGACCATTACGAGAAAACCATAGGTGTTCAACATTCTTCCCGACCTGATCCGGATGGCAGTGATATGATCCTTGGCGGCAATCGCCGTGATCTGCTGGCGCTCTCCACCCGATCGGATCATTGTACCCGGGTTCCCGGGGTCCATGGTATTCCTCAGCCAGATTGGGATATTGAATTGCTGCGCAGGCCAGACACAGGCAGGGTGAAGGATCTTAGCCCCGAAATAGGCCAGCTCTGCAGCTTCATCGAAGGAGAGGCGGCGGATTGAAAAAGTATTTTCGACTTCACGTGGATCGTTGTTTTGCATTCCGTCAATGTCGGTCCATATCTCGATCATCTCAGCTCTTATGGCAGACCCGATCAGGGTTGCAGAATAATCGCTTCCTCCCCGTTTCAGGTTATCTGTTTCTCCACGATGGTTCATGCAAACAAAACCCTGCGTCACATAGATAAGATCACCGCCCAGTCTGAGCATGGGTGTAAGCAGTCTCTCTATGGCCGGCAGATCAGGTTCTCCTGCCTCATCGAGGCGCATAAAACCGGTCGCATCAAGCAACACAGAAGGGGAACCACATTCCTGCAAGTAATCTGCAAAGATCCGCGAAGTGATCATTTCACCCTGAACGACAAGCCAGTTTACCGTTTCCTGCGATATCTCACCGGAAACCCTGCATGCAATGTCGTCGAAAGCCTTTTCCAGAAAAAGCATGATAGTATCGCGGGAGGGCTTCAGCCGGAAAAGTTCCAGGCATGTATCTTCAAACCTGTTCCGGATCCACTGCAGGTTATTCATTCCTGCTTCCCTGTCACCCTTTTTGAAATACACGCCGGTTTCAACCAGTTTATCTGTAACACCTGCCATGGCCGATAAAACAACAACACAGGGACCATCTCTCTTTAGCAGCATGGATACCTCTTCCATGCGTTTTGCCGATCCCATCGATGTTCCCCCAAATTTCAGTACGATCATATCCGGTATTTAAAATTGACTGCAAAGGAACATCAAATCATCCCGAAATGATTAAAAATTCTAAATTTGTACTAAATATTGAAAAGTTGTTTAAATTTTAACAAAATGACCATTGTTGAAGTAGTTGACCAGTATCTCCGCCAATCGCCTTTTTTAGAGGAGGCGCTGGCAGATAATCTTATCAATGTCTCCTCGCTGGCAAGGAGCATAAAACCCTTTATTGAAGAAAAACTTCAGAAGCCGGTAAAGGAGGGTGCCATCATTGTGGCCATAAACCGGCGCGAGCCAAATTACTATTATAAAATCAATATAGGGATCAAGGGGTTTCTTAAAAATCTTGGAGATATCATAGTGCGATCGGATCTGCGGGATTATACTTATGCCAACTCCGAGACCCTGATGGATTCGGTCCGTGTGCTGATCGGGCGTATGGGCGGGGAGAAGGAACTCTTTGTAACAGTTTCCAGGGGAATCTATGAAACAACGATCATTGTCAGCAGGGCAGCAGAAAACACTGTTGCAACGATCTTCGAACGGGAAAAGCTGATCGCTGAAAAGACCAACCTCAGTTCGATCACTATCCGTCTGCCCAAAAATAATACGGAGATCTCCGGTATTTACTATTTTATCCTGAAGAAAATTGCCTGGGCAGGGATCAACATCGTGGAAGTTATTTCCACCACAAATGAATTTACGCTCGTCGTTTCAGAAGAGTACGTCCATCAGGCATTGGGTATTCTCATTGAACTGAAATCAAGTTAAGGATTCAATGTTGTATCATTTTACTATCTTAGACCGCAATATTCAAAATGCATATCGATTGAAAAAGAAAAACAGATGCACCTGAAAGAATCTTACGATTACATCATCATTGGCTCCGGATTCGGGGGTTCTGTTTCTGCTCTGCGATTGGCAGAAAAGGGGTACTCTGTTTTGGTGATTGAAAAAGGGAAAAAGTATGGGAATGCCGATTTCCCGAAAACAAACTGGAATGTTCGCAAATGGTTCTGGGTACCTGGAATAAAATTGTTTGGTATTCAAAAATTGACTTTCTTCCGGCACATCACCATTCTTAGCGGTGTTGGTGTTGGTGGTGGTTCATTGGTATATGCAAATACATTGCCTAAACCCAAATCCGCTTTTTTTAACCAGGGTTCCTGGGCTGGTTTAGAAAACTGGGAATCAGAATTAGCTCCTTTTTATGACACAGCCTGTAAAATGCTGGGAGTTGCTGAAAACCCGCTTTTGGCTGCAAGTGACCTGGCTCTTCAAAAACTGGCGCAACAGATCAATAGATCCGATTACTTCACTCCAACGAAAGTAGGCGTGTTCTTTGGTGAACCGGAAAAAACGGTAGATGATCCTTATTTTAACGGGAAAGGCCCGGAAAGGAAAGGCTGTATCCATTGCGGAGCCTGCATGACCGGCTGCCGGCAAAATGCGAAAAATTCACTGGATAAAAACTATCTTCATCTTGCGCAGGAATTAGGTGTTACAATTATTCCGGAACATGAAGTTGTCGATGTAAAACCGCTTAGCGAACATGGAGAAAAAGGTTATGAGATCACATTCAGGCAATCAACAAAATATTTTTCTGGTAAAAAACGGATAACCTCCAAAGGAGTCATATTTTCAGGAGGTGTTCTGGGTACTGTTCCGCTGCTTTTAAAACTCGGTAATTCGTCATTACCCCATCTAAGTCCGCGTGTCGGAGATATGATCAGAACAAATAATGAAGCGCTGATTGTAAATACAAGTATTGATAAAAACCCTGAATTGCATAAGGGACTTGCTATTGGTTCGATTTTGGAACTTGACGAGAATAGTCATTTGGAACCGGTCCGGTATGGAGAAGGATCAGGTTTCTGGAGATTAACCATGTTACCCATGGTATGTGAACGGAATTTCTTCAAACGTATCATGAAGCTGATCATATTGCTTGTTAAAAACCCGATTTCATGGTTGAAAATTTTATTTGTCCGGGATTATGCTAAAAGCTCTTCTGTTTTATTATTCATGCAGCATCTTGACAGCACATTGAAATTCAGGAAAGGGATCTTTGGTACTCAAACAAGGATCGAAAAAGGCAAAGCGCCCACCCCTTTTATGCCTGAAGCGCATGCCATTGCACATGCCTATTCAAAAATAATCAATGCGAGACCACAGGTAATTGTAACCGAAACAATTACCGGAATTCCTTCCACAGCACACATTTTAGGAGGCGCCTGCATGGGTAAAACAAAAGAGGATGGTGTGATAGACAGCAATAATAAAGTTTTCGGGTATGAAAATATGTACGTTTTCGATGGCTCTGTAATTTCTTCGAATCCCGGAGTAAATCCATCACTTACCATTACCGCAATTTCCGAAAGAGGTGTAAGTAAAATTCCTGTAAAACTTTAAACCATGGATATCACGCTCATTGTAAAGCATCAGAAAGACTTTTTTAAAAGTCAGAAAACAAAAGATGTTGCATATAGAAAGGCTTCGTTAAAACGTTTGCGCGAAGAGCTGATGAAACGGGAGAAGGATATCACAAACGCCTTGCATGCTGATTTCCGGAAACCAGAGTTTGAAAGTATCGCAACAGAAACGATGATAGTTTTTAAAGAACTAGAACGTGTGCTGAGAAAATTGAATTCATGGGCTAAACCCCGGTCAGTTATGCCTGTGCTTTTAAATTTCCCGTCCGGTAGCAAAATCTACAATGAACCCTATGGAACAGTTTTGATCATCTCACCGTGGAATTATCCATTCCAGTTGGCCTTGTCTCCATTGATCGGAGCTGTCGCTGCCGGAAATACTGTTGTTTTAAAGCCTTCAGAACTGACCCCTCATATAGGCAAAGTTATTTCCGAAATAATATCATCCGTATTCGATAAAAATCATGTTTGTGTTGTAGAAGGTGATGCAAGTGTAGCAGAAAAATTATTACAGGAATGTTGGGATTATATTTTTTTTACCGGAAGCGTTGCCATTGGAAAGATTGTGGCAAAAGCGGCTGCCGGTAATTTAACACCCGTTACATTGGAACTGGGAGGGAAAAACCCATGTATCATCGATAAAACGGCCAACATAAAATTGGCAGCCAAACGGATTGCATGGGGGAAATTTATAAATGGTGGTCAAACGTGCATTGCTCCGGATTATATTCTCATTCACACCAGTGTAAAAGACGATTTTATAGTTCATCTTAAGAATGAAATAACTCATGCTTATGGCAATAATCCATTTCAATCAAACGACTATCCACGAATTATCAATCAACGCAACTTCAATCGTTTAAAGAAAATGATCATAAACGAAAAGCTATTGATAGGTGGAGAAACGGATGAACAAGCCTTGTATATTTCTCCGACATTAATTGACAATCCGGGTTTGGATAGTGAAGTGATGAAAGGTGAAATTTTTGGGCCCATTTTACCCATTCTTGATTTTACCGATGAAAGGGATATTGATAAAATAATATCGGCTTACGAAAAGCCACTGGCGTTATATGTTTTTTCAAACAGCAGGAAATTTACATTCCGCATGATCAGGAAACATTCATTTGGTGGTGGTACAATCAATGATACGACCGTACATTTTGCAAATCACCGCCTGCCATTTGGTGGAGTCGGGTTTAGTGGCATTGGCTCATATCATGGCAAGTATTCTTTTGACACATTTTCGCATAAGAAAGGAATTACCAGGCGATATAACTGGTTAGATATTCCGGTAAGATATGCTCCTTACGATGGCAAACTGAAGTTGTTGAAATTCTTTATGAAATGGTTTGGTTAGGACAAATGCAAAATGTAAAATGGCAAAATTATTTTACCACCTGTCTGCCGCAGGTAGGTTTTACATTTTACCAAGTTGCTAGTTCACTTCACTATTTCCATTTCGTCCAGCAGAAATCCTGCTTTACCAACTTTTTCTGTAATAAACAGCACATAATGAATATCCACGGCAATGCAGCGCTGCATTGCAAAATCATACTGCCAGTCGCTGATCATAGCTTCATAGTTGCCATCGAAAGCCACCCCACAGATCTCTCCTTTTGCATTTAACACCGGACTACCGCTGTTACCGCCGGTTATATCACACTGGTTCAGCCAGGCTACCGGGACATCTTTCATCGCCGGATTTGCCCATCTGCCGAAATCCTTTTTGTTATAAAGATCAACAAGTGTGGCAGGAGCATCGAAAGGCTCAACATTTGTGTTCTTTTCAACAACGCCTTCCAATGTGGTGAAAGGATAATACCATACTGCATCAGCAGGTCGGTAGCCCTTGACCTTTCCCCATGCAAGCCGTTTGGTGCCGTTTGCATCAGGATACATTCGGGTACCCTTCCATTCGTATAAACCGTCGAGATAAACTTTCCTCAATTCTGTGACATTATTGCTAAATTTACTGGTAGTTTTCTGCATCTCTGTTGCCATCGGATCTATGCTGAATGCCATATTTATAAAAGGATCATTCAGTGCCTGAAGTTCCTTCGTCGATTTCTTAAAAAGAGTCTTTGCGTAATTCAGGTCCGTCAGTTTTGACAGCTTAAATGCTTCATCCACGAATTGTTCAACACTTTTTGAATCATTACTGAAAATATACTCCAGTCCTGTGATCCTCTGATTCTGTGGTAGACTCTTTGCTCTCTTCAAGGTGCGAACCATCAAAGCCTTATCCACGGGCTCGAAATAATTTTCATAGGTATATTCCAGTCCTTCAATATTCTGGTCAACAATTTTTTCTGAGAATCCCGGATCCCTTTCGCCTTCAGGTTTCTCCCTTTGCTGTGAAATATAAATAATTTGCTGGGCTACAGATAAAGGAGTGCCCGACAATCCCTGAAGAATTCCGAAAACCTCATCGCGGTCCTTCGTCGATTCAAGAACTTTATATTCCTCCTTTTCCTTTGACAGGATATCAGCATATTTTGCCTTGGTTTCGGGTTTGTTGTTTGCCCACTTTACAAACTCCTTTTCAAATTCCAGTTTCTTTTCGTAATAATGGGTTTTTTTCATTCCGTCTACTTTTCCCTGGTAATTTTTCATCACATTTGCAAGCCCTTTTTTCAAACTTGCAACCTTCAACTGGCCTTCGTGGTTGTCTTTTGTAAGCTGATCACAGAGGTCAATGATCTCCCGGAAGTTTATAATGGCAAACGGATAATTATAATTTTCATTCCAATATACTGAGGTGGATGACCGATAGCGCGTGGTCTGGCCGGGATACCCAATAATGAAGTTGAAATCGCCGTCCTTCAGAAAATTCTTAGCCACCTTCAGCCATACTTTCGGATGATAGGGCACATTATCGGCCGCGAATTCCTTCCCACTTCCGTCAGGCGCACAGTATACCCTCATGAATGAGAAGTCTCCTGTATGCCTCGGCCACATCCAGTTGTCGGTTTCACCACCATAATTTCCAATTGAACTGGGCGGGGCATACACGATACGAATATCCTTGAATACCTTATGGACAAACAGGATATATTGCCTGCCATTGTACATTTCTGCCACAGAAGCATCGATATCATTTTTGTCTTTGGTGATGACCTCTGTCATCTTAGCTATCTTTTCATTGATCTTTTTATTCTTTTCCGTTGGATCGGTAATTCCCTTTGCGGCATCCAGGATCTCTGCGGTGACATCTTTCATTTCAGTAAGAAGCCTGGCACGGTAACCCGGGGCTTTGATCTCATCGCTGCGTTTGGTTGCGAGAAACCCATTGATCAGGAAATCGCTATTGACGCTCGATGCCCGCTGGAGGGCTCCAAACGCAACATGATGATTGGTAACAAGCAATCCATCTTTGGATACAAAGGATGCTGTTCCTCCGCCCAATTGTACAATCGCGTCGGAGATGGAAGATTTATCCTTGCTGTATACATCGCTGACCGCTATCTGCAAGCCCTTCTTGTTAAGATCAAGCTGGTTGATCTGGGAAAGCAGCCACATCCCCTCCTGGGCATGCAACTGCAGAATAAACCCCAATACCAATAAAATTAAGAATGTTGATTTTTTCATACTGACCTCCTTGATTGGTTGAATTTTCTGACTTATTAATTTATAAGATGGATTTTTCTTTAGAAAGTTACAAGGTACGGATCAAATCGATTATGAATTATTTTATGCTCTCCTGAACACGCCTATCCGTATGAGTATATGCTTTTATAATTCTAATGAATGTTAATTTTATACCCCAGTAAAAGTAAATTATCTTAAAAGAATTTCAAAATCCTTTATACGAACGGGTAATATTTATGGATAATGACCTGAAGATCCTTGTTATTAAGAAAAAAATGAAATTGCATAAGAAGACTAAATAGAATCGTACCCAGTTAAGGGAAGGGAATCGCAAATAATGATTAGTCTTAATTTTTAAGATAATGTGTATAACCTAAAACGAGCCCGAACGACTGGGCAAAAACCTTTGAATGAAACCCGGACTGAGAAAACGGATTCAGTTCAGTATAAGGTGTCAGGGACCTTTCAGGACTGAAGGTATAATTAAATCCCAGGGTAATGGTTTGCTTTGGGGTATTATAGGAGAGACCTGCAGAGATATGATAGAGGTCCCATTCCCCGGAACTGTGAAGGAGGATGTCTGCGTTTTCAGGACTTGCCCTGAGATTCATACCCGTGATTCAAAGACAAAGATAGCCGGGCATAATGAACACGAATTATTGGTATTGTAAACAAGACAAAAAAATGTAAATTTGTTCTATGTCTGCCTGATACTGCTCAAGGAATTCCCTGTTAACTCCTGCCTGCCGTGCTTTCTGCATATAAACCGGCCGGCAGGTCTGGGTATTTCATTTCCCGGGCAATGGTTGCTGAACGCTAAAAAGATGATTATGAAAAAAGCCATTTTAACAGTAATGATGATCCTGGGAGTGTATTTCGGACAAAATCTGACTGCTCAGAACAAGGATACTGAATTATCGATACTGGTGGACCAAATCCTCTTGGAAAGAAAGACCAGCATTAACCTTCTTCCGAAATATTCCTGGACATCCCGTACCGAAATTTTGAAATCCAGAGAGATCCTGAACATTATGATCGAGAAAAATCAATATGACCAGCAAGGTAATCTTATTCAGAAGGTTCTCAACGAACAGGGTGCTAAAATGCCAACAGCCTTCCTCATCAAAGAGATCGCTGAAACAGAAAAAGAAAACATGGAGAAATTTCTTTACGGTTTACGGGATTTCCTTAAGAAATACTCCCTGCAGGGAACCGATCAGGTCAAACGGTTCATTGCAGCGGCCACCTGGCAGGTGGTTGATTCGACCCATGAGTTTGTTTTTACCGGAAGAAATGTGGAGGAAGATGGAGATCAGATGACATGGATGGTTGAAGACATACATTACAGTACTTGCAGGTTAGAAGTTCACACTATATTCCATGGAGATGCCGTTCACTTTACCGGTACGTTCACGAGGCTCAGGGACGGATTGAATTACCTGGCTTATGCTGAAGCACATATTCCTGCAAAGAATATAACCCTTCAAATTCAGAATTACGATTATATGATGGAGTGATCGTTTTTCATATGCCTGCCCGGTAGGGGAGCATCGGGATATTTGCCTGCAACCATTCAATTAGCATAAGATGCCTTATCTTTGTTATAAATTTTAAGACTATGAAAAAACTGATCTTTGGACTTGTTTTCGTGGTTTTCTTCAGTTACTTCCCGGGAATTAACCTCGCCTCGGCAAGGGTTCTTCCCAAATCAGAAATACAAAAGCACAGGCACCCTCCGAAGCCACATAGAGTGCCCAAGCCGAAAGGGCCTAAAAAGCCCAAACCTCCTCCTAAGCCCAGAACTCCGCCTAAACCTCCACGGTAAAAGAAAGCAAAAGTCTGTTTGCTACTCATACTACGGTTGGTTCCCTTGATTATTCAGGAGATGCACAGGTGCTTTATTGAGTGAATTGTCAAATCTGGCAGAGATGTCTTTCATTTCACTATTTCGCTACTTCGCTATTTATTTTCAGTTGAATCTCAGTTTTCTGAAACTAATCATTTCCCGGTTTTTTTCATTCCATAAACGGAATGTTACTGCCCTGAATGCAGGCCAGAATTTTAACGGCTTTATTAGATTGAACAGGGAATTCTCATGATGACATCGCGAAAGGTAGTAATTGGGAATAAGAGGACTAAGATGATGGATATGGTGGAACCCGATATTTCCAGTAAAATATTGAAGGACCCGGGGAAGTTTGTAATAGGAACTTCCTTCCAACGCCACTTTTTTATAATCCCACGTTTCGGTTCGTGTCCAGTATGCAGGATCGAACTGATGCTGTACATAGAAAAGCCAGAAACCAATGATCCCGGCAACGTAAATAACAGGAAACTGGATGAGGAGGAAGGCTTTTACGCCCAACAGCAGGCTCATGGAAATGGCAAAAACTAACAGGCCTGCATTTGTGACCCATACGCCCAGCCTGCCTTTTTTATCCATGCCTTTCTTTGTGAACCGGTTTCCGATCAAAAACACATAGAGAGGTCCTATGCCGAACATTGTGACCGGGTTTCTGTAAAAACGGTACACGATTTTTTCCCACCGTGTACTTTCCTTATACTCGGTGACTGTCATTGTCCAGACATCTCCGATTCCACGTTTATCAAGGTTTCCCGCCGTTTCATGATGGATATGGTGATTGTATGACCAGCTATAGTAAGGAGTGAACGTGAGGATACCAATGAAGATTCCCATGAAATCTCTGAGTTTTCTTGATTTGAAATAGGAGCCGTGCCCGCAGTCATGGTAAATGATAAATAATCGTACCAGTATACCTGCAGCAGGAATTGAAAGCCCCAGGGTGATCCAGTAAGACAGGGAAAGGCTTTCGAACATTAAAAACCAGGTGATGGAATAGAGAAAAAGGTTAATTGAAAATTGCAACCAGCTTTTGAGGGGACTGGGATGATTGTATTTACTAACGATTTTTATCCAGGAGGTTTTTGATGTTTCACCTTGAATTTCAGGTGAATTCATTTGATGAAATTGTTTTATATAGATACAGATTTAGCTGCAAAGAT
>JADGPR010000098.1 GCA_017882335.1 Bacteroidales bacterium | reverse complement strand
GTTATGTGCTTTTTTTAAGAGTGGTTGATTCAGTCCGCAAGCTTAAATCCGGAAAAACTGCTAAGGTAGATTTTTCAATTAACAAATATTGATTAAAAAAGTTTAAAAAAAAAATATTTCAGACTTGTTTTATAAAAATATTTTTTTTGAGTTTCTTTGTTTTGCCTTCCCTGAATGAACTTTTCAATAAATGCAAATCTGTTTCAGCAACTCCTTATACATGAATGTGTTTTAAACGATATTTTGAATTATTTTAACATATTATAAATAAGGTTATCGTTCAAAAACAATTAGTTATGACTTGAGTAGCGTAGGCATTATTATTATTAAGACTGAATAATAATTTTAAAAATTATGTTAACAACTCTCTTTTTAAATTAAAAATGTCGTTGTTATTCCCGGAATCTTCTGCAACCTTTTCGTAATCTTCATTCCGGAAGATCGTCGTATGGAGAACCTTATTTTACAAGCGTTTTCGAACTCCTGTTCGAGGATGTCCGCGTGTTCTTCTTTTAGTATTTTCATCACATCATTCATCAAAATGTATTCAAAACGAACCTCGTAAATTTCTTCCACGGTTCGGGTGATAATGGATGCCTGCTCAAGCGCCTCCCTTGCTGCCGTCCTGTATGCGTTTATCAATCCCGGTATTCCCAGTTTTATTCCTCCAAAATACCGGATAACGACAATCAGAATATTTGTCAGGTCCTTCGACTGGATCTGGCCGAAAATAGGTTTCCCTCCCGTTCCTGATGGTTCCCCGTCGTCATTCACACGCCAGGCAGATTTATCGTACCCCAGGCAATATGCATAACAGTGATGACGTGCATCATGGTACTCTTTCCTGAGGACAGCCAGCTGCATTTTAATATCCTCTTCCGAAGATACCGGAAATGCAAGTGCAATGAATTTACTGCCTTTTTCTTTATAGATGCCCTGAGAAGTAGAAGAGATTGTCTGGTACGTGTCGTCAAAAAGCATTTCAGCGGCCCAATATTCCATTGCGAAGATAAGCTTTTTTTTTACCTTCGGGGAATGGAAAATAACACTGTTTCAGTAAAAATGATTCTCGATGAGTTCAGGCTGAAGCTTGCTGCGAATTATGAACCAACAGAAGTCATCCAGTTTGCATACCTCCTGTTTGAAGAATGGATGGGATGGCCCAAAGCTGAGGTGCATTTGAATAGCGCGAAACTACTGCAAGGGGAGGAGGCGGCACGGTTTCGGGATGCACTCGCACAACTTCAGATGAACAAACCGATACAATATATTATAGGTATGACGCATTTCCTGGATACGAAAATAAAAGTTCAGGAAGGCGTTCTCATCCCCAGACCTGAAACAGAAGAATTGGTAGCAATGATCCTCCGGGATTCCCGTCACAGGCAATACGAAGACCTGTCACTCCTTGATATCGGCACCGGCTCAGGTTGCATCCCGGTCGCAATCAAAAAACAAATGCCGGGAATTGAGGTCAACGCCCTTGATATCTCGCCGGTAGCCTTGCAGGTTGCCAAAGAAAATTCAACGCTGAATCAATGCAAAGTAAAATTCATCCTGGCAGATATCCTTGACCGGCATGGTTGGAAAAATTTTCCGGGTTATACGATCATCGTCAGCAATCCGCCCTATATCCCGGAAAGTGAGGGTTCATCAATGCATCCGAATGTTGTTGGATATGAACCTCACGAAGCGCTGTTCGTGACAGATGAAGATCCCCTGCGGTTTTATACAGCCATTACAGAATTCGCTTACCTTCACCTGGTGCGGCCGGGATCGCTCTATCTGGAGATTAATGAACGGTTCGGAAAGCAGATAAAGGAATTTCTACTTTCAACAGGATTTGATAAAGCGGAAGTACTGAAAGACATTCATGGGAAAGACCGGTTTATCCGCGCTGAAGCAAAGACAACCATGCTGGATACCTCTTACTGGAATGTTGAACATTAAAGATGTCGGTGTTCTCTCTACCTGGAAAGTTCCCTGATGACTCCGCCTGCAACCAGCACATCTTTCAACTCACGAAATGGAACGAAAACATCAATGGTTCCTGAAGCATAAGGTGCGATGTCATATTGATTGTAGAAAAAACCAATCCCTTCATGGGTGATGTAGAAATTGTCCGTCGGTTTGACCGTATCGCTAAAGAATCCTGCATCCTTCAGGCTTTGCGTTGTCGGGAGGTGATTCATCTCATGGATCTTATCGCTTATAATGGAGCTCAGCTGCGCCTCCGTATTCTCTTTAAAAATATTTTTTAGCTCAACTTCTTTACCCGTCCAAAGATTCACTACGGTAAACTGCCGTGTTTGAATCCCGTGCGCTCCGCCGGTAAAAGCGTAATGGTCGATGTAGAAACTCAGGATGTGTGAACCGTTCATGAGGATATGCAGAAATTTCAATGATTGCCAGTTAAAGCCGGAAGCCATCTTTTCGTTATAAATGCCTTCATTGGTGGAAAGATAATTCTCAAAATAGATCTGTTTCATTCCATTCAGTAGCTTCTCAGGTTGTGAAATTCTTACCAGTTTCCCGGTAAATTTCACCAGCATCAGGCGTATGAGTGTATCAGAGATCAGTGGATTGGCTGATTCACCCGGCAACAGCATTCCAAGCTGTATGGCTGCAACAGGTGATTTGGGCTTCTTTACCAGCGGCATAAAGGCTTTCTGGTAGTAAACATTCATTGCTATACTTCCCTCCGGGTATTTTTCCGTCACTTCAAAAGGCAATGGTTTGCTACCATTAGTGCTCTCAAAGGTTCCGGACAGTGCCTGGCTGCTGACAAATTTCCCTTTGAATAAGCTTCCGGGAGAAGCAGTCAGTTCCTTCAGGTTGAAGGCATCACCCGAACTCATCTTACCATATATCGCGATCCCATTTCCTGTATTTTCCTTCCCAAACGGGATCTTGCCGGGCTGAACAAATGAATAATCGCCATAGATGGTATCGTTGATCTTGACAAGGTTCATCTCTATTGGGTATTCCTTATTGATGGTTCCTATGAGGTGGAGATAGCATTTCTTCGGAACCATGTTCTGTGCATTTCCGGCCCCTGTTATACCTAGCAAAACCAGGAGTATTATGGTTTCTATCTGTTTTTTCATTTTTTAACTTTTATTTTTAATTCTGCGGTCTGAATTTTGCATTCTGAATTTTGAATCCATTATTCCTGAAAGATCTTACTTCCAATCCTCACCATGGTGCTTCCTTCTTCTATCGCTATCCGGTAATCACCAGACATTCCCGTGGAGATCTCAGTGAAACCCGGATCATCCGCAAAATATTCTTTTGATAAGGCATCGAAATAAACTTTTAATGTCCGGAATTCCTTTTGTATCAACGCAACATCCGGTGTGTATGTTGCCATTCCCATCAAGCCAATGATACGTATGTAGTGCAGCGCCCGGAATTCCCCGGATGCCAGCAAATTCCTTGCTTCGGTCAGGTCCAGACCGAATTTTGTTTCTTCCGTTGCAATATAGATCTGTAACATGCAATCGATGATCCGGTTATTACGTAATGCTTCTTTGTCAATCTCCCGAAGTAGTTTCAGGCTGTCGATGCTCTGGATCACATGAACGAAGGGAGCAATGAATTTGACTTTGTTGGTCTGGAGATGTCCGATAAAATGCCATTCGATATCTATTGGCAAAAGGGGTTGTTTGGCGATCAGGTCCTGGACCCTGTTCTCCCCGAACCTTCGCTGGCCGGCAGCATAAACCTCCCGGATACGCTGTAAGGACTGCATCTTGGATACGACGATCAACTTCACATTGGAAGGAATCTCAGGGCGCAAGGCATCCAGGTTTTCCTTGATATTCATCATAACAGGAAGAAGGAAAGATCAGATACAAATGTACGATTTGATTTTTTCTCCAATGGCAATAAAATATTAATATCGCAGTTTTTCACGATATCTTGTAATTTTGACTTTTCGATTTATGATAAAGAAGGTCATTTTCTCTCTTTTACGTCAGTTCCTCTTCTGGATTGTTTTTTTCAATTTCACCAGGATGGTATTTATCATCTACCATCTCAGGCTCATCCTGATCGAAAAAATTCTCCTGACCGATATCCTGCAGATCCCATTCCGGGCATTCCGTCTCGATCTTGCAACGGCTTGTTACATCATGTTGATTCCCTTCCTGATCCTGATGATTCAATCAGTTTACAGTCCCAAATGGATCAACAAGGTAAACAAAGTATATACGGCGATCCTTTGTTTTGCTTATTCATTAACAGCTGCCGGTGAAATAGGGATTTACAGTGAATGGAAAACCAAGCTGACTTACAAAGTAATAAAGTACCTGAACCATCCATCGGAGATCTATAATTCATCTGAGTCAGGGATTTTCATCCTCCTGGTTTTTCTGTTCCTCTTCATTTTCCTGGCAGGATTTTTTGCCTATATCAAATTTTTTGCGGTCGACATTATCCGGGAAAAAAGAAACTTTCTCTTCAGTGTTCTTTTCCTTCTGTTTATGCCTCCATTGATATTCATCGGAATGCGTGGCGGGGTACAACAAATCCCCATCAATCAAAGCGAATCCTATTATTCGAAGCACAACATCCTGAACCTGACTGCCGTCAACAATTTTTTTAACCTCTACATCAGCATCTTTGAGAACCTTGCTAATTTTAACCTGAATCCTTATGTCTTTATGGATTCCAGGAAAGCGGCTACGGTGATCAAAGAGATTTATAAAGTGCCCAAGGATACTACCATTTTCATCCTGAAAACTCCCCGCCCCAATATTGTTCTCCTGATCATGGAAAGCTGGTCGGCCGACCTGGTTGAGGACCTCGGAGGAGAGCCGGGGATTACACCGGAATTCAAAAATCTGGAAAAGAACGGCATTCTCTTCGACCAGATCTATGCCCCGGGTTCGCGCTCAGAGCAGGGGATGGCTTCCATATTCGGCGGCTTTCCCGGTCACCCAGTATCTTCAATTACAGTACAGCCCGACAAATTCGTTAAACTACCGAGCCTGCCACAGGTTTTGCAGAAGCAAGGATATTCAACTTCGTTTTATTTCGGTGGACAATTGATTTACGGGAATATCAAGAGTTATATCATCTTTAATAATTTTGATAAGATTATGGAAGGGGCCGATTTTCCGGCGAGTATCCCAAGGGGAAAACTTGGCATCCATGACGAATTCACGCTGGGTTATCAGATGAAAGACCTGGGTAAACAGAAGCAGCCTTTCTTCTCCGCCTTGTTTACAGTCAGTACACACTCACCCTGGGACCAGCCTTACAAAAAACCGTTAAAATGGGGTGATAACGAACATGAATACATCAATGCTGCTTATTACACGGATCACTGCCTGGGCGAATATTTTGCAAAAGCCAGCAAACAACCCTGGTTCAACAATACCTTATTTATTATTGTAGCCGACCACAGCCATAACTCTTACCGGAACTGGGATCCGCAGTCGAAAGAATACCATAAGATCCCGTTGTTATTTTACGGTAATGTGATCAGGGACGAATTCCGGGGAAAACGCTGGCACAAACTGGGCAACCAGCAGGATATTGCGACTACACTTTTGTCCCAACTCGGTTTGGATCACAATCGGTTTCACTGGAGCAAGAACCTCTTCAACCCTTATACACCCGAATTTGCTTATTTTTCAACGGAAGACGGCGACGGATGGATCCGTCCGGATGCCTGGTTCTCCTTCGACGCAGGAACCAATTACTATCACTTCCTGCAGATCAAACCCGAAATCAAAGATTCGATCATTATGGAAGGAAAAGCTTACCTGCAGGGAGTTTTTGGAGAATACATGGGCGATTAGCGGGTCTTGCCGAAAGATCCTAGATGCTGGATGCTGGATGCCGGAGACTAACTTCAACTTTTTTGTTTCTGGGAATCATGTTCTAGGTTACCGGTTTTCTGTTTCCAGTTCAAAATTTCCTCACCCTCACTCTTGCCCTCACTCACACAACCAGCATCCAGCAACCAGCATCCAGCATCTACTCCAGTGCATGAACGACCAGCCCGCTTCTCAGCTTGGGTTCAAACCAGGTGGTTTTCGGTGGCATGATATTTCCTGAATCGGCAATATCGATCAATTGTTTCATCGAAACAGGGAAGAGGGCAATGGCTGCTCTCATCTCGCCACTGTCGACCCGCTTTGAAAGTTCGCTAAGTCCGCGGATGCCGCCTACGAAATCGATGCGTGTGGAGGTCCGGAGATCTTTTATATTCAGGATCTGCCCGAGTACCAGTCGCGATAGGATGGTCACATCGAGCACACCAATGGGGTCGGAATCAGAAAAAGTGCCGGGCTTTGCCGTAAGCGAATACCAGGTTCCGTCAAGATAAAGGCTGAAATTATGCAGCCGGTCTGGCTTATAGATCGCTATTCCTTTTTCTTCAATCACGAAATTGACAGAAAGCTTTTCAAGGAACTCAGCTGAGGTCAGTCCGTTCAGGTCTTTGACCACCCTGTTGTAGTCGATGATGCTGAGTTGGTTATCCGGAAAATGAACGGCAAGAAAGTAATTGTATTCCTCGGTACCGTTATGGTTCGGGTTGTTGTGTTTCTTCTCATTGCCAACCAGGGCAGCTGCTGCTGTGCGGTGATGACCGTCGGCTACATAGGTATATGGGATCTTTGTAAAAAGATCAAGGATCTTCCGGATGACTGTTTCATCTTTGATAACCCAGAAATGATGACCAACCCCGTCAGCAGCCACAAAGTCATATTCCGGTGCCTCCGTTTTCACGATCCGGGCAACGATTTCATCAATTTCAGGTACGGCTGGGTAAGTAAAGAAAACTGGTTCCATGTTGGCATTGGTAATGCGCACATGTTTCATGCGGTCTTCTTCCTTATCCTTGCGCGTCAGCTCATGCTTTTTGATGATGCCGTTCATGTAATCTTCAACACCGGCACAGCCCACGATACCATATTGTGTTTTCCCGTTCATGGTCTGGGCATAAATGTACAGGTAATCGTTCGGATCCTGCACCAGCCAGCCTTTCTCACGGAACAGGTCGAAATTTTCCTTCGCTTTGTCATAGATCGGCTGTGAATGGCAATCCATTCCGCCGGGAAAATCGATCTCGGGTTTAATGATGTGAAGAAGGGAATAGGGATTCCCTTTTGCTTCTATTCTTGCTTCGTCTGAGTTGAGTACGTCGTAAGGACGGGAAGCCAATTCTTTAACAATTTCTTTCGGAGGTCTGAGTCCCCTGAAAGCCTTTAATAATGCCATAAAAATATTTTTTTAGATTTCTTCCTCGTCCCCCGCACCTGGCTCCCCGGGCCTCACACTTCGTTGGAGGGAACCGATCAGTGCGCCGATCATTTTCGTCATTTCCATCAGGTAGTTCTTGGAAATGTCAAACACCTCTGCCGTTATGAACTTCTGGCTTAACGCCAGCGTCGAAAGTACAACACATTCCCTGACAGAACTTTTTGCCATCTTGAGGTAATATACAAACTGACTCTTGTTTCGCGATGACCCTTCTGCGATATTCGTAGCAATACTCGTTGCAGAAGTCAGAAAGCGTTCAAAGAAATACCGGGTATAAGGATCGTCTTTCACATTCCGGCTCATCGAATAGATCGTATCGGTATATTCGAGCGCTTTATGGTAGATCCGGAGATCTTCAAACCTGAAGAAGGTGGTTGGTTTTTCCTGTTCGTTTTCCATAGTAAGTCGTAATAAAGTGAATACTAAGTTCAGTAGGCGTATGGTTTTCTTCTAAACATAACGTTGACAACCAAGATCGGATAAACTCACTTGTTTACCTGGAATGTCCTGTCACCGTTTTTCAGGAAATTCACAATTTGCCTTGCCGCACCAATGCCTGCATTGATATTGGC